>JAPLPF010000013.1:0-9655 GCA_026400325.1 Rhodobacterales bacterium
CACCAGAAACCGCGCCCCGGCCCGCTGCCGCAACGCGTCGTCCACGTTCTCCGGATAGTTCGAGAACATCCCGAAGGTGCAGTTCCCCCGCACCACCGTCCCCGCCCCGGCAAAGGCCTGCATGAAGACCGCCGTCACCTCCTGCTGGCCGGCGGAGGACTGCCGGTCGCCCCGCTTCCCCGCCACCTGGTCGATGTCGTCAATGGTGCCGAAGCCGATCACCGAGGGGTCCAGCACCGCGTCGATGAAGGCCTTCGCGTTCTGCCCCGACTTGCCCTGATAACTGTCGATCTGGTCGATGCTGAAGTTCTGGTAGCGAAACGGATAACCCGCCACCTTGCAATACCCGTCCAGCAGCCCCGCCATCATCTGGATCAGCGTGGTCTTCCCCGTCCCGGGCTTGCCGTCCCCCATGAAGGTGAAAATGAACCCGCCCAGTTCCGCGAACGGATTCAGCCGCCGCTCGAAATCATATGCCATCAGCATCTTCGACAGCCGCAGGCTTTGGTACTTGGCGATATGGTTGCCCACCACCTCATGCGGCTTCTTGAACGCCATGGCGATCACGCCACCCTTCGCCGCCTTGGCTGGCTTGAACCCCGCGATGGTCAGCTGATCCGCCTCGACCTTCCACGAGGCCCCCGTGAACACCGACACCCGCGTCCCGTTCTCCGCCCGGATCTGCACCTTCTTCATCAGCGCCTCGGCAAAGGCCGACACCACCGCCACCAGCTTCACGTCATCCGTCGCCAGCGCCCCGATATCCTGATCAAGCTCCCACAAGGCCCCCTGCAAGGCCAGCGGGGCGTTGTCGGTCAAAACCTCCTCCACCTCGCCCAGCTCCACCGTTCCCGGCCCGACATGGGGCGCGATGAGATAGGCCAGAGCGTTGGCAAATGTGAACAGAACCACCAGCGCCTCGCCCTGCAACAACTCCCCGAACTCCCCACGGCGCGGCTCCGGCACCCGCCCCTCAAGGTTCGCCTTCTTCAACTCCGAAAGGCCCGACTGCGCCGAAAACGTCTCCCCCATCGCCAGCGCAATCGCCAGCGAACGCCGCAGCGCGTTCAGCACCGCCGCCTGCACCGGCGACACCAGCCCATCGCCCAACCCCTCGACCCGCTCCGACAGCCGCACCCCGCCCGGCCGAGCCGTCGTCCGCGTCGCCATCCCCGGCACCGTCGAGCGGAACGTCGGCCGCGCCCCAATCCCCGGCGAACGCTCCGCCTGAACCGCCACGACCAAAGGCTTTGCCAGCCGCGGCGCATGATCGAACCCAAGGACCATCCCCAGCGCCGCCTCGTACTGCGCCCGGATCGTCTCTTCCTTCAGCTCCATCGTGTCGCGCGTGCTCATCGGCAAAGCCCTTTCATCTGTCCAAAAATATCCCGGGGCCCGGGGCAGCGCCCCGGACGTGTCCACCCGTCATACGGCCGGAATAAGCCGCCCCCCGGCTCCCACCACGAACTTCCGCAATCCCCGCAATCCCTTCGGATCTTGCTCCACCAGCACCTGATAAGGCTTCTCCGGCAGGATGATCATCCGGTCCTGCCGCGTCGCCCCCAGTTCGGCCCCCGCCACCGGGTCGAGCCTGTAGACCTGCCGCAGGAAAGTTGAGAACCAGCCGTCCTTCACCTCTTCCTCGCGGTCCGAAACCAGATCCTCCACCGTCCAGACCAGCGCCCAATCCTCCCCCTCCGGGGCCTTGGCACCCTCCAGCACCTTGGAAATCGGCCCCGACTGCAAGGTGAACCCCGCCGAATACATCGGCCCCAGGATGATCCGCCGCAGCCGCTTCGGATGCAGGTCGGAGAAATCCTTGTCGAACCCGGTCGCAATCGTGACCAGCTTCAACCCGCCCACGGACTGCGCCATCAGCGCATGCTGCGCTTGCGGCCACCGATAGGCGTCATTCGGCAGCGGTTTTTTCCCGCTGTCCTCCAGGTCCATCATGTAGACCACCGGAAGGTTGACCTGAGTATCCCAGACCGCCCAATGCACCAGGAAATGCCGCCGGTCGCCTAGATCCTCGATCCACTGCGCATCCGGGTCATTCCGCGCCCAGAAGATGCCCCCCGCCGCCAGCGCCTCGTAGTAGTACCGCTGCGACAGCGCGAACTGCAGCGCCGTGGGGATCGTTTGCTCCCCCACGATCTGCCGCACCATCCGGTCCTTGAGTTCGGTCTCGGATGGCATCCCGGCCAGATGCTTCTCGGCCTGCTGGGCATCGACCGCCATGGTCATCAGCTCTTGCGCCACCGGAAACCCGCTCTCGTGCCGGTCGATGGTCAGCTTTGGCGCCGTCTCCCCCCTCCCCGTCATCAGGTACTTGTGGTTCAACGCCCGAAACGTCGCCGCCACTGCTTTGAGATAACCCCCCAGCACCCGCGCCTCGGTCCGCGTCAGCCGCCCCTCGGTCTCCATCTCCGCCGCCACCCGTCCCAGATGCCCGGTGATCCGGTCGAACTTTGCGAAGTACCGACGGGCCACGAGCGTGTCGTAAAGCTCGTGGTGGTCCGAGGTGAGGACGTCCTTGACTGTGGGGTCAGGCATCTGGCCGCTGCCGCCATGCATTGCGCAGATGAGTGACTGTACCAACGACGATCATCAGAAGACCCAGAGCAAAGATTGGAAAGCTGAAGAAGTACGCGACCACGAAAATGGGGGCTCCTGCAGCCTCCAATGTCGGAATGTCACTCCGGGCAAGCAATTCTGCGATGAACCATGGCGCGGCGGCACCAGCGCAAAGCGCGAACCCGCCCGCAGTTCTTTTCCAGAGCGTCATGCGCCCTCATTCCCCATACGCGTTCTTGTCGTGCTTCTCGACAATCGTCGCGAACCTCCGGGCAAAGCGTTCATCCGCCTTCGCCTTCTGCTCCAGGATCTGGCGGGCAAAGACCATATGCCCCTCATGCGCTTCCAGCATGTCGGCCATCTTGTCGTTGGTCGCAGCCCCGATCGCCGCCATCGCGGTCTGGGCTTCCTGATCGGTCTTGACCCCGATCTCGTTGATCCTATGCGCCACGTCCTGCTGCTGGGCGGTCTTCAACGACGAGGTCAGCGCATCATACAGCACCACCCGCTGCTTGGTATCCGTCTGCAGCTTGTTGATCAGCACCAGTTGCGTCGCCGCCTGGTTCTGCAGGCTGTCGACCCAGGTCTTGCCCTTCTCGATATAGCGCTCCAGCGTTTGCGACTTCGCCAACTTCACCTGCTCGTCCTGCACCAGCGCGTTGTACTGCGCGTTGAGGGTCGCCAGATCCGTCTCCAGCTTGGTCCGCGCCGCCGCGTCCTGCTCGACCGAAATCCTGTTCTCCAGCTCGATGATCTTCGGGTCCATTCCCGCGACTTCGGCCCGCACCGCCTCCAGTGCGCCGACGGTTTCTTCCCGCTCCGTCAACGTCGAGGACAGGTTTCCTTCCACGCGCGTTTTCTGAACGTTCAGAAGGTCCAGTTGCCCCTGCAGCAGCTTCACGATCACATCCGATTTCGCGATCAGATCCTGCAGCTTGTCATCCACGCTCGCCGAGCGCATCCGCTCCTGCCGCATCGATTCCGCCTTGGCGTTGGAGAAGATGCCGATGAAGCTTTCCATCCCCGTCTTCGACCGCATTTCGGCAAACTCCGCCGAAAAGCCCGCCGTCACGTCATCGAGGCCCATGATCAGCTCCGCGATGTTGGCGTTCATCAGGTCGGTGTGCTTGTTCACATCTTCCAGCGTGGCGTTCTCGACGTCGAGCGTCACACCCTGATCAAGCCCGCTGCGCGCCGCCTCGATCCGGCTGGTGATTGCAGAAATCTTTGCCTGTGCCTCGGCGACCTGAGCCTGGCTTTCCTTGATCTGCGTCTCGAAATCGGCCATCTGACCCTCCGTTGAACCACGTTTGCATCACATAGGGATGTGACAGGAAATTACATCGTCCCGGCGCGGGATAATCGGACGCCGGGTCCATCGGGACAAGTCTTGCCCCAAGTGACGCCATCCGCCAAGTGCGGAATGGTTGGTCTTGTGGGACCGGCAAGGTGCCTCCGGCGGGGATACTTGGTCCAGTATGAAAGGCCGAAGTGTTTTCATGCTGGTGCAAGTATCCTCAGGGGGTTTGGGGGCAGAATGCCCCCATCAGCCGAGGAGAAGCGCCAAAGCGCGCCGACGAGACCAGCGATTTGCGCGCCAGCGCTCCGCTTGAAAACTGCCGCTCAGACCGGGATGTTGTCGATCAGCCGCACACCATCGACCCAGGCGGCGGCAAGCATCCGGCGCGGGCGGCGCGGATCATCCGAGGGCATCAGGGTCTCGGCATCACGCAACTCGATGTATTCGACCCGCTCGAAACCCGCTTCGCGCATCGTTTCGGCGGCCTCGCGGATCGCCATGCGATCGGCGTGGCCAGCGCGGATATCCGCTGCCGCCGCACTGATCGCGGCATAAAGGACGGGTGCCTTGACGCGCCCTTCCGTCGTCAGCCGGACATTGCGTGACGACATCGCCAACCCGTCGCCTTCGCGGATCGTCTCGCAGCCGACCACGTCGACCGGCACATTCAAGTCACGCACCAGCCGCAGCACCACCTGCAGCTGTTGCCAATCCTTCTGGCCGAAGTACCCCTTGTCAGCAAGCGTCATGCCGAAAAGCTTGGTCACCACCGTGGCGACCCCATCGAAATGACCCGGGCGCATATAACCCTCCAGCGGCTGTGCCACACCGGCCATCGTCACATTTGTGATGAATCCGTCAGGATAGACCTCATCGACCGGGGGTGCGAAGATCGCGTCGACAGGGACCGTGGCCAGAAGGGCGGCGTCAGCCTCTTCGCTGCGGGGGTATTTCTTCAGGTCTTCCGGGTTGTTGAACTGCCTTGGGTTCACGAAGATCGTGGTGATGACCCGGTTGCACTCCTCCCGCGCTCGCCGCGCAAGGGACAAGTGTCCCTCGTGCAGCGCACCCATTGTCGGGACGACACCGATCACCTCACCGGCCGCGCGCCAGCCGCGCGCCAGTTGCCGCAAGTCCGCAACCGTGCGAAGGATCATGGCTTCACCGGCAGAACGTCCGGGAAGCTGTGTTCATCCGCCGGAAAGGCACCCGACCGCACGTCGGCGGCATAGGCGGCAATCGCCTCTTCCGCCGTCTTGCCCAGTTCAGCGTAGCGTTTCACGAACTTCGGACGGAAATCCGTGAACAGCCCCAGCATGTCATCGACCACCAGGACCTGACCATCGCAATCGCGGCCTGCCCCGATACCGATGGTCGGGATCGACAGCGCTGCCGTGATCCGGCCCGCAAGTCCCATCGGCACCTTTTCCAGCACGACGGAGAAAGCCCCGGCTGCCTCGATTGCCCGGGCGTCAGCCATCACCTTTTCCGCCTCGCCATCGCGACCCACGACCTTGTAGCCGCCCAGAGTGTTCACCGACTGCGGCGTCAGGCCGACATGCGCCATCACCGGCACACCGCGCGCGGTAAGGAAGGCAATCGTCTCGGCCATGTGAAGCCCGCCCTCCAGCTTGACCGCAGGGGCGCCCGTCTCGGCCATCAATCGGGACGCATTCCGGAACGCCTGTTGCGGGCTTTCCTCATAGGATCCGAAAGGCATGTCGATCACTGGCATCGCCTTCTGGCAACCGCGGACCACGGCCTTGCCGTGCAGGATCATCATCTCCAGCGTCACGCCCAGAGTCGACGGCAGCCCGTGAATCACCATGCCGACACTGTCCCCGACCAGCGCGATATCGCAATGCGCGTCGACCAGCCGGGCCACCGGGGTGGAATAGGCGGTCAGCACCACCAGCGGCGCGCCGCCCTTGCGGGCGCGGATATCGGGGGGCAGCACCGGCCTGACGGGGGATGTCGCACTCATCAGGTGTCTCCGGTCGAAGTTCGCATTCTGCCCGCCATATGGGCACAAGCGCCCCGCTGCCGCAACAGATTTGCGCCGCAGCGCAGCGCGGGCCCGGGGGGTTGACGCGGCTTCGCCCGCTCGCACCTATGGGCGGGCTAAAAGGAGCTTTCCATGACCCTCATCACCCGTGTCTCGTCCGAAGGCACGACCCCCGAAATCACGCGGCCTGACCCGGCCAAAGTGCTTTCGGGCGATCCCGTCCATACCACCTGGAACCTCGAGGACCGCGACGGACTTTTTGCCGGTCTGTGGCAGTCAACTCCCGGCAAGTGGCGGGTCAGTTACAGCGAATGGGAATACTTTCGCATCCTCAGCGGGTTTTCAATTCTCAGGGGGTCGGACGGCAGCACCACCGAGCTGCGTGCCGGAGACAGCCTGATCATCCGATCCGGCTTCTCCGGCGACTGGGAGGTGGTGGAAACCACGCTCAAGGACTACGTGATCAGAACGTAGTGGTGTCCGAGGTTCCCACGGTCACCACAGCCCCCGGCAGATCAGGGCGCGGGCAATCCTCGGCCTCGATCCCGCGACGTTCGCAAGCGGCAAGGCGTTTTCTGTCGGCCTTTTCGGCGGCAACACGGTCCTTCTCGGCCTGCTTCTCGATGGCGATCAGGTCCTTTTCCTTTTGGGCGATATTCTCGGGTGTCGCCGGAACCAGATGGCCGTAGGCGCTGTCCATCATTGGGCCTTCAAGGGCAAGGCTTTCCTCCTCGCTCCGCACTTTCACGCGGGTGCCGTTCGGAACCTTGTTGTAAAGGTCGATGATGTCCTGGTTGAAAAGACGGATGCAGCCGGCACTGGTCGCATGTCCGATGGATGCGGAATCCGAGGTTCCATGGATCCGGAACATCGAATCTTTGCCACCGCGATACAGATACAGCGCCCGCGCGCCCAGCGGGTTCTCAAGGCCGCCCGGCAGGCCACCGGCATAGGCTGCGTAAAGGTCGGGCCGGGTGCGCACCATGTTGGCGGTCGGCTGCCAATAGGGCCACTCGGACTTGCGCCCGATCACGCCGGCGCCCCGAAACGACAGCCCCTCGCGCCCGACAGCGATGGGATATCGTGTCGCCAGCCCGCCTTCTTCCACCAGATACAGCTTGCGCGCATGCGTATCGACCACGATGGTCCCCGGCGCCTCGCTTCCGGTATAGGCCACCTGTACGCGGCGGTTGCCGTCATAAAGGTACTGCTCGGCGACCGGCTGGATGAAGAACTCACCGTCCTGCACACCTTCATAGCCCGGAACGACGGGAGGTGACTTGGTCGAAGGTGACCCTCCACATGCGGCAAGCAACGGAAGGACAAGGATCGCGAAGATCCGGGCAAGGGAATACGGCACTTGGCAGACTCAAGGTTAGGGGCAGCTTCACGCAGCTTCCGACATGGAGGGCTCTCCACGGCAAGCGAAAAATCACAAGGTTTTCCGAATCTTCGCGGTCAAAGCTGATTCGGCGGATGGCAGGGGCCGGATTCCTGTCGCGGAGCGCTGCCATCGGCCCTTCCGTGGATTCGCGGCAATACGTCCCTCTTCTTCCGTGGTATGATGCACATTCCGCCCCGATCCGGGGCAACGGAAAGGAACCATCATGGAAGTTCAGGCACTGATCATCTTCCTGATCATCGGCGCCTTCGTCGCGGGCCTTGTCCTGCCGCGCGCCGGGCTAGGCATGGGTGGCGGTATTCTTGGCGCGATCATCTCGGCGAGGCATGGGTGGCGGTATTCTTGGCGCGATCATCTCGGCGACCATCGGTGCGGTGATCCTGCTGTTCCTGATCCGCCTGATCAAACGCGCATGAAGGCCGGGCCGGGGTCATCTCCGGCCCGCACCACTCAGCCCACCACGTTGAACGCAGGCCCATAAGGATAATGCGTGATATCCTCGGGCTCATCTTCTGTCACAACAAAGATGTCGTGCTCGCGGTATCCGCCCGCCCCCGGCATGCCGTCGGGGATCGTCAGCATCGGCTCCATGCTGATCACCATTCCCGGCTCCAGCACCGTGTCGATATCCTCGCGCAGCTCCAGCGCAGCTTCGCGGCCATAGTAGTGCGACAGGATGCCGAAGCTGTGCATAGCCGAAGGTCCGGTATTGCAGCATCTGCCGCTCGGCCAGGAACTCGTTGATCTTCATGGTGATCTCGGCGCAACTTGCCCCGGGCTTCAGAAGCTTCATCCCGAACTCATGGCTGTCGATGTTGGTCTGCCAGACCCGCATGCTGGCATCGTCCACCTCGCCCACGAAGAGCGTCCGCTCCAGCGCGGTGTAATAGCCGGAGATCATCGGAAAGCAGTTGAGCGACAGGATATCGCCATGCTTCAGCTTGCGGTTCGTCACCGGGTTATGCGCGCCATCGGTGTTCAGCCCTGACTGGAACCACACCCAGGTGTCGCGGTATTCGGCATCTGGAAAGCGCTTGGCAATCTCGCGCTCCATCGCGTCGCGGCCGGTGATGGACACCTCAAGCTCGGTCACGCCAACGGCAATCGCCTCGCGGATCGCATAGCCGCCCACGTCGGCCACGTTCGACCCGTGCTTGATCAGCGCGATCTCGGCCGGGGATTTCGTCATCCGCTGGTGCATCGTGGCGGGGGCGATATCCATGCCGCGCTTCGGCTGAAGGAAGGTGTTGAACTTCTCGGCCCGCTCCATCGTCAGATGGTCCGCCTCACAGCCCACCGCCTTCCCCAGACCCGTCACCGAGGCCACCGCCCGCCACATGTTGTCGCGCGCCCAGTCGGTATAGGTGATGTTGTCGCCAATCGACCGGCGCCACGGCTGGCCCGCGTCGATCCCGGCGCTGATCGTCACACACTCGGTCTTGGTCACCACGCAGGCATAGGGCCGCCCGAAGCTGCAGTAGAGGAAGCCCGAGTAATAGGCGACGTTGTGCATGCTGGTCAGCACCACCGCATCCAGATCATGCATCTCCATGATCTCTCGCAGGCCTTCCAGCCGGTCATGATATTCCTGATCGGCGAAGGGAAGGGTGTCCTTCTTTCCGCCGTTGTGAAAGCGGTACATCTCGGGACGGTTCAACGACATTTTCCAGACCTCATCAAAGGGGGGCTGGCCACAGGCGCAGGACCCCGAAAGGTCCCGGCGTACAGGACGAAAGCGGGCAACCCGCAAGCGTTGGGGCAAAAGCCCCTGCGGCGACGCCATCGCCACGGCTCGACCCGTTTCTGCGCCCTCGCGACATTTCGTGCAAGTGCCTTTGCGACCCTTGCGCCCCTGATCTGAAACCCCATGTAGGGCCGGTAAACAAGGATCTGGAGATCAAGATGCGCTGTCCGGTAGACAATGAAACCCTGGTGATGGCAGATCGTGGCGGGGTCGAGATCGACTATTGCCCGAAATGCCGTGGCGTCTGGCTGGACCGGGGTGAGCTGGACAAGATCATCGAACGCTCCTTGGGCGCGCCTGTCCCTGTGGCAGCCGCCCCGGTGGCCCCGCCGCCCGCCCCACGCCAGCAGGCGACGCCGGTCTATCAGCCTGAACCCCGCGCCGCGCAAGGCTACCGTGAGGATGACCGCCGCCGCGACCGTGATGACGATGATGACTACCGGCCCGGTTACAAGAAGAAGCGCCGCGAAAGCTTTCTCAGCGACATCTTCGACTTCTGAAAGGCTTGCGCACCCGGGAAGGTTTCCGCGCGCAATTGCAAACAGAACTTCCCCAAACTGTCGGGGGGGAAAGACACGCCGGTCACCGATCGTTCAACAGCCTTGCGCGGGCTCTTGCGTCCTGTCCGTC
>JAPLPF010000013.1:9668-11215 GCA_026400325.1 Rhodobacterales bacterium
CCGTCGCTTGTTAGTCTGGCCCGATGCGCCCGGGCCCCCGCAATCTGATCACCGATGTCGAGGGCCTTCGCGTCGGAAACGCGCAGGACACGGCCCTGCGCTCGGGCGTGACTGTTCTGACCGCCGACCGGCCATTCACCGCCGCCGTTCATGTGATGGGTGGCGCGCCCAGCGCACGCGACATTGAGTGCCTCGCACCCGACAAGCTGGTGGATGGGGTGGACGCTGTTTTCCTTTCCGGCGGGTCAGCCTTCGGCTTGGATGCCGGGTCCGGGGTGATGGCGGGCCTGCGGACGCTGGGAAGAGGCTTTGCCGTAGGGCCTGTCCGTGTGCCCATTGCACCCGGTGCCATCGTCTTCGACCTCTTGAATGGCGGCGACAAGGACTGGACCTCCAGCCCCTATCCAGCACTCGGCAGACTCGCCTTCGACGCTGCCGCCACCGACTTCGCCCTGGGCACCTGCGGGGCGGGCTATGGGGCCACGACCGGCACACTCAAAGGAGGCCTCGGCTCGGCCTCCTGCGTCCTGCCCTCCGGCATCACTGTGGGGGCGTTGGTCGTCGTGAACGCCCTTGGGCAGGCCACCGTCGGCGAGACGCCGCATTACTGGGCCGCACCCTGGGAGGAAGGCGAAGAGTTCGGCGGTCTTGGCCCCGCCCCGATGGTCCGCCACGACGCGCCCCTGCCGCGCAAGCGGCTGGGCGAGGCGACGACCATCGCCATCGTCGCCACCGACGCGGCGCTGACGAAACCACAGGCCCAGCGCATGGCGGTGGCCGCGCATGACGGCATGGCACGGGCGCTCGTCCCCGCGCACACGCCCCTCGACGGCGACCTTGTGTTCAGCGTCGCGACCGGCGCGCGGGTGATGGAGGATCCGCTTGCGGACACCTTCCAGATCGGCCACGCCGCCGCCACCTGCCTTGCCCGCGCCATCGCCCGGGCGGTCTATCTGGCACAGGCGATGCCGGGGGACCTTCAGCCAAGCTGGCAGTCCCGCTTCGGAACGCGGGTTAAGAAGCGGTAAACGCCCACACGCAAGCTTTTGAAATCGTGTCACTCTCGCGATATGTCCACTGTGCACACTACCAGCGTTTCAGCGCGTCCTCGTCCGCTTCCTTCGCCGCGACCCAGTTTTCACCTCCATCCCGGCTCTCCTTCTTCCAGAAGGGCGCCCGGGATTTCAGGTAATCCATCAGGAACTCCGCCGCCGCGAAGGCGTCCCCCCGATGCGGGGCCGCCGTCGCGACCATCATGATCGCCTCACCCGGTTTCAGGGGCCCGTAGCGGTGGATCACCAGCGCGTCGATCAGCGACCAGCGGGCGACAGCCTCGCCCGTGATCCCGGCAATCGCGGTCTCGGTCATGCCGGGGTAATGCTCGATCTCCATCGCGGTCAGCCCGCCATCCGCCCGGACGATCCCGGTGAAGGTCACCACTGCCCCGGCTCCGGCAGACTTGGTGGTGAAGGCCTGAACCTCGGCCCCCAGATCGAAAGGCGCGGACTGCACCGCGACCTTCACCTCAACCTCCGGTCATCGGCGGG
>JAPLPF010000218.1 GCA_026400325.1 Rhodobacterales bacterium
AAAGGGGAACCGTGTTCACCAGCGTCGAATTGATCTTGGTGACCAGGCTCTTGTCGTTTTCCTGCACCAGCCGGATCGAGGGCAGCGATTGCATCGTCACCTGCCGCGTCAGCCGCAAGTCATGCACGCGGCGTTCAAGATCGTCGCGGGCAGCACGGATGTCGCGCAGTTCCTGCGCGCGGATCACCTGGTCTGCTTCGGGGGCGGCGGCGACTTCCGCCTCTTTTGCCGGGATCATCTTGGCATCGACGTCGGCAAGTTTTGCCACCCCGGCAGCGATGTAAAGCCCCAGCTCGTTGTAGAAATCGAGCGTCTTTGCATAAAGGATATCAAGGCTCTTGATGTCCTTCAGCAGCGTATGCTCGTGGGTCAGAAGCTCGTCGGTGATCTTGTCGATCTGGCCCTGCACGTCTTCGTACTTCGCCACGAACTCGGCAAAGGGCGCGGCGCGGCCCAGAAGACGCTCCCACCAGCTGGACTCGCGCCGAAGATCAAGCTCGTCCACCGAAAAGCCCCGGATCGTGGTGACGATCTTGCGCAAGCTGTCGCCTGCGGGGCCGACATCCTTGTTCTTCACGTCCTGCAGCATGGCCTGGCTGATGACCTGCAACTCGGACTGGGCGGATGACCCGAAGCTGATGATCGACTGGGTGTTCGACAGGTCTACTTCGGCCATCCGCTGGCGAATCCCCTCGGCCTGGGGCGCGGTGGCGGCCTCCAGCGGCACGACCTCGGCCAAAGGTTCGGGCAGGATGACGGCGGTGACCTTCTCGACCTCGGTCAGCAAGGTGGCGGCATCGGTCTGGACTGTGTCGGACATCGGGGATCTCCCTTGATCAGTGGTCAAGTTTCAGGCGGTCCCGCAGGACAGCGATTTCGACATCCAGATCGGTGCGCCCGCTGGACAGAAAGGCCGTGGTCTTCTGCGCGAAGGTGGTTTCAAGATCACCAAGCAGCGCCTCGTAATCGGCGCGCGCCCCGGCATCGCGGCTGCGGGCATAGTGATCGGCGAACTTCACCGTCGCGTCACGGGCGCCCATCAGATAGACCGACATGTACTTGCGCGCGGCGGTCAGATCGCCGGGGTCACCCTCGATCGTGCGGAAAAGGTTGCGCGCCGCGGCCGAGAATTGCTCGACCCGCCGCTCCAGCCCCCGATCACCGGCGCGAAGGATGGCATCCTTCATCGCGGCAAGATGCTTTTCCCCCTCTTCCACCGCATGGGCGACGCGGCCGGTCTGGAAGGCGTCGATCCCTTCCATCCCCTTGTCGGCAAGGGGGTCAAGTCCGAAAGCCGCCAGATGCAGAGCTGCCCCCACCAAGGCATACAGGACAGGAAACATCATACCTTGATCCGCGATCAGGCCCCCGACGGCAAGCGCCGCACCGGTGGCCGCTGCGCCAAGGATTTTCCGGGGAATGGCCGGGCGGCGGGCAATCTTGCGGGCATGGTAAGCGGTTTCCGCCTTCATCCCTTCGCGGGTCAGCCAGGCGGACAGGACCAGAAGGCCGCCCGCAAGCAGCCCCATGAGCATGTCGCCCGGATCGTCGCCAAAGGCGGGGAAAAGGAAAAGCAGCGCCGAAAGGAACAACAGGTTGGTGCGCCACAGTCCCCGAGGCTTTGGTTCTGCGACCGACGGCGGAACCTGAGACGGCTGGTTGGCCGCGGGAGAGAACTTGCCGCCAAAGCGTTCGGCCATCACGCGCCTCCCGACCAGGCGACATAGGCGGTCAGTGCGACAAGAAGCAACAGCGACAGGGTTCGCAGGCCGCCTCCGGACATCTCGTTACCCCTTGCCATGGATCGCGCAGTCGACCTTAGCGCAAGCCCGGTCCCCTTGCCAGTGAGGGATAGGGGGAATCGGCGGCATTCTTTTGAAACCAAGAACGATCGGGATCAGATTGGCCCCATGACTCGCAGTCGGGTAACACCTTACCGCTCATCCCTTGCGTGGCCGCCCGGGTCGTGGCGCAGGGGCACCTGCCGCGCTGCGCGGCTTTGTCGGCCGGTCCAAGGCCGGACGGTCGGAGGCGGGCTTGTCAGGGGCGGGTTTGCCGTCCTTTCGGGCCGAGGGATGGGTGACCTTCTGCCAACTGTCAGACAGAGACTTTAGCCCTTCCCCCGGCTTCAGGGGTCTGGCGCGGGTCCTTGTGACCGATGCGCCCGCAGGTCTTGGCTGTCCCTTCGGCTCGGCCCGGTCCACGGGTCCGGCCTTGGGCTTTGTGTCGGGCTTGCGGGCCGAACGCTCGACGCGTGCGGCGGAAGGAACGTCCGTCTCGGACAGCCCCAGCTGTTCGCGCAGGACCTTCGGGCGCACTTCCTCGACCTCGCCGGGTTTCAACTCGTTCAGGCGGAACGGCCCATAGGACGTCCGGATCAGCCGGTTCACCGTGAGGCCGATGTGGTCCATCGCCCGGCGAATCTCGCGGTTGCGGCCTTCACGCAGGCCGATGGTCAGCCAGGCATTCGCACCCTGATGGCGGTCGATCTTGACCTCCATGCCAAGGAACCGTTCGCCGTCCACGGTGATGCCTTTGCGCAGGGGTTCGATCTCGGGCTCGGTCGGGTTGCCCTTGACCCGCACGCGGTACTTGCGCAGCCAGCCGGTCGAGGGCAATTCCAGCCGCCGCTTCAACTCGCCGTCATTGGTCAGCAGCAAGAGCCCCTCGGAGTTGAGGTCAAGCCGACCGACCGACATCACCCTGGGCATGTCCTCGGGCAGGTGGTCAAAGACGGTGTCGCGGCCCTTTTCGTCGGAGGCCGAGGTGACCAGTCCTTCGGGTTTGTAGTAAAGCCACAAGCGCGGGGGTTCGGGGGCGCCCACGGGTTCGCCGCGCACCGTGATCCGGTCGGCGGCAGTAACGTTGAGAGCGGGCGAGGTGATCACCTTGCCGTTCACCGCAACCTCACCAAGTTCGATCATCCGCTCTGCCTCACGCCGCGAAGCGACACCGGCGCGCGACAGGACCTTGGCGATTCGTTCGCCTTCGATGGCCCTGACAGGACCGCCTTGGGCTTTGGGCTTTTCTTTTCCGGCCATGGACTTCATCCTCTGGCGCGGAGCGTGCGACCAACGCCGGGGGTTTTCCACCCCCGGACCCCCGAGGATATTTGAGCCAGAATGAAAGAGCAACGCGAAGGCTTTAGGTCGTTCATGGCGGCCGCGCTGGAAGAGGCGCGGGCGGCTGCGGCGCGGGGCGAAGTGCCGGTGGGGGCGGTGATCGTGCGCGATGGTGCGATCGTGGCACGGGCTGGCAACCGGACGCGCGAGTTGGTCGATCCCACCGCACATGCCGAAATGCTGGCGATCCGCGAGGTGTGTCGTCTTGCCGGGTCGGAAAGGCTTGCCGGGCATGATCTTTACGTCACGCTGGAACCGTGTCCGATGTGTGCGGCGGCGATTTCGGCGGCCCGGATCGACCGGCTTTACTATGGGGCGGCGGACCAGAAGTCGGGCGGTGTCGCAGTGGGAGCGCGGGTGTTCAGCCATCCGCAATGCCATCATGTCCCGGAAGTCTATGACGGAATTGGCGGGGCCGAGGCAGAGGCAATGCTGAAGGCATTCTTCGCCGCGCGACGCGGCACGGATGGCGATGCCTGACGACCTACGCCCGGTGGGGGGCATCTGTGGCTTGCACCGCCCCGAAAGAACCGGTGAAATCACGAAGCTGATTCAAAGGGGGGCATGCATGCTGGAACCGATCGCGTCGGAAAGGCTGTTCTACACGCCGCTGCTGCGGTTTCGCCTTGCGGACAACGCGGCGCTGGACGAGGCGCTGCTTGCCGAGGGTGAACGGCTGCGCGGTGCCAGCGCCGGGGTGACCAAATCCAATCGCGGCGGCTGGCATTCGCAAGGCAACCTCTTTGACGACCCCGCCGAGCCGATCCAGACCTTGCGCCGGGCCGCGATGCTTTCGGTTGCCGAGGCAACGCGATCCGTAACCAGCAAGGTCGATCCCGAAGAGCTGGAGACCAAGCTCTTCGCCTGGATGAACATGAACCCGACCGGGGGGTTCAACGCGCCCCACACCCACCCCGGGGCGCATTGGTCGGGCGTCTACTATGTGCGCCAGCCGAAGGTTGAAGCCGGCAATTCCGGGATGATCGAATTTCTGGACCCCCGGTCTGACCTGCCCGCCTGGCGCATCCTGCAATCGCGCGCCTTCCGGACCAAGCGCAAGATCCGCCCCGAGGCGGGCGAGATCGTGCTGTTCCCGTCCTATCTTGTGCACTGGGTCTACCCGAACGAGGCCGGGGGTGAGCGGGTGACCATCGCCTTCAACGCGACCTTGCGCAAAATGCCGGGAATCGGGGCGACGGATACAGAACCCGAAATCGCTCAGGACGACGACTGATCGGTCCGGTCATGACAGGGGGGACGTCCGATCCGTGCGGCGTCTGCTTTTGCCACGTCAGGGGCGGCCTGGACCCTGACGCGATCTTGCGGCTGCTTTTGCCAAAGCGAAACAGTTCTGGCGGAAGGAATGTGGGTCATCGTGCGGTCCATCCAAATCCGCCGCTTGAACTGGCGGCCCAAGGCAGCCTAGCCTGATCGTGACAGGCCCGCCTGCGCCCGCTGCCCCGCCATCAGGCCGACAGTTACAGGGCATTCGACGACGGACGGGCCTTGCCAGGACCGACAGCACAGGGATCGTGACAGCGATCCGCGCCCGCAGGGCCCCCGAAGAAGGCCGTTTCGTGCATGACAAGGACCGCATTCATCACCGGAGGGTCCAGCGGCATCGGTCTGGCAATCGCCCGGGCCTTGACGACCCGGCACCCTGAGATCCGCCTTGCCCTTTTTGCCCGCGATGCATCGCGCCTGGCCACGGCCGCCGCTGACTTGCGCGTTGCTGCGCCGAAGGCCGACATCCGGGTCTTTGCGGTCGATCTTTCCGAAGACGACCCCGCAAAAGCGGCAATAGGTGCGGCCGTGCAAGGTTTGGGCCCACCGGATATTCTGATCCTTTCGGCTGGCATGACTTATCCCGGCCGCTGGGAAAACGTCAGCATGACCACGCACCGCGCCGTCATGGAGATCAACTTCTTTGCCTGTCTTTCAGCCATCGCCCAACTTGCACCCCTGATGGTTGCAGGATCGGCCATCGGCCTGATCGGGTCGGCTGTCAGCCTGGCGGGCACCCATGGCTATGCCGGGTATACCCCTTCCAAATGTGCGCTGCACGGTTTGGGGGAAACGCTTTGCATCGAGTTGCAGCCGCGCGGAATCACGGTCACCCTCTGTCTGCCGCCAGACACCGATACCCCGATGCTTGCCGCCGAACAGCGGCTGCGACCGGTCGTCACCCGCCGCACAGCGGCCGGGGCACCCGTCCTGGCCCCGGAGATGGTGGCAAAGGCCATGTTGCGCGGGATCGTCTGTTCGGTCCCTGGATTTCCCCGCTGCTTCGCCGACGTCAGGTGGCCCTGATCCGGCGTCATGGCCCGGATTGACCAAGACCACGCGCGGCACCCTTCCCACCAGACGGACGAACCAGCCAGGCGGCGGTGTTGCGATCAATCGAAGGCCTTGAGCGGGGTGAAGGCAAGGTTCTCGCTGGTGTCGGGGGGGGCGGCCGAAAGTGCTGGGGCGAAGGATGAAAGCGCAGCGGCCTCGGCCGGGTCGGCCGACAGGTAGATCTCGGCCTGCGTGCCAGGTGCAGCCTCGGCGAGCGTCAGGGTCAGCAGACCGCCATCGGCGGCGGCGCGGCAATCGACCGGCACGCCCGAGAGATCGAGCAGCAGAACGTCCCGCCCGGGACCTGCCTCGGCCTGACGCATGTCTCCGCAGGCCGGGAATTCTGCCGCCACCGTCACCCGGCCCTCGGGCCCGAAATTTCGCGCCGAGATGTAGATCCTGTCGGGCAGGTTGCTGTAGGCCGCCGTCACACGTGGCACTGCGCCGCCTGCGCCCTGGCCAAGGTAGGCCGCGCTGCGGACCGAATCGTAAAAGCCGTAAGTGCCGGTATTGCGCCCGCAGTCAGCAACGCCTGGCAGGCTGCGGCCTGGGGCGCAGTTGTCGGGGGCGCGGTCGGGGAAGGAGCTGGTCTGCAGGAAGCCTGGGCGCGGTCCACCGTTCAGGGCCTGCAGCGACTGGCGCCGCGCCAGCGGGTCGGCGACACCGGGGGCCGCAACCTCGACCAGCGCAACGCCATGCGGAGGCAGCACGACACTCCCGCCCGTAAAGTCTTGCGCCTGCGGCTCGGCCTGACCGTCGGCCATTACCGAGACCCGCACTGCCCCAGCCTGATGCGAGGCCGGCAGTCCGACCAGCGTCAGCGGCACGTCTACCGCGCGGTCGGAATCGTTCCACAAAAGCACCGCTGCCCGCGCGGCATCAAGCCCGGCAAGCCCGCCGATGCCTTGTGCTTCCAGCGCCCCAAGGTCGAGACGGGTGCGCATCACCGGAAGTTCCATGAACATCCGCAGCGCCATGTAACGCGGTGCCGGCGCAAGTGCGCCATCGCTCGCCTGCAACAGGCCGTAAGGCCCGCCGATCCAGTAGGACAGGCAGACGTGCTGGACATCCGTCGCCCGCTGCAGCTGTGCCAGGTCCTGCAGCATGGCGACGGCGGCCTGCATCGGCGTGGCGTCCGTGCCTGCGCGCTTGGTCGGCTCGCCGT
>JAPLPF010000157.1 GCA_026400325.1 Rhodobacterales bacterium
ACTCGGAACGGGACCAGAATTTCCGTTTGACCGAAGCCACTGGCCAGGCCTGGGTGTTGAAGGTCGTCAACGCCGAGGAAGATGACGCAGTCCTGTCCTGCCAGTTCGCGGCTCTTGCCCACATCGCCAGGGTTGATCCCAGGCTTCCGGTTCCACGCCACCGCAGGACCACGTCCAATGAGGACTGGGCCAGTCTGACCGGACCGGACGGGCGTCTGTGGCGGCTTTGCGCGCTGTCGTTCCTGCCAGGCCGGATCGAGGATGGCGACGCCCTTCGCCCCGAGGACTACCGCCACATCGGGGCCACCATCGGGCGGTTGCAGCGGGCACTTGCCGGGTTTTTCCACCCTGCCGCCGGTGGACGCCACCTGTTGTGGGACGTGCGCGAACTCGGTCAGTTGCGACGCCACGCCCCTCATCTGGGCGCGGGCCAGGCCCGGGCCGAAGGGTTGATCGACGGCTTCACCGCTGATGTCCTGCCAAGGCTGGCGGCCCTGCGCGCCCAACCGATCCACGGCGATCTGCACGCACACAATCTGGTGCTTGGCACGGACAACCGGGTAGCGGGGCTGATCGACTTCGGCGACCTGTTCCATGGCCCCGCGATCCTTGATCTGACGAATGCACTGGTTGACTACATGCACAAGGCCGGTGATGTGGTTGCGATGTGGTCGGCCCTTGCGCGCGGGTTTCACGCGGTGCAGCCCGTAACCACTGCCGAGCTTGGCCTGGCCTTCGACCTCATGGTCGCGCGGCAGTTGACCAACGAGATCATCACCGCCACCCGGGCAGCCCTTTCCCCCGACGCGACGGATTACATCGCCGATGCCGGGTTTGCCGACAGCCGGACGTTGAACGTCCTTCTGGACACCGGGCGTGACCGCGTGACGGCAGTCCTTGCCGCAGCCACCGGACGCTCTGGCCCGGTTGACGCGCAACCAGTGGACCGGATGATGCAGCGGCGCCGGGCCGTGATGGGCAGCAAGCCCTATGTCTTTTACGATCCGCCCCTGCACATGGTGCGCGGCGAGGGGGTCTGGCTGTATGACAGCCAAGGCCGCCGCTATCTGGATTGCTACAACAACGTGCCGATCGTCGGCCACTGCAACCCCCGCGTGACCGAGGCGATTGCAGCGCAGTCGCGCATCTTGAACACCAACACCCGCTATCTGGGTGAACAGGTGCTGGACTATGCCGAGCGCCTGGGTGCCTTGACAGGCGGCGCGCTGACCGCCTGCGCCTTCGTCAACTCGGGGTCCGAGGCGAATGACATCGCCTGGCGCATGGCCCGCGCCTGGACCGGCCACCAAGGCGCGCTGTGTCAGGAGTTTGCCTATCACGGCATCACCGAAGCGATTGACGCCGTGTCGCCCAGTGCGCTTCTGGCCGCAACGATGCCGCCCCATGTCCGCACCCTTTTGGCCCCGGACGGCTATCGCGGCATCTACCGCGACGGCACGCCCGACATGGGCGCGCTTTATGCCGAAGATACCGACCGCGCCATCGCCTCGCTGGCGGCAAGCGGCATGAAGCCGGCCGCCGTCATCATCGAAAACGCCTTCATGACCAACGGCATCCTGCCACCCTGCCCCGGCTATGTGGCCGAAGTTTTCGCCCGCGTGCGCGCGGCGGGGGGGCTGTGCATCTCGGACGAGGTGCAGTCGGGATTTGGCCGGATGGGCACGCATTTCTGGGGCTGCCAGCACCACGGCGTGACCCCCGATTTCATCACCATCGGCAAGCCTGCGGGCAACGGCCACCCGATCGGCGTGGTCCTGACCCGCCCCGAGATCCTTGACCATTTCCAACAGCAGACCGCGTTCTTTTCAACCTTCGGCGGCAACAATGTGTCCTGTGCCGCAGGACTTGCGGTTCTGGACGAGATCCGCGACCGCGACCTTGCGCGCAACGCGGCCACGACCGGCGCGCATTTCAAGGCGGGCCTGCAGCGGCTGAAAGACCGCTTTGCCATCATCGGCGATGTGCGCGGCACCGGTCTTGGCCTGGGCATCGAGCTTGTGAAGGACCGCGCCACCCTCGAACCGGCCCCGGTCGAGGTCAAGCGTCTGGTCAATCTGATGCGGGATGAGGGGCTTCTGGCCGGAAGCGAGGGCGTGCATGGCAACATCGTCAAGATGCGCCCGCCGCTGGTCTTTTCCACCGATGACGCCGATTTTGCCCTTCAGGCCCTGGACCGCGCGCTGTCACGGCTTTAGCCGCCCAGCCTTCAGGCACGGTCCGGCTTGCGGGCAGCCAGATGGGTCGGGCAATGTTCGCCACTGTCCAGCACCGGGATCATCCGCGACCAGATGCCGATGTTCTGGTCAACGAACGCCCGCCCCACCACTCTGGCAGCCCTATCCCCCGCTTCGCCTTGCAAACGCGCCAGTTCTTCGCGCGCCTGCACCCGGTACCAGGCGTTGCGTGAGGTTGTCTGCCCATCCTGAAATCCCGCCGCAGCCATCGCCTGCAGATAGCGCGCCGGCGTGGCCATGCCGAAGTCCAACCCTTCGGCCGCGACATATTCGGCCATCAGCGGGCTGATGCTGTCGGTGCCGATCAGCCAGTCCGAGGCAAGGAACCACCCCCCCGGTTTCAGGACCCGGAAAACCTCGGCCATCAGGGCGTGCTTGTCGGGGATATGGACGATGGAATCCTTTGAAAAGACCACATCAAAGGTTTCGGGCGGAAAGGGCAAGGGTCCGGGTGCGGCCTTCACCAGACCAATCCGATCCGCCAACCCCGCCCGCGCGACCAGCGCCCGGGCATGGGTCAGGACCGGGTCTTCCACATCCAGCCCACAGACATGGCCTGCGCCGTGGTTGCGCACCAGCGCCAGGTCGATTCCCCCTGCGCCGCAACCGATGTCCAGCACGGATTTTCCGGTCAGGTCATGGCTGCCGATGACTCGCGCCACCTCGTCCGGGCCACCGGGGGAAAGGAACCCTTCGCCCCAGACAGCCTCCAGCATGGCGATCATCTGCGGCGGGTAGTGGTCATCGCTCATCTTCGGCACTCCTTTCGGGGTATCGGTCTACCAGTCGTCAGCGCGCCAGACTTCGGCCCCCTTGAACAGGGTCAAAAGCACACGGGTTGCCGAAATCTCGGTCGCCGGGCAGGCAAAGATGTCACGGTCCAGCACGATCAGATCGGCAGAGAAGCCCACCCGCAGCATGCCGGTGAAGTGGTCGCGCCAGCAGGCCCGCGCGGCATTCACGGTGTAGCCTTGCACACATTCCTCAATCGTGAGGGCCTCATCCGCGCCGAACGGCGTTTCGGGGTCATCATCCATGCGCTTTTGCCGGGTTATCGCGGTTTCGATGATCTCGAACGGGTTCAGCGTGCTGACCGGCCAGTCCGAGGACAGGCACCAATCGGCCCCGGCATCCAGCATCCGCCGGAAGGCATAGGTATCGGGCCAGCGTGCGGGGCCGATCATCGCAAGGGACGGGTCGGAATAGGGTGGCTCAAACCGCGCCCAGAGGGGTTGCACGTTGGCAGTGGCCAGCCCTTGCAACCGGGTGAAATCCCCCGGGTCCACCAGTTGCAGATGGGCAAGCTGGTGTTGCGCGGGCCAGGGGCCGTTGGCGGCGCGGGCCGCCTCCAGCCCCTCGATCGCGCGGCGGGCGGCAGCGTCGCCGATGACATGGACATGAATGGCAAAGCGCGCGGCATCCAGCGCAGTCATCAGCGCCTTCGTCTCATCCGCGCCGAACATGCAGGCGGCAATGCCACCTTCGGCGTCGGCAAAGGGCTGCAGCGTGGCAGCGGTGCGGTTTTCATAGACCCCGTCCATGAAGAACTTGGCCGAATGGACATGGAAATCGGGTCCCGGATGCGCGGCCCGCAGCGCGATCAGCCGGGTGACGGCGCTGTCGGGCGTGTCGGCCTCGGTCACCAGAGCCGTGCCTGCGACGCGCAGGGTCAGCGCGCCCATCGCCTCGCCACGCGCATAGATCCGCGCCTCCATCTCGTTGATCCGGGCGTCCAGAACCCCGGTTATGCCATGCTGGTTGGCATGGGCCTGCGCGGCGTTCAGGCCGGCCATCCGGTCTGCGTCGGTCAGGTCCGGCAGCAGGGCGGCGACGACGGGGATCACCTCTTCATGCAGCATTCCGGTGGCGCGACCCGCCGCATCGCGCACGACATGCCCGTTCGGCGGATCGGCCATATCCTGCACCCCCGCCATCTGCAGCGCGAGGCTGTTCAGGCAGGCGTTGTGAAAGGATGAATCATAGACCAGCAAAGGCCGGTCGCTGACCGCGCGGTCCAGGACCCTTGCCGTCAGGTTGTGGTCGCCAAAGACCCCTGCCTGCCACCCCGAGCCAAGGACAATCGGCAGACCCGGCTTGGCCGCTGCATGGGCGCGCAAGGCGGCGATCAACTCATCCTCGGACGAGGCATCGTAAAGATAGGCCGCCGTCGCAAGGTCGATCCCGCCTGACAGCAGGTGGATATGCGCGTCCTGAAACCCCGGCAGCACCAACCGCCCGCCCGCGTCAATCTTGCGGGGCACGTCCGGCGGCACACCCTGCCCCAGGGCCGCGACCTTGCCGTCACGCAGCAAGACCCAGTCTGCAACGGGCGCTGTCGGATCCATCGTACGGATGCAGGCGTTGTGGATCAGGGTTTCAGACACTTGCCACCTCTTCCAGGGTTGCCCAATCATCGGCAGGAATGACTTGGGCGGGTTCGTTCACGTCGCGGGTCCAGACAAACAGGCCGAGGAACGGTACCGCGCCGACCCTGGTCAGATGGGGCTGATGGGGCGGATTCCAGACGGGTTGATGCGCGGGTTTGGTGATCAAGGGCCGCCCAGGGCCGAAACGCCAGCCGTGCGGGCCGGTCAGAGGGGCGTAAAGCTCGGGGGCGGCATGGCAGTGGTCGCGGTAAAGGACATGTGGCGCGATCAGGAACAGGCCAAGGTCGAAGTCGTCGGCCGCAAAGGGTGCGTCCCCGCCCATCAGTGACGCAAAGGCATGGCCGGCAGCAAAGGCATCGCCGATCTGGTCGCGCGGGTAGGCATCATAGGTGACCCAGGCAAGCTGCGGAGCCGCTGTTGCAATGGCTATGCTGAGGTCGGGCAGCGTCGCGCTCAGGTCTGAAAGCGCTGTGGCAAGCCATCGGTCCACCACTGCATTGGGCCTTCTGGCCAAGTTGTGTTGTGGGCCGGGATCTGCAGGCAAACCAGCCCGCACCTCGGAAGCCCCGGCATGGTCAAGCTTCAGCAGATAATCGCGGGCCACCGCGTAAAGTGCCAGGACAGGGTCACGCTCGGGCGGCAGGGGTGGCAGCGGCAGGCCACGGTCGCGCAGCGCCTCCATGGGATCGCGCGCGTCATGGGCCGAGGTGATGCGGTAGACCTCCAGCACCTCGGCACTGATGGCACCCTCGCGCCACAGGGCCATCGCCGCGCCATAGCGGACGCGGCCCGAACCGGGCTGGCCCAAGGGCGTGTGAAGGAGGATCAGGGTGTCAGTCATTGTTGCGGAACGCCAGCCGTTCATCGGCCAGGCGGCGCTTTTCGGCCCGGTTCATCACCACACCCGCCACGATCACGCAGACGCCGACGGTCAGGATCATCAACGTCGCCAGCGCGTTGATGTCGGGGGTGACACCCAGCTTGACCTTGGACCAGATCAGAAGCGGCAAGGTCGTCGAACCGGGGCCGGTCACGAACGAGCTGATGACCACATCGTCAAGGCTGATGGTGAAGGCCAGAAGCCAGCCTGAAAGGATTGCGGGCGAAATCACCGGCAAGGTGATGTCAAACATCACCTGCCAGGGACGGCTGCCCAAATCCATCGCCGCCTCTTCGATGGCGCGATCCGACTGCACCAGCCGGGCCTGCACGATGGTCGTGACGAAGACCATGCAGAAGGTGATGTGGGCCAGGGTAATGGTCGTGAAGCCGCGCTGCCCGGGCCAGCCGATCCAGTCCGCCAGCAGGATGAAGAAGATCAGCGACGAGATCCCGGTGATCACCTCGGGCATGATCAATGGCGCGGTGACCAGGCCGGAAAACAGCACCCGCCCCCGGAACTTGGTGAACCGGGCCAGCGCAATCCCTGCCATGGTGCCAAGGATGGTGGCAATGGTGGCGGAAACCACGGCAATCTGCAGCGACAGGACCAGCGCGTCGATCACCTTGTCATTGGACAAAAGCGAGACATACCACTTCGTCGAAAACCCGCCCCAGACCGTCGCCAGCCGCGAGGCGTTGAAGCTGAACACGATCATCGACAGGATCGGAATGTAGAAGAAGGCAAATCCAAAGCACAGCACGGTAAACAGGAAGGTGCGGTTGCGCTTCACTTCGACCCCTCCGCCTTGGCCTGATAGTGGCTGTAGATCATCGTCGGCACCACCATCAGCACCAGAAGGGCCACCGCCACCGCCGAGGCCATCGGCCAGTCGCGCGCCTGGGCAAACTCGTCCGAGATGATCCGCCCGATCATCGGCTGCGAGGCACTTCCGACCAGCGACGGGATGACCAGCTCACCCGCCGCGGGGATGAAGACCAGCATGCCGCCCGCAATGATGCCTGGCATGGATTGCGGCAGGGTCACGTCCCGAAAGACCTGGGACGGACGGCTGCCAAGATCCATCGCCGCCTCGTCCAGTGTCGGGTCAAGCCGCTCGAGACTGGCGTAAAGCGGCAGGATCATGAACGGCAGGTAGGTGTAGACCATGACCAGCACGACCGCGAAGTTCGTCTGCATCATCGGGATCGACTTCACTGCCCAGTCGATCGGCACAAGGAAATTCCAGGCATCGGTCAAGAGGCCGTTGAACCAGGAATTCTTGCCCATCAGCCCCATCCAGGCATAGACGCGCAACAGAAACGAGGTCCAGAACGGCAGGATCACCAGCATCAGGAGGATGGTGCGCCAGCTTTTCGACACCCGTGTCAGGCCAAGCGCCATCGGATAGCCAATCAGCAGGCACAGAACTGCCGCGACGAACGCATTCACCACCGAGGTCAGAAAGGCCCGCACATAAAGCCCGTCGGTCACGATCCGGGTGAAGGCCCCCGTGTTCACCCAAGGATGCTCACCGCCAAACGAGAATGGCGGCGCGGTGGGGGTGTTGGTCGCAACACTCATCGCCACGACGATCAGGAACGGGAAGAAGAAAAAGGCAACCAGCCAGACATAGGGCGCGCCGATGACCACAAGGATCCAGCCCTTGAGGTCGAACCAGCGGGAAAGGCGCCCGTCCTGCGACATCGTCATTCCACCAGCACAAGGGCCGAGGACGGATCGAAGGACAGCCAGACTGCATCGTCCCAGTCCACCACCCGCGCCCCTTCGTCGCCCCGACGGGCGTTGACGGCATGGGCTTGCACCAGCGCCTCGGGCAAGGCGATGCGGTACAGGCTGTCCTTGCCGAAATAGGCCAGGTCCTTTACCCGGCCGGCAAAGGCATTTGCGCCATCTGGCCGGTCCTTGGTCAGGAAGACCTTCTCTGGTCTGACCGCAAGGGTGACCTTCTGGCCAGGGCTGGCACCGGGAATGTCGCGGGCCAGCACGTCCCCCCCCAAGGCGGGAACCGAAAGGCGAAGATGCGGCTTTTCGCGCGCAGTGACGGTCGCTTCGAAACTGTTCATCGACCCGATGAAACCGGCGACGAACTTGCTGACGGGATATTCGTATATCTCGTTCGGGCTGCCAACCTGCAAAGGTGACACCGGTCCGTTCCTGAATGCTCATCAGCTCGAACTGGGTATGTTCGCGCAGTTTCTTGTCCAGCGCGGCAAGGGGTTCGTCCAGAAGCAGAAGCTTGGGCTGCCGCGCCAGGGCCCGCGCCAGGGCCACGCGCTGGCGTTGGCCACCGGAAATCTGATGCGGCTTGCGATGCGCGAACTGGGTCAGTTGCACCAGATCCAGCATCTCGGCCACGCGGGCGGCCTTTCCTGCTTTCGTCGGAGAGGCTTCGTGCTTCAGGCCATAGCCGACATTCGCCTCGACCGTCATATGCGGAAAGATGGCATAGGATTGAAACATCATGTGGACCGGACGCTCCCACGGGGGAACGCCGGCCATGTCGCGACCGTCAAGGAAAATTCGTCCCGCAGTCGGTTCCTCGAACCCGGCCAGCATCCGCAGCAGCGTGGTCTTGCCGCAGCCCGACCCGCCAAGCAGCGAGAAGATCTCGCCCTTGGCGACGGTCAGGGTCACATCCCTGACCGCCTGAAAGGTGCCGAAGGTTTTCGAGACCCCCTCGATCCGCAGGAAAGGCTCGACGTCCGGGGTCGCCATGCGTCAGCCGCCCGTCTTGATTTCGGTCCAGGCCCTGTTGAGATCGGATTCCTGCTCGGGCGTCTGGGGCAGTGGCGTGTAAAGCCGGGCAATCGACGCGGCATCGGGATAGATTGCCGGATCGGCCAGAATGGCCGGATCGACAAAGGGTTTGGAGGCAAGGTTCACGTTGCCGTAACCGGTGAAGTTCGTGGCGGCCGCAATCACCTCGGGGCGCAGCATGTAGTTCAGGAACACATGCGCGTTGTCGACATTCGGCGCGTCGGCCGGGACGGCCCAGACATCGAACCAGGCGGGCGCGCCGGTCTTGGGGACGAAATAGCCCAGGTTCATCTCGATCCCCGCCTCGGCGGCGCGTGCCTTGGCCACCCCATAGTCACCCGACCAGCTGTTGATCATGCAAAGCTCGCCGTTCGGGATCGCGGTCAGGTAGTTTGCGTTGTCGAAGGTCGTGATATATTCGCGCACCGGCTTGACCGCTTCGACCAGCTTGGCCCATTCCGCAGGCCCGGCAGTGTTCGGGTCGATCCCGAGGTAGCTCAGGATCATGAACCCGATGTCATTCGGGCTGTCCAAAAGCGAGATGCCGCAATCGGCCAGAAGCGATGCGAATTCAGGCTTCATCAGAAGGTCGAGCGATTCAAGGTCGGCGTCCGGAATACGTTCCTTCACCATGTCGATGTTGTAGGCCATCCCGACCGAACCCCACATGTAGGGCACGTTGTAGTCATAGTCCGGATCATACAGCGAAAAGGCCTTGAGGATTTCAGGGTCAAGATTGCCCCAGTTGGTCAGCTTTGACCGGTCGATCTTCTGCAGCACGCCCGCATTGATCGACCGCGGAAGGCCCTGGCCGGAATGCAGGACGACATCATAGCCGGTAGAGCCTGCCAGAAGCTTGGCCTGCATTTCCTCGGCGCTGGCGTAAAGATCGTAGACGACTTCGATCCCGGTTTCGGCGGTGAAATCGGCCAATGTCGTCTCGCCGATGTAATCGGACCAGTTGTAGACGTTCACAACGCCACCCTGCGCCCGGGCCGGGCGCACCCAGGGGGTCGCAAGCGTGGCTGTGGCGCCGATAATCGCCTGGCGGCGGTTCAGTTTCATGGCAATCTCCCCTGTTTCGTTCTTGATTATATGCCTGTTCAGCGTATCCGGTGCCTTAAGGCTGGCAAGTCATTTCTGCGTTGAGTCTGGCAATTTGATCATCTTTCGGTGCCTCTGCCAAATTCAGAACCGGCAGGATCTGCCGCAGCCCGTCATGGTGGCGACGAACACCGTATTCCAGATCGGACAGATGGAAACCCTCGAATGCCGAGGACTTCATCGACTCGTTCGACCAGATCGACAGCTGCTGATCCTCGACCGACGTCGCCCGGTCGATCCTGTAGGCCAGATAGCGGGCCAGACGCTGCTGGCGTGTCTCGTTCGGCCAGCGGTAGACCCTGCCGGTCAACCGCGTCAGGCCTTCGGTGATCGGGATGTCATGGTAGAATTGCACACCCTCTGGCGTCATCGAAAAGACGATGTTGGGAAACAGGCCATAGTAGGTCCAGGCCTTGCGCAGATGCGGGGCAAGGTCGGACCGGTCCGGCGAGACCTTGGCATAGTTGCGCACCGACCACAGCTTGCCCGGCACATCGCCGTACCAGCCGATCGACATCGACAGCCCGTCTGCCAGGTAATGATCCCGGTAGGTGCGGCCGTACAGATCCTGCAGGCCCGGATGGGCCAGCGGCACATGATACCCCTCGTTGTCCACATCGCGCACCGATTTCCAGTTGACCGGCAGTTCGGTGGACCAGTCCGGCACCCGCACCGGCACGATGTCACGCATGCGGTAGCTGGCGAAATCGGAATCGAAGGGTGCCATCAGAGTGGCAATGTCGGCCTGCGGACCGGGGGCAAAGCGGATGAACAGAAAACCGTGGAACGACTGCATCTCGATCGGTTTCAGGCCGAAGTCCGCACGATCCATTTCACCAAAGGACCGGGGTTGGGCGGCCCCGCGAAGGGTGCCGTCAAGGTTGTAGACCCAGCCGTGGAACGGGCAGACGATGGACCCCTTGCAGCTGCCCTCGCTGCCGTCGACCACCCTGGCGCCCCGGTGCCGGCAGAGGTTGTGAAACGCCCGCGCCACCCCGTCGGCCCCGCGCATCACCATCGCACGCTCACCCAGAATGTCATAGGACAGCCAGTCGCCGGGGTCGGGGATGTCGCTTTCATGCCCGACCACCTGCCAATGGGTCAGAAACACCTTCTCGCGCTCCAGCGCGAAAAGGGCCTTTGAATGATAGCTCCAGCCCGGCAACCCGCTGCGGTCCCACTGGTTCGGGGGGCTGATGGTGTCGAACGGCAGATCCTTCATGGCGTCATCTCCATTTCCGACCGCACCCAGGTCTGGAAGCGGTAGATCTCGTATTCCTCGGGCATCAGTCGCGCGGCCCTGAACGCGGGCGAGCGCATGCCCCGATGGTTCATTTCCGAGGCGGCCCCGTCCTGCGTCATCACGATCTTGGCGAAGGCGGCAACCTGTCCTGCGTCAAAGCCGGGCTGGGCCAGGGTTTCAGGCGAAAAATACCATTCCGCCACCAGCCGGGTGCGTTCGGGGCCGACGGGCACGATCCGCGTTGCCCGAACATAGTCAAGATGCGCCACCACATAGGCGGACGGCCAAAGCGTGGCAAAGCTGTAGCCAGCGCGACGTTCATCCTCTGTCAAGCCGCTGAAGATCGGCCCGCACGGCTGGCCGTCCATCGTCCAGGTCTGCGCGCCGTCCCGCAGGTTCGACTGCGGCAGGCTGTCCTCGGGCACCCAGCCCAAAGCCTCGGTCGGGCCCATGACCCCTGTGCGGTAGATCGGCACCAGATCGCAAAGCTCGGGGTGGATGCCGGGGCAATGCAGACATTCCGAGTAATTCTCCCAGAAGGCCTTCCAGTTGCAGGCAATTTCGGTTTCCCAGCGGTGGCCGGTGACAAGGCCCTTCATCGGCCAGTTGTCCAACGTGTTCAGCCCGACATCCGACCAGATAGCACCCGGATCAGCCGAAAGGTTCAGGAACAAAAACCCGTTCCAGACCCGGGTCGAGACCGGGCGCAACCCATGGGCCGAGCGGTCGAAATCGTCGGTCGGCACGGCATGGGCGGTGGACACCAGCCGCCCGTCATCGGCGGCAAAGGCAAAGGCGTGATAGGGGCAGCGGATCAGCTTGCCGACGTCTTCTTCCGGTTGCACGCACAGCTCTGACCCGCGATGCGGGCAGGAATTGTGCCAGGCCGCCAGCGCACCATCCCTGTCGCGCACCACGATGACCGGGGCCGCACCAACCGTAACCCGGCGCATCTTGCCAGCCGGGAAATCGTCTGCCCGGCCCACCATGACCCATTGGCGGGAAAAGATCGTCGCCATTTCGCGGTCATACCAGCCCTGGTCCAGATAGGCCGCGCGGGGCAGGCCTTCGGGGCAATGGTCAAGGCGCGGCGACAGTGGATGGCGTGTGGCAGAGCCCATCAGAACCTCCCCGGTGGCGTGGCGCGGCGGCGGTCGGGGGCATAGAACGGACGGTCGACAACGCGCGCCGGCATCATCAGCTTTTCATAGTGCAATTCGCGCAGGGCGTAAATCTCGGTCCAGATGTTGTCGCCCGCGGCATGGGTGGTCCTGATCTGGGCCAGGGCGATGTTCTGCTTCAAGACCGGTGACCAGCAGGCGGCAGTGATGACACCGACCTCGTGCGTCTTGGCGTGGTACAGGATCGCCCCTTCGGCCGGGATGTTGCCGCCGATCTGCAATCCGACAAAGGACCATGCCATCCCCTTGTCGCGCTGTCGCACAAGCGCTGCCTTGCCGGTGAAATGCCCCTTGTCCCAGTCGACCAGCCAGCCAAGGCCCACTTCAAGCGGGCTGCGCAGGCGATCCTCGCGGACGCAAATGTCGGCGGGGGTGAAATCCATGCCGGTGATGATGAACCCGGCCTCGATCCGCGCGATGTTCAGGGCCTCGGTCCCGATCGGGCGCAGGCCGTACAGGTGGCCGGCCTCGAACAGCCGGTCCCACAGGGGCAGCGCAAGGTCCGGTGTGGTCCAGAGCTCATACCCCAGATCGCCGGTGAACCCGGTGCGCGAGATCATCAACCGCCCTGCCCCAAGTGCAAACTCGGCCATGCGAAAGGGTTTCAGCCTGTCGATGTCAAAGCCTGCGCGGCGCAGAACCTCGGCCGAGGTCGGGCCTTGCAGCGACAGGGCGGCGATGTCGGTCGTCTCTTCGGCAATGGTCACGTCAA
>JAPLPF010000131.1 GCA_026400325.1 Rhodobacterales bacterium
GCACCACGGGGCGCGCCCGTTCGCGGCAGGTCTGCAGGATCGCCTCGATCTTCGGCTTGCCCTCACGCCGCAGGCTGTCGAAGGTATCGATCAGCACGATGTTGTTGTTCACCACCACCCCCGCCAGCGCGATCACGCCGATGCCGGTCATCACCACGGAAAACGGCTGGCCCATGATCATCAGGCCCAAGAGGACGCCGATGGTCGACATGACCACCGCCGACAGCACCAGCCCGACCGAGACAAAGCTGTTGAACTGGGCCAGAAGCACGACGAAGATCAGGAAGATCGCGGCGCCGAAGGCCTTGGCCAGAAAGGCCATCGCCTCGGCCTGTTCCTCGTCCTCGCCGGCCAGTTTCCAGCGGATGCCGATCTTGTCCAGGTCCGCCGCCTCAAGCGCCGTCACGACGGCTGCGCGCACCTGATCGGCCTGCACGCCTTCGCGCACCCCGGCCGAAACCGTGACCGTGCGGGCGCCATCCAGCCGGGTGATCGTGCCGGTGGTGGGTGCTGCCTTGCGGGTGACGAAGTTCGAGATCGGGATCGAGCCGACTTCGGTCTGGATGCGCAACTGGTCAAGTGCCGCAATGGTGCGCAGATCCGTTGGCAGGCGCAGCACGATGTCCACCGCGTCATCCGATCCGGCCGGGCGGAAGTCGGACAGCTTCAGCCCGCTGGTGACCAGTTGCACCATGGCCCCCACGGTTGACGGCGCGATGCCGTAGCGGGCGGCAGCGGCTCGGTCGACGTCAAGCTCCCAGTCCACACCGGGCGGCGGCAGGCCGTTTGACACGTCGATCACATCCGGCACGCTGGCCAGTTTTTCGGCCACGGCGCGGGCCACGTCGTTCAACCCGGTGGGGTCATCCGCCGACAGCTGGATCTGGATCGCCTTGCCGGTGGGCGGCCCCGCCTGCGGCACCGACACCTCGATATCGACGCCGGGGATGCCGGTCATCGCGGCGCGCAGGTCGGCAAGGATGTCATTGGCCTGTTTGCGTTCGCGCCAGTCAACGAATTCGTACTGAATCGTGCCGATCACGTCGGCCGACACTTCGTTGCCCTGACCGCCACTGCCGCCGGTGCGGGTGTAGACGGTGGCGATGCCCGGCCAGCCAAGAATTCGGGCCTCGGCCTGCCGCACCAGCGCATCCTTTTCAGTGATGGACATGTTGCCGCGTGCCTTGACGTAAAGCAGGCCAAAGTCAGGCTCCACGTCAGGGAAGAATTCAGACCCCTTGCCAAGGTGGCCATAAGCGTATGGCACCGAAACCAGCAGCCCCAGTGCCAGAAACAGCACGATCACCGGGTGGCGCACGGCCTTGCCGACCACCCACATGTAGGCCCCGTCCTTGTGTTCGGGCGGGTGCTTGAAGGGCTTGGCGATCAGGGCACCCAGCGTGGGCACGAAGATCAGCGCATAGACCAGCGAGGCCGACAGCGTGACGATCAGCGTGATCGGCAGATACTTCATGAACTCGCCCACGATGCCGGGCCAGAACAGAAGGGGCGAGAAGGCGGCGACACGGGTCAGGGTGGCGGCGGTCACGGGCCCGGCCATGCGGTGCGACGCCATGGCCGGCGTTCGGCAAATTCGGTGACGATGATCGCGTCATCCACCAGCATACCCACCGCAAGGATCAGCGAGAACAGCACCACGATGTTGATCGTGAACCCCCACAACGACAGCGCCAGCATCCCCATGAGGAACGAGGCCGGGATCGCCAGCCCGATCAGGATCGAGGCCCGGGCCGAAAGGGCATAAAGAATGACGATGAACACCAGGATCACCGCCGTAAGCACCGAATTCTGCAGATCGAACAGCAGTTGGCGGATATCCTTCGACTTGTCCTGGCTGAAGCTGATCTCGGTGCCCTCGGGCAGCAGCGGGCGGAACTCTTCGGCGATGGCCTTCACCTGATCGACCGTCTCGATCAGGTTTGCGCCCGTGCGTTTCGACACCTCGATCGCCACGGCGGGACGGCCGTCAAGACGGGTGATCGTCTCGGCCTCTTTCCGGGTCGGCAGGATCGAGGCGATATCGCGGACCCGCACCGTGGCCGTCGGGGTCGAAAGGACGGGCAGGTTGGCCACATCCTCGGTCGTTTCCAGAAGCGAGGGCACCTTGATCGCATAACGCCCCATCGCGCCTTCAAGGGCACCTGCCGCGATCAACTGGTTTCCGGCGGCAAAGCCCGCAAGCAGGATGTCGGGGCGCAGGCCATAGGTCGCCAGCTTGCCGGGGTCGATCACCACCTCGACCAGATCATCGCGCACGCCTTGCAGTTCGGCGTTCAGGACCGGGGGAAGGTCTTCGATGCGGTCGCGCAACTCGCGCCCGGTGCGGGCCAGGACGCGTTCCGGCACATCGCCGGACAGGGTGATGACAAGGATCGGGAATTCCGACAGGTTGACTTCGTTCACTGTCGGCTCGTCCGCGCCATCGGGCAATTCGGGTCGGGCCTGGGCCACCTTGTTCCTCACATCGTCCAGCGCCTTGGCCAGATCGGCCCCAGCCTGAAACTCGATCAGAACGTTGCCGCCCCCCTGATAGGCGGTCGCGGTCATCTTCTTGATGCCGGTTATCGCCTTCAGCGCGGTTTCCATCGGCCGCAGCAGCAACCGTTCGCTGTCTTCGGGCGAGATGCCGGAATAGCCAAGGCTGACATACAGGATCGGGATCTGGATGTCGGGCTCGGCTTCCTTGGGGATGTTGAGATAGGAAACCGCCCCCGCGACCATGAGAAAGATCAGGACCGACAGCGTCAGCCGGGCATTGGCAATGGCGGTTTCGACGATCTTCATGGCGCGGCCACCGCAACCTCGACGGTGTCACCGTCGCGGATCAGGTCCTGCCCCGCAGTCACGATCCGCTGGCCTTCGGGGATGCCGGTGACCACAAGACCCTCGGGTGTGTCGTCGATGATCGCGACCGGCGCAAAGGCGGCGACGTTGTCGGCTCCGACGACCCGCACCCCCAGGACGCCCGTGTCCGACAGCGTGATGATCGACCGCGGCACAACCACTGCGCGGACCGGGGTTGCCGAAAGCAGCACCTCGGCGGTCATGCCCGACGGCAGCGCAAGGCCGGGGTTGGGCAGCGCGATCTCGACCGGGAAGGTCCGGGTCTGCGACGATGCTTCGCGGGCGACAAGGCGGACGGCCCCGACAAGTTCGGTGCCATTTGCAAGCCGAACCCGGGCTTCGGCATCAACCTTGACGCTGGCAAGGTCAAGCTCTGACACCTCGGCCTGAACCAGGATCGGGTCCAGCGCCAGGATCGTTGCCACTGGCGCCCCGGTCTGCACCCATTCGCCCAGCTCGACATCCAGCGTATCGACGATCCCGGCAAAGGGCGCACGCAGTTCCAGCCGCTCGACCGACGCCTTGGCGCGGGCAAGCTCGGCCGCGGCGGCATCGCGGGCCGAGCGGGCATTCGTCACCTCGATCTCGGGCGCGTTGCCCCCGGCGAACAGACGATCGGTCCGCTCAAGCTCGCGCTCGCGCTGGGCCAGCGAGATCTCGGCAATCTTGGCCTGGGCCAGCGTTTCGGGGCCTTCCAGTGTCATGACCAGTTCGTCGGGCGTGACGTTGCCGCCCTTGACCAGACTCAGGCTGTTGATCACCCCGTCGGCGCGCGCTGCAAGGACGGTGCGTTTGTCGGCCGCGGTGACGCCGGACAGCCGGATGGTGCGGGCATGGTCGATGAAGACCGGATCGACGGCCGCCACGGTGCGGACCAGGGGTTTCGGATCCGCCACGGCGGTCGTGACCGAAGTTTCCTTACCCCCGCTCCCCTCGGCGCTGCCGACAGACGCAAACTCACCCGTCGCGATCCAGGCGGCGGCAGCCAAAAGAACACAAAGAGCGGCAATGCGATGAAGTTTGGGCATGGTCATTCTGACTTGATTTCCAATTGAAAAGCAGCGCCTTGAAGGCAGCCTCGTTTGGGATCGGGTCAGGCTTGCCCCCGGGCACAAAGCAGGCGAATTGTCGCAATCTCATATGCTGGCAGGGCCGAAAGGTCCAGATGGCAATGCGCCTTTGCCTTTCGGCGCCCCGATCCGGGTCATTCGCAGGGCATTGCTTGACTTATCGACCGCAAAGCCCCATGTGCCGGTTGTCCGATGCCCGTGCCGCGTGAGCACCGAAAGGCCCGGACATGAAGGTTCCCATATTCACGCAGGGGCGCCGCTTGCGGCACCCTTTCCGCGACGCCCTTCAGGGCTTGACCGGCGCGGTGCGTTCGGCAATCAGGCCGTAGTGCTCGACCCGGCGGTGCAGGGCGAAATTGAAGGTCGTCTCGCGGTAGGCAATGACCACTTTTGCCGACCTCGGCCTGTCGCCAGCCATTCTGAAGGCGCTGGAAAAGACTACCCTCAAGACACCCACGCCGATCCAGGCGCAGGCGATCCCCCATATCATGCAGGGCCGTGACCTGATGGGCCTTGCCCAGACCGGCACCGGCAAGACCGCGGCCTTTGGCCTGCCGATCCTGCACCGCCTGCTGGACCTTGGCCACCCGCCGGGGCCAAAGCACGTTCGTGCCCTGATCCTTGCGCCCACGCGTGAACTGATCGGCCAGATCAAGGACAACTTCGAGGTGTTCACCAAAGGCACTGCGGTCAAGGTGACGATGGTCGTTGGTGGCGCCTCCCTCTTCAAGCAGGCGCAGGCGTTGTCCAAGGGCACGGACGTGCTGGTGGCGACCCCCGGCCGTCTGATCGACCTGCTGGAGCGCGGCGACGTCAGCCTTGAGAAATGCGCCTACCTTGTCCTGGACGAGGCGGATCACATGCTGGACATGGGCTTCATCCATTCCCTGCGCAAAATCGCCAAGCATATCCCGCTGAAGCGTCAGACGCTGCTGTTCAGCGCGACCATGCCCAAGGACATCTCGGAAATCGCCGACACCTATCTGCGCGATCCGGTCAAGGTGCAGGTGGCCCCGCCCGGCAAGCCGATCGAGAAGATCGTGCAGGGCGTCCACTACATCCCGAACGGCGACAAGGCCCGCCTCCTGGAGGAATACCTCAAGAAGCATCCGGGCGAACAGGCGCTGGTCTTTGGCCGCACCAAGCACGGGTCGGAAAAGCTGATGAAACTGCTGGAGACCTGGGGCTTCAAGGTCGGCTCCATCCACGGCAACAAAAGCCAGAACCAGCGTGACCGCACGCTGAGCGAGTTCCGCAGCGGTGTGCTTGACGTGCTGGTCGCCACCGATGTGGCGGCACGCGGGATCGACATCCCGACCGTGCGCCACGTCTACAACTTCGACATGCCGAACGTGCCGGAAAACTACGTCCACCGCATTGGCCGCACTGCACGCGCCGGGGCCGAGGGCACTGCCGTCGCCTTCTGCGCACCCGCCGAGATGGGCGAATTGCAAGCGGTCGAAAAGCTGTTGAAAAAACCGATCCCGGTCCTTGGCGGCGCGCCGTGGTCGGCGGATATGGTGGCCGCAGCGCCAAAGCCGGGCCAGAACCGGGGCCAACGGCCCGGCGGTGGTGGCGGCGGTGGACGGGGCGGGCAGAAGGCAGGCTCGAAGCCACCGGCCCAGGGTCAGCGTCCCGGCGGGCAAAAGCCGCGCAGCGGCGGGGCGCCCAAGCCACAAGGCGGCAGCTTTGCACCGCGCCGCGCCGATGGCGCCGGAGCAAAGCGGCGGCCAGGCTGAACGCCAACAGTCGGCCGGGCGCGGAAATGCGACGCCCGGCCAGCCCGGAAAGACGGTTTCCCGGCCGTTAACCTTCCGTCAAGCTCTTGTCACCCATAACGAAGCTCCGGCACCGCCGGAACCGTGACGAGTGTGCCGATGTCCCCAGCATCGGCGTTTGGTGTGGGTCCGCCATGGCGACCTGGGCGTCCAGACCTCTGGCACCCGGGTCGATGTGTGGCGGACCCGTCGCCCTTGCCCTGTCCCATCCGGTTCAGGCCCCGTGCCGGGGTGCTTGGCAGCAGCGCGATGTTGGGCTAGGGCTTCGGCCCATGGCCAAACTCTACTTCCACTATTCCACCATGAACGCGGGCAAATCGACCTCGCTTCTGCAGGCGTCGCACAACTACCGCGAAGGCGGGATGGCGACCTTTCTCATCACCGCGCAGTTCGACAACCGCGCGGGCGAGGGCCGGATCGCCAGCCGCATCGGGATTGGTGAGCCCGCCGATACCTTCGCCCCCGGCGAGGACCTTTTCGACAAGCTGAAGTCACGCTTCGCGTCGGAAAGAGTGGCCTGCGTCTTCATCGACGAAGCGCAGTTCCTGACCCGCGAACAGGTCTGGCAACTGGCCCGCGCGGTGGACGACCTGGGCGTGCCGGTGATGTGCTATGGCCTGCGGGTGGATTTCCAGGGCAACCTGTTCCCCGGATCAGCCGCCCTTCTGGCCTGGGCCGACGAGATGCGCGAGGTGCGCACGATCTGCCATTGCGGCAAGAAGGCCACCATGGTCGTGCGCAAGGGCCCCGATGGCCGCGCCCTGCGCGACGGCGAACAGGTGGTGATCGGCGGCAACGAGACCTACGTCAGCCTCTGCCGCCGTCACTGGCGCGAGGCTGTGGGTGATACGGGTGATGGCACCGGTCGGGGCTGACGCGCGATCAGCACCCCGGCCAGGGCGATCAGGCCCATCCCGGCCACGGCCTGGGTGCTTAGCGTTTCATTCCAGAGGAGGAAACCCCAGCCAGCCGATGCAGGAAGGATGACATACTCGAACACCGACACACGCGAGGCATCGGCAATCTGATAGGCCCTGACGATCATTCCGACCCCAAGAAGCGACCCTGCGGCCTGCACGAAAGTCCACCACAAAAAGCTTGGCGTCGGCCAGACCGGCCCCCGCATGAGAAACCCTTCGGCACCCTCGGGCACCACGACGGGAAAAGCCCACAGCACCGCCATCCCGATCAGCCCCATCACGCCCAGCATCCCGAAGAAACCGGCGACAAGTGTCCCGGCGCTTTCACCCTGGCACCATTCGCGGGTGGCGATGTTGCCCATGGCGTACATCGCTCCGGCGACGATTGGCAAAAGCGCGGCGAAGGTGGCACCCGTCACCGCCTCGGGGCCCAGGACCAGCACCACGCCCAGAAACCCGACCGCTACGGCAAGGACCTGCAGGCCGCGAATCGGCTGGCCATAGGCAAGCCGCTGAATCAGCAGAACGAAGATCGGCGCGGTGAACAGGCCCGCCGCGACCTGTGCCACCGGCAGAAAGGCCAGTGCGCCAAAGTAGATCAGCATGGCCGTGCCGTGGATGGCCGACCGCGCCAGAACGGCACGCGGGCGCCGGGGCCACAGACGCAGCCCCAGCGGCACGGCGACCAGGGCAAGGATCGCAAAGGCCATCGCGGTGCGCGTTGCGTGAAACTGCCACAGTCCACCATCCCGGGCGATTACCCGCACGTAATTGTCGGTGTAGGCAATGACGCAGGCGTAGATAAGCACCGCCCCAAGGGCCACAGATGTCCGGTTCGGGGGTTCGCTCATCTGATCGCCTGCGCGTTGCTTAGCCATCTTTTGCCCCGGTCCCACGGCCGATGCCCGCCTGAAGACGACACTTGGGCAGGATTGGGCGCAGCAGGCATCAGGTCGACTCCCATCCGGATTGCGGCCCCGGTTGCGGCCCCCCTTGTTGCGGATTGTGGACGCCGCCCGCTGTCGATAAGCTGCAGAAAAGCAGGCATAGACCCAGGGGCCGATGACGGCGCTGAACAAGTATCAACGGCTGGAATGTTCCGGTCTGTGGCGCGAGACGCCGTCGGATCAACGCCGCGAGGTGCTTGTCCGGCTTGGCGATGCCACCTTGATCCTGTCGGACCCCAAAAGCGGCGAGGCCGTCAGCCATTGGTCGCTGCCGGCCATCGCAAGGATCAACCCGGGCAAGGAACCCCCGGTCTTTTCCCCCGGCTCGGATGTCGACGAAAGTCTGGAGCTTGCCGACCCCGACATGGTTGCAGCCCTCGAGGCGGTGCGCGCTGCGGTCAGGGCCGCCGTCGCACGTCCGGGCCGGTTGCGCGGGCTGATGCTCGGGGGCGGCATGCTGGCGGTGGTCGGGGCGGCGGTCCTTTGGTTGCCGGGCGCGCTCGTGGCGCATACCGCGTCGGTCGTTCCTCCGGCACAGCGCGCGGAAATCGGCCAGCGGGTGCTGGACGATCTTGCCCGCGTGACCGGCGCGCCCTGCGACAACCAGCTTGGTCTGCAGGCCCTGGCCGAGCTTGCCGAGCGGGTCTTCGGCCCGGTCGACACGCCGATCCTTTACGTCATGCCCGAAGGGGTGGACCAGCCGCTGCATCTGCCGGGCGACGTGATCATCCTGCCCCGCCGCCTGATCGACCAGTCGAACGGCCCCGAGGCTTTGGCAGGGGCCGCCCTTGTCGAACGCATTCGCGCCAGGGCGACCGATCCGATCATTCCGCTGCTGGAACATGCAGGCCTGCGCGCCACGTTCCAGCTTCTGACCACGGCGGTGTTTCCAGACAGTGCCATCAAGGGGTTCGGCGAAACGGCCCTGCGCACCCCTCCCGCACCGATAAGTGATGCCGCCTTGATCCAGGCCTTCACGGACGCCCAGATTCCGGCCTCGCCCTATGCCTTGGCGGTCGATCCGGACGGATCGGTCACCGGGGGACTGGCGGCAGGGGATCCCTACAAGGGTCTGGCACCAACGCCGCTTATCCCGGACGAATCATGGGTTGCAATGCAAGGCATCTGCGGCGGTTGATCTCAGGGGGCGATGAGCACGGCATCCGGAAAGCCGGCACCCGCCAGGTCTGACAGCGCCCGCTTTGCCTGATCCGCATCGGGAAATGGGCCGGCAAACACCGTGAGAAGCGCGTCGCTTCCACCCGCAATCCTGCCGCTTACCGCTGGAAGGTTCAGTGCCCGCAGCCGCGCCATCGCCGCATCGGCATTGGCGGACACGGCAAAGCTTCCCACGGCCACAAAGAACCCTGACTGGGTCATTGCATCTGTTTGCGGCCCAGTGGCAGCTTGCAAGGGGGCTGCTTCGGCCGGATCAGCGCTGACAGGTGTCCCGTCCTCGACAACCGGAACGCGCTGACCCGAGGGTGGATTTCCGCACAGCGGCTTTCCGTCGCGCGTCACGCGGGGCAGCCAATCGTCCTGCTTCGGGTCCTGCCCGGCGCGCACGAACAGGCAGCCCTTGCTGTCGACATACTGCTGACCGGCATAGCCCGGCGGGGGACGTTCGGCCGGCGATGTCAGTTCCGCCCGGACCGGAAGGGCAAAGCCAAGCGCAAGTGCCAGGACAAGACTGCGCACCACGCTATTTCGTCCCGAACATCCGGTCCCCGGCATCGCCAAGGCCCGGAACGATATAGCCGTGGTCGTTGAGATGGCTGTCCACCGCCGCCGTGACGATCGGCACATCGGGGTGCGCCTCTTTCATCCGGGCGATGCCTTCCGGGGCGGCCAGCAGGCACAAGAACCGTATCTGCCGCGCCCCTGCCTGTTTCAGCAGCGCCACCGCCGCCGCGCTGGAGTTTCCGGTGGCCAGCATCGGGTCAACGACGATGGCGATCCGGTCCTCCATGTGGTCGGGCAGCTTGCAGTAGTATTGCACGGGTTGCAGCGTCTCGGGGTCGCGGTAAAGGCCCACGAACCCCACCCGCGCCGCCGGGACCAGCTCCAGGATACCGTCCAGCAGGCCGTTGCCCGCCCGCAGGATACTGACCAGCGCCAGCTTCTTGCCCTCGATCACCGGGGCGTCCATCTCCTCCAGCGGCGTCTCGATCCGCTTGGTCGTCATGGGAAGTTCCCGCGTGACCTCATAGGCCAGAAGAAGGCTTATCTCGCGCAGAAGCTTGCGGAAACTGGCGGTCGAGGTGTCCTTTTCCCGCATCAGCGTCAGCTTGTGCTGGACCAGCGGGTGCGTGACGACGGTAAGGTGATCCAGCATTCATGCCTCCAGCAGCTTGGCGATACGTCCCTTGGTATCGGCGTCGCAAAAGGCCGCGTCAAGCGACTGGCGCGCAATGCGCCGGAACTGCCCCTCATCCCAGTCAAAGGCGCGGTGCAACTCGTCATACTCCCGCGCCATGGTGGTGTGAAAGAACGGCGGATCGTCGGTCGAGATCGTGACACGCACCCCGCGCCGGTCCAGTTCGGCAATCGGATGGTCCCGAAACGTCCGATAGATCCCGAGTGCCACGTTCGACCCCGGACAGACCTCCAGCACGATCCCCTTTTCGGCCAACTCATCGACCAGCGCCAGATCCTCGATCGCCCGCACCCCATGCCCGATCCGCTCCACCTCCAGATCGCGCACCGCATCCCGCACGCTGTCCGGCCCGCCCCATTCCCCGGCATGGGCCGTCAGCCGCAGTCCAGCTTCCCGCGCGCAGTCGAAGGACCAGCGGAAATCCTTCGGCTCGGCCACCTTTTCATCCCCGGCGATGCCAAAGCCGACGATCCAGTCGCCCGCAGTTTCCGCAGCACAACGCGCCGTCTCTTGCGCCTTCTCTGGTCCGAAATGTCGGATGCAGGTGATGATTCCGCGCAGGGTGATTCCAAGGTCGCGTTCCGCCTGATCCGCCGCCTCCTGCATCGCATGCAGATATTCCTTCCACGCCCCGACATCGCGCCCACCGCAGAAGTCGGGCGAAAGAAATGTCTCGCAGTAGACGACGCCCGATTTTGCCGATTCCTCAAGCACCGCAAGCACAAGCCGCTGATAGTCGCGCGGGGATTGCAGGGTCGAGGTCGCCGCCTCATAGACCTTCAGGAAATCCCAGAAGTCCTTGTAGCGGTAGTTCCCCTGCGCATCGAACACGCCGACAATATCCAGATGCTTTTCCTTGGCCAGCCCCGCGATGAAGGCGGGCGGCGCCGCGCCTTCCAGATGCAAATGCAACTCGACCTTCGGCAATCCACTCACGAAACTCTCCCGATTTCATCTGTCCAAAAGTATCCCGGGGGTCCGGGGGCTGGCCCCCGGTTCCTCAAGGGTCACAGGAAACTCCGCCCTGGTCCCTGCGACCGAACCCCAAGATGCGCCGATATGCTTGCCCCCACATCGACAAACCCGCGCAACCCCACCTCGCGCACACCAATCCCCCAGCCCACCACCGGCACCCGTTCCCGGGTGTGGTCCGAGCCGGTCCAGGTCGGGTCATTGCCATGGTCAGCGGTGAAGATCGCAAGGTCCCCGGGCCTCAGGGTCGAAAGAAACCGGGGCAGTCCAGCGTCAAACCATTCCAGCGCGCGGGCGTAACCCGCCACGTCGCGCGGATGGCCATAAAGGCTGTCGAATTCAACAAAGTTCGCAAAAGTCAAGGAACCGGGCTCTGCTTCCACTCCAAGACGTGCCAAATGTTCGAAAAGGTCAAGATCACTCTTGCCCTTGTGCAGCGTTCCGATCCCTCGCATCGAAAAGATGTCGCCGATCTTGCCCACGGCATGGGTCGCGTGACCAGCATCCTGCACCCAGTCCAGAAGCGTCGGCGCCGGTGGTGCCATGGCAAAGTCCCGACGGTTGGCCGTGCGCTTGAAATCGCTGCATGTGCCGGTGAATGGCCGTGCAATCACCCGACCCACCTTGCGCGCGTGCAGGCCCGGGGCCAGGTCCGCACACAGCTTCAGCAGGCGGTCCAGCCCGAACGCCTCTTCATGTGCTGCAATCTGGAACACGCTGTCGGCGCTGGTATAGCAGATCGGCCATCCGGTCCTCAGATGCTCGGCGCAATGCTCGGCGATGATCGGCACGCCCGAGGCATGGCAGTTGCCAAGGATACCGTCCGTCCCCGCCAGGCGGCAGACCTCGGCCACAAGGTCCGCCGGAAAGGTCGGCACCGTTGTGGGAAAATAGGTCCAGTCCCAGGGCACCGGCACCCCAGCAAGCTCCCAATGCCCGGACGGCGTGTCCTTGCCGCGCGACACCTCGGTCGCGGCACCCCACGGCCCGTGGGGGATCGCCTCCAGCCCCGGCGTCTGCGCACCGGAGGCCAGCCTGATCGACGCCCCCAGCCCCAGCCGGTCAAGGTTCGGCATGCGCAACGGGCCTGACCGCCCGACCTCGGCCCGACCTGCTGCACAGGCCTGCGCGATATGGGCCAGCGTGTTTGCGCCTGCATCGCCAAAGTCGCCATCGCCAAAGTCGGACGCATCCGGCGCACCGCCGCAACCGACGGAATCCAGCACGATCAGAAAGGCGCGCGGCATGTCTGGTTCTTCCGGCGGGTTTTCCCCGATCACGTATGCCGCCTGTACGGCCTGCACCGCCGCCGCAGCCGCCGCCTCGGTGGCGGCATGAACCATCGCGATGGGCACCCCGGCCCCGGTTTCCTCACCAATTCCGGCAAGGTCGGACAGTCCGACCGACGGGTTCACCCGATCCCCCTCACGCAGGCGCCCGCCGCCCAGATGCACGACCGCCTGGCCCAGCGCCTCACCGTCAATTGCCGTCACATAGCCGTCCGCCAAGGCCGGCACTTCCTGCATCACCGGGGCCGAGGGCAGCCGATCCGGCCACCGCTCCAGAAAGTCCGCGGGGCCACCCTGGGCCGCGACCATGCGGCCAAAGACCTCGGCGGCGGCGCCGGATTGCAGCGCCTCGGCGATCCGCCCCTCGCCATCCCTGGCATCGGAGGCAAGACCCGCCAGCGCCAGTGCCTCGCCGCCCAGCGCCGCGGTCAAGTCCCAAAGGGCAGTGTTGACGGACGTTCCCGTCAGCGTCTCCATCACCTCGATCACTTCCAGCGCGTTACCAGCCGCGGTGGCCAAGGGTTGGCTCATGTCGGTGATCAGAGCCGATGTCATGCAGCCCGCGCCCTGCGCCGTGGCGACAAGGGCGCGCGCCAGGGCTTCGGCCCGCTCTGGCGTTTTCATGAACGCGCCCGACCCGCATTTCACATCCAGCACCAACGCCTCAAGCCCCGCCGCCAGCTTCTTGGACAGGATCGATGCGGTGATCAAGTCGATGCTTTCCACCGTCGCCGAGACGTCGCGGATCGCATAAAGCCTGCGGTCGGCGGGCGCGAGGTCGGCCGACGCCGCCACGATCGCGCATTTCTCGGATGCCAGTTGCTTGCGCAGGCGTTCTTCGGAAAGGCCGGTCCGAAAGCCGGGGATCGCCTCCAGTTTGTCCAGCGTGCCGCCGGTATGGCCCAGCCCACGGCCCGAGATCATTGGCACATAGGCACCACAGGCCACCAGTGCCGGGGCCAGAAGCAGCGACACGCAATCGCCGATCCCGCCGGTGGAATGCTTGTCCACCACCGGGCCGGGCAGATCCCAGGCCATGACCTTGCCGCTGTCGCGCATCCCCCGGGTCAGCGCGACACGGCCTTCATCGTTCAGCCCCTTCAACAGCACGGCCATCGCAAAGGCACCAGCCTGCGCATCGGTCACCGCACCAGAGGCAAGGCCGCTTGCAAACCAGCGCAGGTCATCCTGCGACGGCTGGCCCCCATCGCGGATCGTCGCGATGATGGCGCGGGCGTCGGTCATGTGCGGTCCATGTGTGCGGCGGTAAAGACGCCGGGCAAAAGGTCGGCGACTGACATCACTTTCGATTTGCCATCGGTGGTGCACAGCGTGACGCGCACGTCCTGTGCCGCGAATTCGGCGATCTTCTGGCGGCAGCCACCACAGGGCGGCACGGGTTCGGGGCTGTCGGCGATCACAAGGATCTCGGCAATCGCGGTGTCGCCGGCCGCGATCATGGCGGCAATCGCCCCGGCTTCGGCACAGGTGCCCTCGGGGTAAGCCACGTTTTCCACATTGCAACCGACATGCACCGCGCCCGAGGGACTGCGCAGCGCCGCCCCCACCTTGAACCGCGAATAGGGCGCATAGGCCCGCTCCCGCACTGCCGTCGCCGCTTGCAAAAGCATAACTTCGCTCTCCCTGACCATCTGGTCAGAGTGTGGTCCCTACACAGGATTTCCGCAAGCCGATCTACCGCCCCGCTCGTCGAGCACTTCGTGCACTCCTCGCGTCACCCCCGACGAGTGCACGAAGTGCTAAAGGAGGCGTTACCTCGGGACCACCCGCGTCACTGGATTTCCGGGCAAAGGGCGGGATCACGAAGGCATCGCCCGGCGCCAACCGGTAGGGGTCTTTCCCCTCGCCCTCCAAGGTCATTCCGCCAGTCATCACAAAGGTGAACAGGATATCGCCGTCATGCACGGTCCAGGGGGCCACACCCACAGGCCGCGCCACCATGACCGACGCCACCCCGCGTGTGTTGGCATCGATCGTGGTATCGCGCGCCTCGAAACCCGGAATGCGGAACGGGTGAAAAACCCCTTCTTCGCCAATGTCATGCACGAAACGCTGGCCGTCCCATTCCCGGTTCGGGCGGAAATGCGGGGTGGGCAGGGTCATCTCGTGGTCGATCTCGGTCACATGGTCGGCCGGTACGCCGATTTCCACCACCTGCACCCCTTCGGAAAGCAGCACCTTGTGGCGGATTCCGGGCGGCTGGATAAAGCAGTCACCGGCATGGATGCGCCTGACATCTCCTTGATCTTCATAAAGAACATCCACCCAACCCGCGACGCAGAAAATCAGCTGGAACCCGACCTTGTGGAAATGCACCATGTCCGGCACCGGGCCGTCCGGCACGCGGATGTGGCTTGCGATCATCGCCCCGCCAAGGCGGCTGGGAATGAGGTCACGGTATTCCATCCCCGCGCGGCCGATCACCCATGGGGCCTGATCGGCAAGGCGGCGGACAACAAAAGCGTGCTCGGTCTTCGGCAAAACCAGCGGCGGATTGAGTTCGTCAATCTCGACCCGCGTGCCATTGGGGGCGGTCAACGTCCGCGCGCCACCGGCAAAGCCATCGGGGTCGTCGGTCAGGATGCGGATGGTGCCGGGGGATTCCTTTGCCCCTTTTTCGATCCGCAAGCGCAAACCATGGCCAGACAGCACCGCCACCTCGGGGTTGTCGGCCGGATAGATCATGTCCAGCCGCATCCCCAGCGTTCGGGTGAAGAACGGCAGATCATCCCGCAACTCTTGCGTGGGCAGGCGCAGTTCGGCGCGCGTTTCACTCGGACTATCTGGCATGGCATTCCCCGTGCTATGGCGGCATGGTGATCGGCGCAGGGGCGATTTGCAAGCCGGGGCGATTGCAGGGTCACCCTGCGCAATTGTGGCAACGGGCGAAAACTGGTTTAGCGTTAAACCATATTCGACGGAGGGGTTGATGGACGAAGCTCGGAACGAGAATGCGCGTCAGGCGGCGCTGGATTACCATGAGTTTCCAAAGCCCGGAAAGCTTGAGATCCGCGCCACGAAACCGCTTGCCAACGGTCGCGATCTTGCCCGTGCCTATTCCCCCGGCGTGGCCGAGGCCTGCCTTGAGATCAAGGCCGACCCTGCCACCGCCAGCCGCTACACAAGCAAGGGCAACCTTGTCGCCGTCATCTCGAACGGCACCGCCGTTCTGGGCCTTGGCAACATCGGCGCACTGGCGTCAAAGCCGGTGATGGAGGGCAAGGCCGTCCTCTTCAAGAAATTCGCCAACATCGACTGCTTCGACATCGAAGTGAACGAGCCAGACCCCGAAAAGCTGGCCGCGATCGTCTGCGCGCTGGAACCCACCTTCGGCGCGGTGAACCTTGAGGATATCAAGGCCCCCGACTGCTTCATCGTAGAAAAGCTGTGCCGCGAGCGGATGAAGATCCCGGTTTTCCACGATGATCAGCACGGCACAGCGATTGTCGTCGGGGCGGCCGCGACCAATGCGATGATCGTGGCCGGGAAACGTTTCCAGGACATCAAGGTCGTCTCGACCGGCGGGGGCGCAGCCGGCATCGCCTGCCTTGAAATGCTGGTGAAACTGGGTGTCCGGCGCGAAAACGTCTGGCTTTGTGACCTTGAGGGACTGGTCTACAGCGGTCGCGCCGCACAGATGACCCCGCAGAAGGAAAACTTTGCCCAAGGCAGCACCCCCGCCACCCTTGCCGATGTCATTGCTGGCGCCGACCTTTTCCTTGGCCTCTCCGGCCCCGGCGTCCTTACGCAAGACATGGTAAAGGCGATGGCCCCTCACCCCATCGTCTTTGCGCTGGCAAATCCGACGCCAGAAATCCTGCCCGACGCCGTGCGTGAGGTGGCCCCGACCGCCATCATCGCCACCGGCCGCAGCGATTTCCCGAACCAGGTCAACAACGTCCTCTGCTTCCCCTTCATTTTCCGGGGTGCCCTTGACGTCGGCGCGACCGAGATCAACGACGCGATGGAAATCGCCTGCATCGAAGGTATCGCCGCCCTCGCCCGCGCCACCACCTCAGCCGAGGCCGCCGCCGCCTACCGGGGTGAGACGCTGTCCTTCGGCCCCGACTACCTGATCCCAAAGCCCTTCGACCCCCGCCTGATCGGCGTCGTCGCCAGCGCCGTCGCCAAGGCCGCCATGGAAACCGGCGTCGCTGCACGCCCTATCGCCGACCTTGAGGCCTACAAGCGCAACCTCGACGGCTCGGTCTTCAAATCCGCCCTGATCATGCGCCCGGTGTTCGAAGCGTCGAAGATGGCCAGCCGCCGCATCGTCTTTGCCGAAGGCGAGGATGAGCGCGTGTTGCGCACCGCCAACGCGATGCTGGAGGAAACCAACGACCTGCCGATCCTGATCGGCCGCCCCGAGGTGGTCGAGGCGCGCTGCGAACGCGCCGGCCTGCCGATCCGCCCCGGCAAGGACTTCCACCTCGTGAACCCGGAAAACGACCACCGTTACCGCGACTACTGGGGCACCTACCACGACCTCATGGCGCGGCGCGGCGTCACGCCGGACATCGCCCGCGCCGTGATGCGCACCAATTCTACCGCCATCGCCGCAATCATGGTCCACCGGGACGAGGCCGACAGCATGATCTGCGGCACCTTCGGCCAGTTCAACTGGCACCTCGGCTACGTCCGCCAGATCCTGGCACGCGGCGGGCTGCATCCCGTGGCGGCGCTGTCGCTGATGATCCTGGAAGACGGCCCCCTTTTCATCGCCGATACCCATGTCCATTCCGAACCCAGCCCCGAGCAGATCATGCAGACCGTGATCGGCGCGGCCCGCCATGTCCGCCGCTTTGGGGTGACGCCGAAGATCGCGCTTTGCACCCAAAGCCAGTTCGGCAATATCGACAACGCCAGCGCGCGCCGGATGCGCGACGCGCTGGAACTGCTGGACCACCGCGAGCCCGACTTTGCCTATGAGGGCGAGATGAACCTCGATGCGGCCCTTGACCAGACCATCCGCGACCGTCTGCTGCCGAACTCGCGTTACGAAGGGGCTGCAAACGTGCTGGTCTTTGCCTCAAGCGAGGTCGCGTCGGGCGTCCGCAACATCCTCAAGGTCAAGGCGGGGGGCCTGGAGGTCGGGCCGCTCCTGATGGGCATGGGCAACAAGGCGCATGTGGTAACGCCCGCAATCACCGCGCGGGGGCTGCTGAACATGTCCGCTATCGCCGGGACGCCGGTTGCGCATTATGGGTGAAGCGCCGAACCAGCCCTATGGCCGGGACGAGGTCAATTACGCAACGAACGTCGGCGCGTTTCTTGGCTGGCTTATCTATAGCGTTTACTCTTTGTCAGGCTTGGACAGCATCGTACTGGCATTCTTCTGGCTGCTACTTTTCGCAGTTGTCGGCCTGCCGATTGCTTTCCTTGCCAGTTGGCTGATAGCCCGGCCAATTCTCTTGCTCATGATGCGTAAGCCAGTCAGCCGGGCGAAAGCTGCGTTCGGGGGAGCGGGCATTGCAGCAATCATTGCGGCCATCTCCATCCTCATCGGGCGACTGAATGGCTATCGGATCTCCCAAGACCCAACGTTCAACTTCTGGACGGGCCGCGAGATCGACGGGATCCTTACACCCTTTGGCTGGAAGATGCTCGCGCTCGACTCCACCTTCTTTATCGCAACTGGTGCCGCAGTTGGAGTGCTCGTGCGACACATTGTCGGACCGGGGCGCACCCCAAACTGACACGACTTCTTTGCAAAGTTGGCAAGTTTGGCGCGCTCGATCCTGTCAGCGTGGAAGATTTGCAAAATTTCGCCCTAATACCCGGCAAATTCTGCAAATTCTCGCAACCCGCTACCGGTAACACCGTTGCGCGACTGGCATCCCATCGCATACCACATGCCGCAAGGGCAGCATCAGCGGGGGGAGATCGCGATGGGCTATGCGCAGGTTTACGGCCAGTGGCAACAGGACCCGGAGGGGTTCTGGCTTTCCGCCGCCGGCGGCATCGACTGGGTGACGCCACCCACCCGCGCACTGGATGACAGCCGCGCCCCCCTGTACGAATGGTTCACTGGCGCAACCGTCAACACCTGCTGGAACGCCGTCGACCGCCACGTCATCGCCGGGCGCGGCAAGCAGCCCGCCATCATCCACGACAGCCCCGTCACGGCGACCCGCCACGTCATCACCTACGCCGAGTTGCAGGACCGCGTCGCCCGCCTTGCCGGGGCGCTCAAGGCCAAGGGCATCGCAAAGGGCGACCGCGTCATCATCTACATGCCGATGGTCCCCGAAGCGCTGGAGGCGATGCTCGCTTGCGCCCGGCTTGGCGCGATCCACTCCGTCGTCTTTGGTGGCTTCGCGGCCAACGAACTTGCCGTCCGCATCGACGACTGCACCCCGAAGGCCATCATCGCGGCATCTTGCGGGATCGAACCCACAAGGGTTGTCCACTACAAGCCCCTGGTCGATGCCGCCATCGACATGGCCGACCACAAGCCCGATTTCTGCGTGATCTTCCAGCGCGAGCAAGAGGTGGCAAAGCTGACCCCCGGCCGCGATGTCGCGTGGCATGAGTTCCAGTACGGCGTGACCCCAGCCGACTGTGTGCCGGTCGAAGGCAACCACCCGGCCTATATTCTGTATACCTCCGGCACGACCGGCGCGCCGAAAGGTGTCGTGCGGCCCACCGCCGGGCACCTTGTCGCGCTGAACTGGACGATGCGGGCGATCTACAACGTCGGGCATGGCGATGTGTTCTGGGCCGCCAGCGATGTCGGCTGGGTCGTCGGCCACAGCTACATCTGCTATGGCCCCCTGATCGCGGGCTGCACAACCGTCGTCTACGAAGGCAAACCTGTCGGCACCCCCGACGCAGCCGCCTTCTGGCGCGTGATCGCCGAACACAGGGTGAAAAGCTTTTTCACCGCCCCGACCGCCCTGCGCGCGATCAAGCGAGAGGACCCGGACGGCAAGCTTGTTCCCGGGCTTCCCGATCTGCAGGCGTTGTATCTTGCGGGCGAGCGCGCCGACCCTGACACGATCCACTGGGCGCAAACCCACCTCAAGGTTCCGGTCATCGACCACTGGTGGCAGACTGAAACCGGCTATGCCATCGCGGCGAACCCCCTTGGAATCGAACACCTGCCGGTCAAGATCGGAAGCCCCACCGTGGCGATGCCGGGCTATGACGTGCAGGTGCTGGACGAAGGCGGCCACCCGGTCAGCCCCGGCACGCTGGGGGCCATCGCGATCAGGCTGCCGCTGCCGCCCGGCACGCTGCCCACCCTCTGGAACGCAGAGGACCGCTTCTGCAAAAGCTATCTGAACCACTTCCCGGGCTACTACGAGACCGGAGATGCCGGCTACATCGACACCGACGGCTACCTCTACATCATGGCCCGCACCGATGACGTCATCAACGTCGCGGGCCACCGCCTTTCGACCGGCGCGATGGAAGAGGTGCTGGCCGCCCACAGGGATGTGGCCGAATGCGCGGTAATCGGGGTGGCGGATGATCTCAAGGGCCAGTCGCCGCTTGGGTTTCTCTGCCTGAACAAGGGGGCAGGCCGCGATCCGGCAGACGTGGTCCGCGAATGCGTCGCCCTGATGCGCGACAAGATCGGCCCGGTCGCCGATTTCAAGCGCGCGGTGGTGGTGGACCGGCTGCCGAAGACGCGGTCAGGCAAGATCCTACGCGGCACGATGGTCAAGATCGCCGACGGCCAGCTCCGGTCGATGGGGCTGGCGAAGGCCTGACCACCGGCCCGGGCGATGGCACTGGACAGGCACGGTCTCATCGGGCAATCTTTGCATTATGCAAAGTTCCTCCGCCGTCCGCCGGTTCGACCGCGACCGCTTTCAGCGGCTTCTTGACCTGATCGGCCCAAGTGAAGTCGCCGCCTTCCTGACCCAGCTTGCGCAAGACCTGTCCGGTTGCGGTGATGCGATCACGCGCGCGGCCGCGACCAGGGACTGGGCCACCCTGCGCGAGGCAAGTCATGTGTTGATCTCGCTTTCCGGATCGGTGGGCGCGGTGTCGCTGCAATCGCTTGCCGAACACTTGAATGCAGTTTCCCGGGGCGACGCAGCGGCGACGGACCGGCTGCTAGATGATCTTGGCTGCGACCTTTCCGCTTTGCTGGCCGTGGTCAGGGCGCAAGCCGCCAGTCTGCAGGGGCCGCAATGAAAAGGCCCGCCCCGCCCGGCGCGGCGATCCTGCTGATCGAGGATACGCTGTCGCTGCAGATGGTGTACCGTTCGGTCCTGACGGGGGCGGGGTTCCGGGTGACCGTCGCCGGAACC
>JAPLPF010000181.1:0-5950 GCA_026400325.1 Rhodobacterales bacterium
GATGGCGGCCAGTTCCTGCAGGGCTTCGGACATGGGTCTACCGCACCAGGGTGCCGGTGCGGCGGATCTTCCGCTGCAGCTGCAGGATACCGTACAAAAGCGCCTCGGCCGTGGGCGGGCAGCCGGGAACATAGATGTCGACCGGGACGATCCGGTCACAGCCGCGCACCACCGAATAGCTGTAGTGGTAGTAGCCGCCCCCGTTCGCACAGGACCCCATCGAGATCACATAGCGCGGCTCGGGCATCTGGTCGTAGACCTTGCGCAGCGCCGGAGCCATCTTGTTGGTCAGCGTGCCCGCGACGATCATCAGGTCCGACTGGCGCGGACTGGCGCGCGGGGCGGTGCCAAAGCGTTCCAGATCATAGCGCGGCATCGAGGTGTGCATCATCTCGACCGCGCAGCAGGCCAGCCCGAAGGTCATCCAGTGCAACGACCCGATGCGCGCCCAGTTGATGATGTCCTCGGTCGAGGTGAGAAGGAACCCCTTGTCCTGCAGATCGCGGTTCAGGGCCTGCACCGTGGTGTCGTGATCGGCCCCCACGGCGTTTCCGGTCATCACTCCCATTCCAGGGCCCCCTTCTTCCATTCATAGGCAAAGCCGACCGTCAGCACGGCCAGAAACAGCATCATCGACCAGAAGGCGGCCATGCTGATTTCGCCGAAAGCGACAGCCCAGGGGAACAGGAACGCAATTTCAAGGTCGAAGATGATGAAAAGGATCGAGACCAGGTAGAACCGCACGTCGAACTTCATCCGCGCGTCGTCAAAGGCGTTGAACCCGCATTCATAGGCGCTGACCTTTTCGGGGTCCGGGTTGCGCACTGCCAGCACTGCGGCAGCCAGGATCAGGACAAGGCCCAGACCCACAGCGATGGCCATGAGGATGAGTATGGGAAGATACTCTCGCAAAAGCAGATCCACGAGGGGCTCCTTGCAGCTGGCGACGGGCGAGCGCGCGGACTTCTGGTTGCCCGCTTCGACTTTCAGTCCGTTTACTCTGCCCCCCGGGCGGGGTCAACCAAAGCCGGGGTTAAAATCCGGCCCTTCAAACGCCAGGATCCGTCGGGCCAATGCCGATTGCCCTGAATTTCCGCAGGGCGTGCGAAGCATCGTCGCAGGCCCCAAGGGCAGGTATCCCCACCTTGACCAGCATCTCGAACAAACGCCTTCTATTGCAGGCCAGGTCAGGCCCGCAGACCACCGACTGCCGGCTTTGGTCCAGCTTTGCCAAGGAGAGGCCATGCACCGACCCATCTCGTTCTGCCTTTTGATGCTGGCCGTGCAGCCCCTGCACGCCGCAACCTGCGACATTGATGTTGCCGCGATGGAGTTCCGCATCGAAGATCTGGAACCCTCCTACGGGGCGGTCACGTCCGACATCAGCTGCGACCTTCCGACGCTGCCGGTCCATCGCCTGATGTGTGATGCGGCCGCGGCGTCACAAGACGATCTGTGGCGGATGGGACGGCTGGACGACCTGGCCTGGGTCTATGCGCTTGAGAACGCGACCGGGCTCATGGTCGACCTTGAAGACCCGGTCCGAGATGAAAGCTTTCTTGCCACCCGGGACGCCTGCAGCGATGTGGCCTGCCTGTGCAAGGTGCTGATCGACCATACCAACGACAGCCTTGGCGGCACGTCGCCTTACGCGCAATAACCTGATGCCGTAATCCCGCGCCCGGCCTGGCTGCCCCCCCCTGCTGCCTGACGGTGCGCAGTCTTGGGTGTCAGCACCAGGTGCCCCGCAGGCCCCCGCCATAGCGACGGGCGTGTCCGTCGCGGATCATCGGCGTGGCGACATCCACACCGTCGACTTCCAGCCGTGCCAGTCTGCGGCCATAGCGGTCCACGCCATCAATGGTGACAGTCAGCGTGCCCGCGTGCAGCAAGAGGCCGCGCAAGGCCCAGGTTGCCTCTTCGGCGGCGACGAGTTCCGCGGCGCAGCGTGGCGAATATTTTTCTGGTGCGTCCAGCCCCAGCAGCCTTGCGCGAAACACCCCAAGGTCGGGGCAGGCCATAGTGACTGTGTCGCCGTCAAGGACAGCCACGATCCGGCAATCGCCTTCGGCGCGGGAAACGGGGTGCATAGCGCCGCTTGCCACGTCAAGGCCGAAGGGTAGGGCAAAGAGGCCGATCCCGGCCACAATCATCACGGCCTTGAGATAGAAAAGCGGGTTCAGCACCCGGCGCAGCAGGCGAACCAGCAGACCCGGCGGCTTGCGTGGCGGCAGCCCCATGCCCCAGCGCGGTGGACGGCGGTAATCCCGGCTTAGCGGCACGACCGATCCCCTGCGGGCCATCAGGTCAGTCTGCCGCCGAGGCGGCGACCTTGGGCACATGCTTGGCCAGGGCCGCTGCGGCAACTTCCTCGGCGATGATGCGGGAAATCACCGCCACATCCTCGGGCACGAAGGTCAGGGGCAGGCGCATGTCGATCAGCCCTGCAAGCACCCGGTCGGTCTGCGGCAACGGGTCTGATGCGGCATAGCGCCAGTGGCTGTAGCGGCTGGTAAATCCCTGCGGACCCTCGGCCCCGAACCATTTCAGTTCCACCCCGCGCGCCGCCGCCCCGGCGACAAGGCTTGCGACCTGTGCCGGACCCCATCCCGGCAAAAGGAACTGAAAGCTTGACCCCATGTAATCCTCATGTTGCGGGCGCGGGATCAGCCTGACCCCCGGCACGCCCGAAAGGCCGGTTTCCATGCCTTGATACAGGGCCCGCCAGCGCGCGCGGCGGTCGTCCAGCATCCCGATCTGCGGCCGCAGGATCGCCGCGCGCAGATTGTCCATCCGGCTGGAGACGTTGGGAATATCCAGCTTCAGCGCCTCGAACACCTCGGGCCCCGGTGCGGCGCGATGGCGGGCGTACAGCATGTAGGACCCCGACAAAAGCACCGCCCGCGCCGCAAGGTCCGGATCGTCGGTCACCAGAAANNNNACCAGAAACCCGCCCTCGCCCGAATTCATGTGTTTGTAAGTCTGCGTGGAATAGCATCCGATTGCTCCGTGCCTTCCAGAAGGCACGCCTTTCCACTTCGCCCCCATCGTGTGGGCGCAATCCTCGATCACCCGCAGACCCAGCCGGTCGCAAAGCGCCATCAGGGCATCCATGTCACAGACATGCCCGCGCATGTGGCTCAGCAGCAGCACCCGCGCCCCGGTTGCCCGGGCCTGCGCCTCCAGATGCGCAAGGTCGATGGTCAGGTCGTCCGTCACCTCGACGAACACCGGCCGCGCGCCAAGGCTGGCGATGGCCCCCGGAACCGGTGCCAGCGTGAAGGCATTGGACAGGACCGGATCACCGGGATGCACCTGAAGCGCCCGCAAGGCGCAAGCCATCGCCGCCCCGCCCGAGGCCAGACCAAGGCAGTACTTCGCCCCGGTGAAGGCGGCAAACTCCTCCTCCAGCAAGGCGGTCTCGGCCACTTCGTCCGGGGCCACGTTGTAGCGGTGCAGCCGCCCGTGCCGCAGGACCGCCAAAGCGGCTTCGATCCCGGCTTCGGGGATCGGCTCCTGCTGGGTGAAACTTCCGGTAAAGCGGTCCATCATCCCTCCACCGGGCGCTTGACGATCTTGACAAACAACAGAAGTGCCAGAACCAGCAGGCCCGCCGCAAGAAAGAACGGCGCGTCGGGGGTGCGAAAGGCGGCATCCTCCTGCATGAAAATGCTGAACACCTGCGCAAAGGTAACGGTGCCGAACAACATCGCAAGGTTCATCACCGCCGAGATGCCGCCCTGCAATTCGCCCTGCGCATCCTCGGGCACCGCCTTCGACATCATCGCCACCAGCATCGGATGCACAAACCCTTCGGGCCCATGCACCACCAAAAGGACAAGCACAGCCACCAGCGAACCCGCAAGACCATAGCCGATCGCCACGACAATGGCGATCATCAGGCCAAACAGGCAGACCCGCCATTCGCCATAACGCGCCACGGCAGGGCCGGTGACAAAGCCCTGAAAGACTGCCGTGATCAACCCGAAGGCCGCCAGCGTCAATCCGACCACCCCTTCCGACCATCCGAACTTGGCCATTCCCCAGAACGCCCAGATCGCCGGATAGACCGCGCTGGCAAGGAAATAGACGCCCAGGATCGCGCAAAGCGGCAAGACACTGCCATAGCGGGCAAAGACCTTCAGCGCGCCGAACGGGTTCGACCGTCGCCACTCGAAGGCCCGGCGCTTGTCCGGGGCAAGCGTCTCGGGCAGGACGAACCACCCATAAATCAGGTTGAGAACCGAGATCGCCGCCGCCACAAAGAACGGCACCCGTGATCCAAACTCGCCCAGAACACCGCCGATGGCCGGGCCAAGCACGAACCCCACGCCAAAGGCAGCCCCGACCAGCCCGAAGGCACGCGCCCGGTCTTCGGGCGCGGTCACATCGGCGATATAGGCGTTCGCGATCACATAAGACGACCCGCAGGCCCCGGCGATCAGGCGGCCAACGAACAGCCAGAAGATCGTCGGTGCCAGCGCTGAAAAGAGATAGTCCGCCCCCAGCCCGAAGATCGCCAGCAGCAGCAGCGGACGGCGGCCGAAACGGTCGCTCAGGTTGCCGACCAGCGGCGAAAGGGCGAACTGCGCCACTGAAAACGCCGCAAACATCCAGCCACCGACCCAGGCCGCGTCCGCCAGATCCATCTGCCCGATCTCTTCGATAAGCTTGGGCAGCACCGGCATGATCAGGCCAAAACCCACCATGTCCAGAAACACGGTGATCAGCACGAATGTCACCGCATGGCGGCTGACGATGCCTGTGGGGATGGCGCTGTCGGTCATTGCTCGGACCCTAGGGTCACGCCCCTGGACTGTCAAACCGGGCAGCCCCAGCCCCACGCACCGCACCAGAACGCATAAAACTTGCCTAAAATTGCGCTTTCACATTTGCACAAATATCCCACGGGAGGTCTGGAGGGTGTGAAACCCTCCAGTCCACCCTAAGGGTCAGCGCAACAGGCGTTCCGCCAGGCCCGACAGGTCCTCGAACCGGTCCAGCAGCGCCGCCGGTTGAAAGCGTTCCACCCCGCGCCCCTCGGGTCCGAATGTCACCAGGGCCACCGGCACACCCGCCGCAATGCCTGTTTTCGCGTCCGTCTCGGTGTCGCCCACCAGCATCGACCGCGCGACGATGCCGCCTGCCCGTTCCACAGCGGCCCTGAATGGCGCCGGGTCGGGCTTTCTGACCGGCAAGGTGTCGGCACCAACCAAAGCGGCAAAGGCGTCACGCACTCCAAGCGCGCGCAACAGTAACTCGGCCAAAGCCTCGGGCTTGTTGGTGCAGATCGACACCGCAAAGCCCTCGCGCTTCAGCGCTTCAACCGCCTCCATCGCGCCGGGGTAAAGCTGCGTGTGCGTGGCGATTGCACCGCGGTAGGCCTCGAGCAGCACCGGATAGCCCGCATCCACATCGGCCTCGGACCAGGCCAGCCCCTGCCGCGTGAACCCCAGCCGCAGCATTGCCCGGCCGCCGTGAAACGCCGTCAACGCATCCTCCGGCCCCAGCATCGGCATTGGAAAACAGGCGTTCGCCGCCGCCAGAAGATCGGCCGAGGTATCGGCGAGGGTCCCGTCCAGATCGAAGACGACAGTCCGCATCGGTGGCAATCCTGTAATGTGGCGTGAAGGGGAAGCCCCTTGCCACCCCGCCCAAGGGGGGTAAAACGGGCGCAACAATAAGGAAAGGGGCAGAATGCAGGAGTCAGAGCCATATTCGGGGCCATATTCGGGGCCAGTCTCGGGGCCAGTCTCGGGGCCAGCTTCAGCGCCAGTCTCGGTGATCGTTCTGGCGGCGGGTCAGGGCACGCGGATGAACTCCGACGTGCCGAAGGTCCTTCACCATGTGGCCGCGGCGCCCATGCTGCATCACGCGCTGGCCGCCGCGCAAAGCCTTGAGCCCGCTCGCATTGTTGTGGTGACGGGCCATGGAAGTGCTTTGGTCGCGG
>JAPLPF010000181.1:5993-15879 GCA_026400325.1 Rhodobacterales bacterium
AGCTTGGCACCGCCCATGCCGTTGCGCAGGCAGCACCCCTTCTTGCCGATGCTGCTGGCGAGGCGATCATCCTTTACGCCGACACCCCCCTGATCCGTGAGGACACCCTGCGCGCCATGCTGGATGCGCGCCAGCGGCATGGTGTCGTCGTCCTTGGCTTTCACGCCAAGGATCCCGGCCGCTATGGCCGCCTGATCATGGACGGCGACGATCTTAATGCGATCCGTGAGTTCAAGGATGCAAGCCCCTAAGAACGCAGCATAACCCTTTGCAACTCTGGCGTTCTTTGCGCAGATGCAGCAACGCTTTTCTCGCTGGTCGCCGAGGTGGGGAACGACAATGCGGCGCAGGAATACTACCTGCCCGATGTCGTGACGCTTGCCCGCAAGCGCGGTCTGACCGCCGGCGTCGTCCTGTGTGACGAGGCCGAGACGCTGGGCGTCAACACCCGTGCCCAGCTGGCCGAGGCCGAGGCCGCCTTCCAGTCCCGCGCACGGGCCGACGCGTTGGAGAACGGTGTCACCCTGACCGCCCCGAAGACCGTGTTCTTCGCGCTGGATACCCATGTCGGACGGGACGCGATCATTGGCCCGAACGTCCTGTTCGGCCCCGGCGTGACTGTTGAATCCGGCGCCGAGATCAAGGGGTTCTGCCACCTTGAAGGCTGTCACATCAGCCGGGGTGCCACCGTCGGCCCCTTTGCAAGGCTGCGCCCGGGCACCGAACTGGCCGAGGATGTCCATGTCGGCAACTTCGTCGAGATCAAGAACTCGATCCTTGACGAGGGCGTCAAGGTTGGCCACCTGACCTATATCGGCGACGCGGATATCGGCGAGTTCACCAACATCGGCGCGGGCACCGTCACCTGCAACTACGACGGCGTGATGAAGCACCGCACCACCATCGGCAAGCGCGCCTTCATCGGATCGGACACCATGCTGGTGGCCCCGGTGACCGTGGGCGACGGCGCGCTGACCGCCAGCGGGTCTGTCATCACCGAAAACGTGCCAGCCGGGGCCGTGGCCATCGGCCGCGCCAGGCAGGTCACGAAACCGGGCCTTGCGACGCGAATGTTCGAAAAGTTAAAGGCCATCAAGGCATCCATGGCAAAAGGGCAAGAATAATGTGCGGTATTGTCGGGGTCCTTGGAAACCATGAGGCGGCGCCCCTGCTGGTAGAGGCGCTGAAACGGCTGGAATATCGCGGCTATGACAGCGCCGGGATCGCAACGGTCCACAAAGGCCGCCTTGACCGGCGCCGAGCGGTGGGCAAGCTGGTAAATCTCTCCGACCTTCTGGTTCACGACCCCCTCGCCGGCAAGTCCGGGATCGGCCACACCCGCTGGGCCACGCATGGGGCGGCCACCGTCACCAACGCCCACCCGCACCGCGCGGGCAAGGTTGCTGTCGTCCACAACGGCATCATCGAGAACTTCCGCGACTTGCGGTCCGAACTTGCCGCTGATGGCTATGCCCAGGAATCCGACACCGACACCGAGACCATAGCCCTGCTGGCCCGGCGCGAGATCGACCGTGGTGCCACCCCGGTCGAGGCCGCCCGCGCGACCCTGAAACGCCTGCAGGGTGCCTTTGCGCTGTGCTTTCTGTTCGACGGCGAGGAAGACCTGATGATCGCCGCCCGTCAGGGCAGCCCCCTTGCCATCGGCCATGGGTCGGGCGAGATGTTCGTCGGTTCCGACGCCATCGCGCTTGCGCCCATGACCGACCGGATCACCTATCTGGAGGAAGGCGACTGGGCCGTCATCACCCGCGCCGGGGCACAGATCTTCGACGGCCACGACCGCCTTGCCAACCGCGCCGAGACCCGGGTGCGGCTGGACAGTGCCCGCATCGAAAAGGCCGGTTACAAGCATTTCATGGCCAAGGAGATCGCGGAACAGCCCGTGGTCATCGCCGATGCGCTGAAGCACTACACGTCTTCCAAGGGCACGCTGGAACTGCCGGAAGCCCTTGATTTCACGACCATAGACCGGGTGACGCTCGTTGCTTGCGGCACCGCTTCCTATGCCTGCCACGTCGCGAAATACTGGTTCGAGCAGATAGCAGGGCTGCCCGCCGACATCGACATCGCGTCCGAATTCCGCTATCGCGACCCGGTCCTTTCCCCCGCCTCGATGGCGATTTTCGTATCCCAGTCGGGCGAGACGGCCGACACCCTTGCCGCCCTTCGCCATGTGAAAGACAACGTTGCCAAGGTTGTCGCCGTCATCAACGTGCCCACCTCGTCGATCGCCCGCGAAAGCGACCTTGCGCTGCCGATCATGGCCGGTGTCGAGGTCGGCGTCGCATCGACCAAGGCGTTCACCTGTCAGTTGACCCTCTTGGCGCTGATGGCCCTGAAGGCCGCGCAGGACCGCGGGCGGATCGACGCTGCCACGCTGAGGGACCGGCTGGAAACCTTGCGCGCCCTACCGGGACTGATGAACGCCGCACTCGCCCTTTCCGACCCCATCGCCCGGATCGCCGAGGATCTGGCCCGCGCGCAGGACATCCTTTTCCTTGGCCGGGGTGCCATGTTCCCGCTGGCCCTGGAAGGTGCGCTGAAGCTGAAGGAAATCAGCTACATCCACGCCGAAGGCTATGCGTCGGGCGAGTTGAAGCACGGCCCCATCGCCCTGATCGACGATGCCGTGCCAGTGATTGTCCTGGCCCCGAAGGATGCGCTTTTCGACAAGACCGTGTCGAACATGCAAGAGGTTCTTGCCCGAAACGGCAAGGTCCTGCTGCTGTCGGATGCGGCGGGTGTCGAAACTGCCGGCCACGGAACCTGGAAGACCCTCACCCTGCCGACCGTCGATCCGCTTTGGGCCCCGATCCTGTATGCCGTCCCCGCGCAGCTTCTGGCCTACCACACCGCCTCGCCAAGGGCACCGACGTGGACCAGCCCCGAAACCTGGCAAAATCGGTCACGGTGGAATAGCCAATGACCCCGCTGGACGAGCTTCAGGCCCTCGCCGACCCCGCGAAGGCCGCCGGGATGGCCGCCTACCACAAGGCCACGCGTGCCTATCTGGGCGTCCCTGTCCCGGCCATCGAGGTGTTGACCGACCGCTGGCGAGCGGACCTGACGCTGGACGACCGGCTTGCGCTGGCGGCCAGTCTTTGGACAACCGATATCCACGAAGCCCGGGTAGCGGCGGCAAAGCTGCTGACCCAGGCGCGACTCCGCCCCGACGATGCCGCCTGGGCGCTGATCCAGTCCTGGGTGCCCGACTTTGACGCATGGGCCATCGCGGATCATGCCAGCATTGCGGGGCAAAAGCGGCTGGTCGCAGACCCCGCCCGGCTTGCGACGGTCGAGGCCTGGATATCCTCACCTCACATGTGGACCCGGCGGGCGGCATTGGTGATGACGCTGCCCTGGACCAAGCAGAACTTTCCCAAGCCAGCCGACCTTGCCGTCCGTGACCGGGTCCTGGGCTGGTGTGCAACGCTTGCCGCTGACCCTGACTGGTTCATCCAGAAGGCCATTGCCTGGTGGGTCCGTGACCTGTCGCGACATGACACGCCACGCGCGCGCGCCTTTATCAAGGACCATGGCCCTCGGCTCAGGCCTTTCGCCCGGACAGAAGCCGCACGCCATCTGTCGCAGCAAAGGGCCCCGATGTCCGGACAGACGGGTCCGGGCGGCGATGGCGCCGGGGTGACTTGACTGCAGGGAAAGATGGTGGCGGAAGGTTGCCGCTCTATTGCGCGAAAACCGTCACTTCTGGCAAGTCTGTCAGGGAAAGCCCCAGTGCCTGGAACGCCGCCAGCGAAAGCAGTGCCCCGCCTTTGCCGGGGCGCAACTCCAGCACCAGGCTTTGCCCGGTCGCCGTTTCGATTCTGCCCTGTGCGGCCGCCGTCACCAGGGCAGAGGAAAGCCAAAGTCCCTGTTCGGCAGGCGGCCCCAACGCCACGACGACGCGGCCTAGCTGGCTTTCCGCACCGCTGGCCGGGGCAGCCAGCGCTGCCTGCCTTTCGGCGGGTGTGGTCGTGTCCAGTGATTCAGCGCTTACCGCCCGCGCCCCAAGCGCTGTCGTGGCCGCAGCGGCGACCATCTCGGTTGCAGGTTGCGCCTCTGCTGGCCCGGTCACGGACGCGACCCCGTCTTTCTGAAGCACCGCACAACCCGACAGTGCCAGAACCAGACTTGGGATGATCAGGGCTGTTTTCATCGACCTGGCCTATCTTGTGCACACAACCCTGCGAATACCGCTTTCCGCCTTGTGCCACAACCGGCCCCACCCTACGTTTCCGTGCATGGAACCGCTTGTCGACCCCTTCGCCCGCGCGATCAGCTATCTGCGCGTCTCGGTCACCGACCGTTGCGATTTCCGCTGCACCTACTGCATGTCGGAACACATGACCTTCCTGCCCAAGGCCGATCTTTTAAGTCTTGAGGAACTGGACCGCCTTGCCTCGGCCTTCATCCGGCTTGGCGTGCAAAAGCTGCGCGTCACCGGGGGGGAACCGCTGGTCCGCAAAGGCATCCTTACCTTCTTTCAGGCGATGTCGCGACACCTTGCCACCGGGGCGCTGAAAGAGCTGACCCTGACCACCAACGGCAGCCAACTGGCAAAGTTCGCCGCACCGCTGGCGGATCTTGGCATCCGGCGGGTCAACGTCAGCCTGGATACGCTGGATCCGGCGAAATTCGCCGAGATCACCCGCTGGGGGCGGCTTGCGCAGGTGCTTGACGGCATCGCGGCCGCAAAGGCTGCCGGCCTCAAGGTCAAGATCAACGCCGTCGCACTCAAGGGTTTCAACGAGGATGAGCTGTTTTCCCTGCTCGACTGGTGTGCGGCACAGGGCCATGACCTGACCTTCATCGAGGTCATGCCGATGGGCGAAGACATGACCGCAGGTCGGCTTGACCAGTACTGGCCGCTGAAGGACCTGCGCGCCCGTGTTGCCGAACGCCATGCCCTGACCGACCTTGCCGAACGGACCGGCGGCCCCGCACGCTATGTCCGGATCGAGGAAACCGGCCAGAAGCTGGGCTTCATCACGCCCCTGACCCACAATTTCTGCGAAAGCTGCAACCGCGTTCGGCTGACCTGCACCGGGCAGCTTTACATGTGCCTTGGGCAGGAAGACATGGCCGACCTGCGCGCACCCTTGCGCGCCACCACCGATGACGCGGTTCTGGAACGCGCCATCCGCGCCGCCATCGCGCGCAAGCCGAAGGGTCACGACTTCGACTATTCCCGTCAGGGCGTGGCCGGACAGATCACCCGCCACATGAGCCATACCGGGGGCTGACCCCTGCCGGGGCGCGTCCGCTACTTCGTCAGGATCAGCTTGCCCGCGCGGGTGATGCGCAAGGCATAGACCTGCCCGTCCAGCAGAATGCGCGCCAGACTGCCGCCTTCGGTCAGCACGCGCGCCTCATGCACAGGTGTCGCGTCAGCGGTCAGCCATTGGTCGATCTGGGCGTTCATTTCCCTGCCTCCAGCCGCGCAATCAGCGCTTCCAGCACCGGGCCAGGGAAAAGCCCGGTCACAGCATTGACCAGAAGGTTCAGGACTTCGGCTTGCGGGCGCGTCTTTGGGTCCGTCATGGAGATCTCCGCCGGATTGAATGAAGACCGGGCGCGCCACCATGGGGGCTGGCTGGGTTGATGGCTTTTATCCTGAGTATTTTACTAGGTATTGTCAAGCCGCCCCGAAGCGATGTTTCCGCTTCCCCCCCGCGCCGCAGCCGCTATCCTGTGCGCCGGAGCCCATGCCCATGACCATCGCCTCTGCCGGACACCTTCTCAGCCTGCCTTCGCCGCAGCTTGAAGCGGCGAAGCTTGCCAGCCTTGCCAGGACGTATTGGGGCGTTACGGGCAGTCTGACCTCGCTGACATCCGAACGCGACCAGAACCATCGGCTGGACACGCAGAATGGCAGCTTTGTCCTCAAACTGGCCAATTCAGCCGAAGACCCCGCCCTGACCGAAGCGCAGACCCTTGCCCTTTTGCATGTTGAGGCCACCGCGCCAGACCTGCCCGCTCCCCGCGTGGTTGCGGCCCGCGATGGCCGCACGATCATCTCCACGCCCGACGGCGCGCTGCGCCTTCTGACATGGTGCGAAGGCATCCCCCTTGCCCTGTTGCCGCGCAGCCCCGGCCTGTCCACCGCAATCGGCCGGGCGCTTGGCCGCCTGGACGCCACCCTTTCCACGTACCACCACCCGGCCACCGATCACCCCCTGCTGTGGGACATCCGCAACGCGGCCGGCCTTGCCCCCCTCATCCCGTCGCTGCCCACTGACCTGCAACCCCAGGCTGCTGCCTACCTGCGCCGGTTCGACAGCCACATCGCCCCGGCCCTTGCGCGCCTGCCCCGGCAGGTGATTCACGGCGATTTCAACCCGCACAACCTGCTGGCCGACCCGGCGCGTCCCGACGTGCTGACCGGGATACTTGACTTCGGCGACATGACCCTCAGCCATCGCATCTGCGATCTTGCTGTCGCGGGGTCCTACCTGATCGACCCGGAAGCACCCCTCGGCCTTCTGATGCCGCTTGTGACAGGCTATCATGCGACTAACCCGCTTCACGCAGACGAGATTGCCGTGCTTCCCGACCTTCTGACCGCCCGGCTGATTACCACGCTGACCATCTCGGCCTGGCGCGCAGCCCGCTATCCCGAGAATGCGCCCTATATCCTGCGCAACGCCCCCGCGTCGCGCACGGGGCTTGCCGCCCTGGGTCGCGTCGAACCCGCCCGCCTTGCCGCCCAGTTGCAATCTGCCTGCGAAAGGCCCCACGGATGACCACCCGACAGACCACGATGCTGAACGCCTATGCCCCGGGTTCCGGCCATCTTTCGCCGCAGGATCAAGCCCTTGCCGACCGCCGCGCGCAGCTTCTTGGTCCCGCGTACCGGCTGTTTTACGAAACCCCCGTGCATCTGGTGCGGGGCGAGGGTGTCTGGCTATACGACCGCGACGGCAATGCCTATCTCGATACCTACAACAATGTCGCATCGGTCGGACATTGCCACCCCCGCGTGGTGCAGGCGATGTCCGCGCAAGCCGCCACCCTTGCCACCCATACCCGGTATCTGCATGACGGCATCCTTGCCTACGCCGAACGGCTTCTGGCGCTTTTTCCTGCCACCCTGTCCCAGGTCATGTTCACTTGCACCGGGTCCGAGGCGAACGATCTGGCCCTGCGCATCGCCCGCGCCGCCACCGGGGGCACCGGGGTCATCGTCACCGACAACGCCTATCACGGTGTGACACTCGCCACGGCCGAGATGTCTATGTCGATCGGCCCCGCTGTCGCCCCCGGGCCGACCGTCTTTCCCGTCCCCGCCCCCACTAGCGCGAACTACCCCGAAGGCATCGCCTCGGGCTTTGCAGCCGCCGTGAACGCCGCCTGCGACCGGATGTCGGAACAAGGCCTGAAACCCTGCGCCCTGATCGTGGACACGATCTTTTCCTCTGACGGCGTCTACCCCGACCCCAAGGGATTCCTTGCCCCCGCCGTGACAGCGATCCGCGCCAGGGGGGGCCTTTTCATCGCCGATGAAGTACAGCCCGGCTTTGGCCGAACCGGCGCGCAGATGTGGGGGTTTCAGCACCACGGGGTCACGCCCGACATGGTCAGCCTTGGCAAGCCGATGGGCAATGGCTATCCGCTTGCAGGTTTGGTGCTGCAACCCTCGGTGGTGGCAGAGTTCGGCGCGAAAGCTCGCTATTTCAACACGTTCGGCGGCAATGCCGTTGCCGCTGCCGTCGGGCTTGCCGTTCTGGACGTGATCCGGGACGAAGGGCTGATGCAGAATGCCGCAAGTGTGGGTGCAACCTTTGCCGAGGGATTGCGCACCCTTGCGAAACGCCACGAAGCCTTGGGCGAAACCCGCGCGGCCGGTCTTTTCATCGGCCAGACCATTCTGACCGACGGCCGCCCGGATCCGGCCCGCACCGCGCGTCTGGTGAATGCGCTGCGTGAGAACCGCATCCTGGTCAGCTCTACCGGCCCGAAGGGTGACAGCCTGAAGATCCGCCCACCGCTCCCTTTCTCGCCAAGCAATGTCGACCAGTTCCTGACAACGCTGGACACGGTGCTCCATACGGCCTGAACCGGGCGGGCAACTGGCCCATTCACATTTGCTCAAATATCCTCTGGGGGTTTGGGGGGCGAAGCGCCCCCAATCACCAAGCCGGTTGCGCGCTCTTCGCGCGCAGAGGCAAGAAATGGGGCTTGCGCCTTCAGGCGCTCACTTCCCTTGACGCCCGATGCAGGCAAGGGCCTGTCAGACGCGGATAGAAGCGTCAGTCATGGTCTGGCCCCTTGCTGGTTGCCTGTCTTTCGGCAAAGCCGGACCCCACTTTTGTCGGGCAGGCGCTAGCCCAGCGCGTAGCCCGCACCGCGCACGGTGCGCAACGGATCGCCACCACCAAACTGCATCAGCGACTTGCGCAACCGGCCAACATGCACATCCACGGTCCGGGTATCGACATAGATGTCGCGCCCCCAGACCAGATCCAGAAGCTGCTCACGGCTGAACACCCGACCCGGACGCTCCATCAGCGTGACCAGAAGCTTGAACTCGGTCGGACCAAGCTTCAGCACCTTTTCGGCCCGGTAGACCCGGTGGCTTTCCGGATCAAGGCGAATGTCCTCATGCTCAAGCACCACCCCGGCGGTCGAGGGTCGGACCCGCCGCAACTGCGCCCGGGCCCGGGCCATCAACTCCAGCACCGAGTAGGGCTTGATGACATAGTCATCGGCCCCAGTTTCAAGGCCCCGGATCCGGTCCACCTCTTCGGCGCGGGCCGACAGCATGATGATCGGGATCGCCCGCGTGTCGGGCCGCATCTTCAGCCTCCGGCACACCTCGATGCCGCTGACCTTCGGCATCATCCAGTCCAGGATGATGATATCTGGGTCTTCCTCATCGACCAGGACCATTGCATCCTCGCCATTGTCGGCCTGCGTCACCGCAAAACCCTCGGCTTCCAGGTTGTAGGCCAGAACCGTCCGCTGGGCGGGCTCGTCCTCGACCAGAAGCACCCTTGGCTGTCCGCTGCGTGCCATCGCTATCCCCTCGCGCTCATGACGCCGGTAGAATCAACCTTTGGCCGCGCCTCTTCCGGCAACGACCCGGTGACCAGATAGATCACCTGCTCGGCCACCGCCGTTGCATGGTCGCCGACCCGCTCGATGTTCTTGGCAATGAAATGCAAGTGCATGCAGGGCCCGATGTTGCGCGGGTCCTCCATCATGTGGGTCAGGAACTCGCGGAAGATCGAGTTGTACATCTGGTCGATGTCGCGGTCGCGCATCCGCACATCCTCGGCCAGCTTCACGTCGCGGCGGATATAGGCGTCCAGCGCGTCGGCCAGCATCTGCACCACGGCCTTGGCCAGCCTGCGGATCGACCCGGCCGCGCCCGGAACCTGCGGCATCTGGCCAAGCACAACCGCGCGCTTGGCAAGGTTCTTGGCATAGTCCCCTGCCCGCTCCAGCGCAGCGGCGATCTTCATCACGGTCAGCACCGTGCGCAGATCGCCCGCTGTGGGGCCGCGCAAGGCAATCAGCCGGGCACATTCGCTGTTGATCTGGTCTTCCAGTGCGTCAATCGCCGTATCGCCGACACGCACCCTCTGGGCAAGGTCATCGTCTCGCGCTTCCAGTGCTTCGGCCGCGTCCAGAAGGGCGGCCTCGACCAGCCCGCCCATCCGCACGACAAGGGCCTGGGTCGACTCCAGATCACGATCAAAGGCGGTGGCAATGTGGGCGCTGTTCATGCCTGGCACTCCTTATCCGATCCGGCCGGTGATGTAGGATTCGGTTCTGGGGTCTTTGGGGTTGGTGAAGATCTGCGTCGTCTCGCCGTATTCGACCAGGTTCCCAAGGTGGAAGAAGGCGGTCTTCTGGCTGACCC
>JAPLPF010000177.1 GCA_026400325.1 Rhodobacterales bacterium
CGGATACTTCAGCAGCGCGGTCTTGTCGAAGCCGCGCATCACCTCGCCCATGTCCTTGAACGCGGGCTTGAGCGCACCCAGCGCCTGCATGTCGGTGCCGGGGCGCATGTATTCGTCGGTGGCAAGGATCGGCAGACCGTTCTGGTCGCGGATCGTCAGGACGGATTTGGCAAAGCGCCCCTCGGCCCAGGCCTGCGCGGCGCGGCGCTGGGATTCGACTGCAAGGGCATCGGCCTGATCGCGGGTGAAGCCGTATTCGGTGGCGATGATATCGGCGCTGATGCCCTGCGGGACGAAGTAGGTCTTCATCGCCAGCGAAGGATCGACGGCAATCGCCGCCCCGTCGCTGCCCATGGCGACACGGCCCATCATTTCCACCCCGCCGGCGATGTAGGCGTGCCCTGCCCCGCCGCGCACCTGGTTGGCGGCAAGGTTCACCGCCTCCATTCCGCTGGCGCAGAAACGGTTGATCGCAAGGCCGGGGATGCGTTCGTCAAGGTCCGAGGCGAGGACGGCGGACCGCGCAAGGCAGCCGCCCTGTTCGCCCACTTGCGTGACGTTGCCCCAGATCACATCCTCGACCGCGTGGCCTTCCAGCCCGTTCCGCTCTTTCACCGCGTTCAGCACCTTGGCCGACAGCGCGACGGAGGTCAGTTCGTGCAAGCTGCCGTCAGGCCGCCCTTTGCCGCGCGGGGAACGGACAGCGTCGTAGATGAAGGCGTCGGTCATGGAGTTTCTCCTAGTTCCTGTATTGCAAGGCGTGTTTACGGCTACTGAACATGCCAAGCTTGACGAGCCTCGTCCCGTCTGACGACAGGCCGAGACGAGGGTGATCGGCGAGGTTGGCAAGAGCCCCGGTCGCCTCGCCACGGTCCATGGCGGCCCCAGGTATTCGGACCATTTCGGACATGGTTTCCAAGTCAACCACAAGAGACCCGTCCGCAAAGTCTATCCTGGCAAGCATCCGACCATCAGGTGTCTTCCACCGCTCGAAATAAGCTGGCGGCTCAAGTGTTACTGGCCGATCTATCCGGTGGGCATCCAAGATACCCACGGCTTCAACAAGCGCACAGCCGCGAGACCCTAAACGTTCGGTAAGTCGCGTTCGCCGGATATCCGGGAACATTTCATGGACCTTCGCCCATATGGCGTCGACTTCGATCTTCCATTGAGTTTTGTCGTCGACAAACTTGCGGGGAAGCTCCGCCTCTACCCATTTGGAAAGTCTTGGCAGACAGGTGTCTTCGTTAGCAAACGGCCAGAACCTGCGATCTAGCATTTGGAAGAATTGCTCGGCCTCTGTCTCGGTCAAAGGCCCTCCCGGAGCGCCGAACCGGTCGAAGACATCGAGCCGGGCTGGATCAACAACCGCACTGTCGGCGACCGCCTTGGCGATCTCATCGGCGAATTCATCCAGCCCAAGGCGAACCGCCATACGACCAGCCGCGGGCAGGAGCCGCCAATTGGAGGCCGTCGGCGTCCCGTTGACTGTGTAATGATTGTTGAGGCCAGTGACCATTTGCCAGAAGACCCAAGGGTCCAGGATTTCCGTTGCGATATGGGGCTGACCGCCGAAAGGAATTGTGTATTCGCTGACCTCGTCGAGGCAGCCCAGATGGTCCGCGACTCCCCGTTCCGCTCTCTCGAAGATGTGAGCGTGGTCTTTCGGCAGGATCAACGTGTCCACGACCGTCATGCAACCTCACTCCCAAAAGCCCGCTGCATCAGGTCATAGGGGTGTTGCCAGCCTGGCAGTGCCGCGACGCGGTTCAGCCAGCGGTCGATATGGGGCCATGCCGTGTGGTCGAAGCCAAAGGGCTCGGGGTAATAGAGGTAGCCGCAGCACGAGAGGTCGGCGATGGTAGGCGCATCGCCGACGATCCAGTTGCGGCCCGCAAGATGGTCGTTCAGGACGGTGTAGGCAGCCGTCAGGCGGCTCTGCTGAAACGGGATCACCCCTTCGGGACGCTTGTCTGCGGGCAGGAAATTCATCAGGAAGCGGGTGGTGCCGATCTGGGTCGACAGCTTGTGGTTGTCCCAGAAAAGCCAGCGCAGCACCTCGCGCCGTTCGGCGGCCGAGCGGCCCCCGAGCTTGCCGGTCTTCGAGGAGATGTAGTCAAGGATCACGCCCGACTGGGTCAGCGTGGTGTCGCCATCAACAAGGACCGGGACTTCGCCCATCTCGTTGATCTTCTTGAATTCCGGCGACCGCGCCCCGCCCTTGAAGAAATCGACGAAGACAGGCTCCCATTCAAGGTCGGCCAGCGTTAGCGCCAGGGCGCATTTGTAGGCGTTGCCGCTTTCGCCGAAACAGTACAGCTTCATCGTCGACTTTCCTTTTTCTCTGGCCTGCCACCACTGGCGACGGGCCTGACCAAACCCCTCCTCGTTCGACTTCGTCTTCTCGTCGGCCAGGGCGCGAGGAGTGACGACGTCAACGACAAGCAGTCCGGTTTAGAACGCCTCGGCTGTCAGCGCCATGACGGTCTCGGCCCCGGTCTCGATCCGGGCCAGGTGCATGCCGCAGGCGGGAAGCTGCCGGGCCATGTAGAAACGCCCGGTGGCGATCTTCGCCTGGTAGAAATCGCGGTCCTGCGCGCCGGTATCCAGCGCCAGATAGGCGGCCTTGGCCATGCGGGTCCACATCAGGCCAAGGCAGACATGGCCCATCATGTGCATGAAGTCATAAGACCCGGCGAGGGCGGCATTGGGATTCTTCATGCCGCTTTGCATGAAGTAAAGGCCCGCCGCCTGAAGCTGCTTGGACGCAGCTTTCAGCGGCTCCACGAACCCCGACATCCGCTCGTCGCCGTCATGTGCCTTGCATTCAGCCTTCACCATCTCGAAGAAGGCCATCACATGTTTGCCGCCGTCAGTGGCAAGCTTGCGGCCCACAAGGTCCAGCGCCTGCACGCCGTTGGCCCCTTCGTAGATCATGGCGATCCGCGCGTCGCGGGCGAACTGCGACATGCCCCATTCCTCGATATAGCCATGCCCGCCGTAGACCTGCTGCGCGGCGATGGCCATCTCGAAGCCCTTGTCGGTCTGGAAACCCTTCAGGACCGGCGTGAGCAGACCGATCAGGCCATCCGCCGCCAGGTCGCCATGGTGGGCCCGGTCGATCAGCGTCGCCCCCCAGAAGGTCAGCGCGCGGGCGCCTTCGACAAAGCTTTTCTGCTCCATCAGATTCCTACGGATGTCGGGGTGGACGATCAGCGGGTCAGCCGGGCCGCCGGGATTCTTCACCGCGGTCACGTCGCGGCCCTGCAGGCGGTCCTTCGCATAGGCCACAGCGTTCTGGTAAGACGCCTCGGCCACGGCATAGCCCTGCAGCGCCACACCCAGCCGGGCCTCGTTCATCATGGTGAACATGGCCTTCATGCCCTTGTGCAGATCGCCCAAAAGCCAGCCGGTCGCCCCGTCGTAGTTCATGACGCAGGTCGCGTTGCCGTGGATGCCCATCTTTTCCTCGACCTTGCCGACCGACACGGCATTGCGGGTGCCAAGGCTGCCATCGTCGTTCACCAGTACCTTCGGCACGATGAACAGGCTGATGCCCTTCGTCCCCTCGCCACCGCCCGGGGCCTTGGCCAGCACCAGATGGACAATGTTCGACGCCATGTCATGGTCACCGGCCGAGATGAAGATCTTCTGCCCGGTGACCTTGTAAGATCCGTCGGCCTGCGGTTCGGCCCTGGTCCGCAGAAGCCCCAGATCGGTGCCGCAATGCGGTTCGGTCAGGTTCATGGTGCCGGTCCATTCGCAGGAGACCAGCTTTGGCAACCATGTCCTTTTCTGCTCATCCGTCCCGTGGACCAGGATCGCCGAATAGGCCCCGTGGGTCAGGCCCTGGTACATGTTGAAGGCCATGTTGGCCGAGACGAACGTCTCGTTCACCGCTGTGTGCATCAGGTAGGGCAAACCTTGCCCGCCGTAGTCCGGCGCGGCGTCAAGCGCCGTCCAGCCACCTTTGCGGATCGTGTCAAACGCCGCCTTGAAGCCGGTCGGCGTGCGCACGATGCCGTTTTCAAGATGGCAGCCTTCGCGGTCGCCGACGGCGTTGAGCGGGGCAAGGATGTCCGAGGCGACTTTGCCCGCCTCATCGAGGACGGCTTCGGTAAAGCCCTTGTCAAGGTCACCATAGCCAGGGAGGTCGACCTCGGAGATCTTCAGAACCTCGTGCAGCAGGAATTGCATGTCCTTCAGGGGGGCGGTGTAGCTGGTCATTCCTCGGCTCCTTTTTCCTGGCAGGTGCCGCCCGTTTCCGGGCGGGTCTTTGACGTCGTCATCATCAGGCGGCGCGGCGGGAAATCAGCCCCATGGCTTCGGCCTGGGCCAGTTCCTCGGTCAGTTCGGCGATCGCCACGTCAAGCTCGGCCCGTTGCGCCTGCATCAGGGACAGGCGTTCAACGCCAAGATCATAGGCCCGCTGACGCTGCGACCGGTCCGACCCGTCACGGTCATAAAGGTCCAGCGTCTGGCGGATATCCTCGAGGCTGAAACCAAAACGCTTGCCGCGCTGGATCAGTTTCAGTCGCGCCCGGTCGCGCCGGGTAAACAGCCGCCGGGTTCCCTGGCGCGTCGGGGCCAGAAGTTCTTTCGCTTCGTAAAAACGCAACGTCCGGGGGGTCACCCCATAGGCGTCGCACATCTCACGTATGGTCATCAGATCGGTCGTCAGTTCGGTTGTCATGGCAAACTCGCAAATGTTTCATCCTGCGCGGGCAGATGTGAACATCGGATTTCGTTTACCAGACCAGTTGACGTTTACGTCACTGTGACGTGGCGTCATGAAACATCCTGACGTGAAGTAAGGTCGCGCAGCCTGCCGTTGTGGGAGAAAGACAAAAGGCCGGACCCTTCGGCCCGGCCTTTGCGGTCATTTCCGGCCCTTTGCGAACGGATTATCAGCGCAGCTCCATCCCCTCGGGCCAGCTGAGGCTGTGTTCCATCGTGATCGTTTCTTTCGCCCCGGCGGCAAGGTCGAACTCCCAGGCAAGGATGCCGCGCTGGCCGTCGACATCGGTTTCCGTCGGCTCTGGAGTGGCGGTCACCTCAACCTCCAGATCCTCTTGTTCGGTATAGGGCACCTGGTCAAGAAGGCGGACGACCCAAGCCTTGTCACCTGTGTTCTCGACCGTGATGACCGCGCTTTCGGTCAGCCGGTTCGAGGTGGTGAAGACCCCGGTTTCGCCCCCGGCGCGTACCGGCATCTCGCGCTTGATGCGCAGGGTCTCGATCGCGCCAAAGCCGATGTCGGTTTCCGCGCCGGGCGCGATCACATCGAGGTAAGTCGTTCCGACAAGTACGCCCTCGCGGAACAACATCGCTTCGCCCGGCAAAAGCGGCTCGGTTCCAGCATTGGTGAAGCTGGCCATGACAAAGGCGGTGCGGTCGGCGCGCGGGACGGCGACGGCCTTGACCACCGGCGAAAAGGCCAGGCTGTCCAGCGCCAGCCGCAAGTCTTCCACCCCCGAGGCGACGGTGACCGGGTCGGGATAGATGTAGACGACGGTATCACCTTCCAGCGCGGCTCCGGCGGTGACCGGTGCGGCTTCGGCGACAACGACCGGCTCGGCCTCCATCATCGCGCCGTCAGCCATGGATTTCATCGCAAGCTCGTCCTCATCGACCTCGGGCGCGATCGTGCGCAGTTCCGGCCAGAGGGTCGACGGCGCAGCCTGTTCGGTCGGGCGAGAGGAGGACAGGGTCAGATCGACACCCGACCAATCCTCGCCCGTATACTGCGTCACCAGCACCGAACGGTTGATGGCCAGCGCATCATCGCCCTCACGGGTGAGATTCAGATCATAGAAGGGTCGCCAACTGGCCTCGCCGACATATTGCGTGATCGTAACGGTGTGCTCCCCCGCCGAGGTTGCGTCCAGCGCGACCGACAGGGCCGTATAGTTCGTGTCGGCCGACGGCAGCGCGTCATAGGCGGCTCGGGCCTTGGCCAGGGCCTCTTGTGCGTCCTCCAGCGCCTTTTGCGCCGGGAACAGGTTGACGCGGGCGGCAAGGGCGGCCTCGCGCGCCGCAAGCGTTTCGGTCCCGATCATCGCGGCCATCGACCGGATCGTGTCGGCCGTCGCACCATCCGGCAGGCCACCAGAGAACGACGACAGAAACTTGACCTGCGCCTCGGCGGCGTCGACACGGGCCTGCACGCCCTCAAGCGCCAGGACGGCGGCGATTTCCGCCGTTTCCAGACGCTCGACCTCGGCCTTGGCGGCGGTCTGATCCGGGGTCAGCGGGTCTTCGCGCGGGGGCAGGCGGTCGGCGCGCAGGTTGAAGGCGCCAAGCCGTATGCCGTCACCCGGGGCAAGCTGCAGCAGGCCGGACTGGCTGTCTGCGGGCAGATCGGTGACCAAAAGCTCATGCGCGCCGTCGGTAGGGGCCGTAAAGCTGACCTCACGCGTGAGCTTCGCGCCGTCCGGGTAGACGGTGACGGCCGTGATCCGGCTGGTGGCGGCGATGGTGTCGGCAAAGGCGGGCAAAGCGGTCGAGGCAAGCAGAACGGCAATGAGGGCACGCATGACGGGGCCTTTCGGGTTGGGATGGCCGCAGGGTAAGCGGCAGGTGGCGGGCGCGGCAAGGCGGGAAACCCGCCCTGTCCCGCACCAAGCCGGGTCGTTTGGCGAGCGTCAAAGGCCGGGATGGGTGGGAAGATGGGGCGTTCAGTTCTTCATGGATTTGGCGATCAGGATCTGCAGGTCGCGCTTGGGGATAAAATCGGTCTTTTCCATAACGAAAGTCGTCGGCCCGGTCTTCCTGATCCCGTCGGCGCAAAGCGAGACGATGTTGCCGGGTTCACCCTTGTCGATGGTCAACCGAAATCGCCCGATCGGCCCGGCCCAGCTGTTTGCGGTGCGCAGGACATAGGCGATGTTCCAGGACAGCCCCATGGAATAGACCTCGCCATCCACCGGCTCCTGCGCCAGCGCCTTGGCCAGCGCACGCGACGTGCCGTCGTCGATGCAATACTGGTCGACCACCGGCTGCATGTAGTCTTCCGGCGGGTCCGACCAGCCGAAAAGTCCCCCGCTTGAGCGGTTTTCATAGGCATGGCTGACCCTGACCACCTGCCCGGCCGGAAAGGTCTGGGACCAGTGATAGCGCAACACGATGGACCAGTTCGGGAAGGAATAGCCATCGCCAAAGTCGGCAAGGCCAAGGGCCGCAGCTTCATCGCGCGCGGCGGGCGTCAGCGCGGCCATCGCGGCAATCACGGTATCGGCGTTCAGCGACAGGGGCAGGCCAAGGCGGGCCAAGTCGGCGGTCACGTCGCGGCCGGGGGTATCATACTGGTCGGAAAGGGGGCGGGCCTCGTCATAGGGCGGTTCGACCACGGCGATGCGGTCGATGGTCAGGGTGACGGGCTGGCCATCGACGGTGGCCGTGAAGTTCACCAGGTTCGGGCGGTCAGGGTCCTCGGGCAGGTTCCACTGGCTTTCCAGGATATAGCCGACATGGATGGGGGGCAGCGGAAAGATCACTTCGCCTGTGACATCGGCGCCGGTCACATTGCGAAAGACATAGTCCACGGCAATGCGGTCGATACCGATGAAAAGGTCTTCCGCCTCCATCGCGACGGCGTCGGTCTGGCCGAAGGTAAGGCCGGTGGCGGAAAGGCCGCCAAAACCGTCATTTGCAAGGGCGGGGGTAACGGCGGAAAAAGCGGCGACAAGGGCCGCAAAACAGGTCTGATGCATGAAAGGCTCCGTCAGGGCAATGAACGCATCTGACGCGCAGGAAAGGATTCCCGCAAGCAGGGTGTTGCCCCCGCCTTGCGCCGCTGCGACAAGCACGTTTCGTTGTTGGGGGTATCCATGCGCGCGGGGATTGCGGCCCTTGTCTGCGGCTATCTGCTCAGCCAGTTCTACCGGGCCTTTCTGGCGGTGCTTTCACCGGTGCTGGGGACGGAGTTCGGGGCCTCGGCTGCGGATCTGGCCAGCGCTTCGGGCTGGTGGTTCCTGGCCTTTGCCGCGATGCAATTGCCGATTGGCGAAGGGCTGGACCGGTTCGGCCCGCGCCGCACGGCAGGCTGGCTGATGCTGGTGGGCGCCGCCGGGGCGGCACTTTTCGCAGCGGCAACTGCTGTCTGGCAGATCAAGCTGGCGATGGCGCTGATCGGGGTCGGCTGCGCGCCGGTCCTGATGGCAAGTTATTTCATCTTCGCCCGCAGCTTCCCCCCGGCGGCCTTTGGCACCCTTGCCGGCGTGATGATCGGCGTCGGCGCTTTGGGCAATGTCGCGGCATCGCTGCCATTGTCAGCGGCAGTGGACGCCTTCGGCTGGCGTGACGCGGTGGCAGGGCTCGCAGGGTTCACGGCACTGGTCGCTCTGGCGATCCTTCGACTGGTGCGCGATCCGCCGCGCCTGCCGGATCAGGCGAAAGGGTCGCTTCTCGACCTGCTGCGGATGCCGGCACTCTGGCCGGTGCTGGCGATGATGACCGTCTGCTACATGCCGATCGCCGGGCTGCGGGGCCTGTGGGTCGGGCCATACTTCAGCGACGTCCACGGGTTCTATGCGGGCGAAATCGGGCAGGTCGGCCTCTGGATCGGTCTTGCAATGGTGGCGGGAAACTTTGCCTATGGCCCTCTGGACCGCCTGGTCGGCAGCCGGAAATGGGTGATCTTTTCCGGCAACGCGCTGACGGTGCTGTGCCTTTTTGGCCTGTGGGCCCAAGCGGGCGCTTCACCGGCTACTGCGGCGGGTCTGCTGATTGCAGCGGGGTTGTTTGGCGCAAGTTTCCCTATGGTCGTGGCACATGGTCGTGCGTTCATTCCGCCGCCTCTGATGGGGCGGGGGGTCACGCTCTTGAACCTCTTCGGCATCGCGCCGGTCGGGATTGCCCAGATCGTTACCGGGCGCATCCATGCCGCCACCCCGGCGGACCCCGTTTCGGCCCCCTATGCAGCGGTGTTCCTGTTCTTTGCAATCACCACGGCCGCGGGGCTTGCGGTCTACCTCATGTCGCAAGACCGGACCGACTGACCCTCTGCCCCCTTTCCCCCGCCGCGCCCTTGGGATAACAGGCCCCGTCCCCATGCCGGGGGCACACAAAGGAGAACCCCGATGGGCTACAAGGTCGTCGTCGCGGGTGCCACTGGCAACGTGGGCCGCGAAATGCTGAACATCCTGGCGGAACGTGAGTTCCCGGTGGACGAGATCACTGCACTTGCCTCGCGCAGGTCGCTGGGAACCGAGGTCAGCTTTGGCGACAAGACCTTGAAATGCAAAGATCTGGACACTTTCGACTTTACCGGCTGGGACATCGCCCTTTTCGCCATCGGGTCGGACGCCACCAAGATCTATGCCCCGCGCGCACAAGATCTATGCCCCGCGCGCAGCAGCGGCAGGCTGCGTGGTGATCGATAACTCCAGCCTGTATCGCTATGACCATGACGTGCCCTTGATCGTGCCGGAAGTGAACGCGGACGCGATCTTTGGCTACAAGAAGAAGAACATCATCGCCAACCCCAACTGCTCGACCGCGCAGATGGTGGTGGCACTGAAACCGCTGCATGACCGGGCGACGATCAAGCGGGTGGTGGTTGCGACCTACCAGTCTGTTTCGGGCGCCGGAAAGGAAGGGATGGACGAGCTTTGGAACCAGACCAAAGCCATCTACAACCCGACGGACAACGTGCCACCATCGAAGTTTGCCAAGCAGATCGCCTTCAACGTGATCCCGCAGATCGACGTTTTCCTGGACAGTGGCGAGACCAAGGAAGAATGGAAGATGGTGGCCGAGACGAAGAAGATCCTTGATCCCAAGATCAAGGTCACGGCCACTTGCGTGCGGGTGCCGGTGTTCGTCGGCCATTCCGAGGCGATCAACATCGAGTTCGAGGAGTTCCTGGATTGGCAGGAAGCGCAGGACATCCTGCGCGAAAGCCCCGGCATCATGCTGATCGACAAGCGGGAACCCGGTGGCTACATCACGCCCATCGAATGCGTGGGGGAATATGCAACCTACGTCAGCCGTGTGCGGCAGGACAGCACCATCGACAACGGTCTGTCGCTGTGGTGCGTCAGCGACAACCTGCGCAAGGGGGCAGCCCTGAACGCAGTCCAGATCGCCGAACTTCTGGGCCAGAAGTGCCTCAAGAAGGGCTAAGGATTTCTTAACCCTGACAGGAGATGGTCTTGGTCCATGGCCGAGACCCTTTTCATTGCGATGATCTGATGTGGGCGCGCTTTCTGACGCTGTGCCGCGACCGGGACGAAACGCCCGGCGCAGTTCTGCGCGACCTTGTGCGGCTGGTGGTAAAGCGCTGCGCGTCCCGCAAAGCGAGGAGTGACGAAGTCATCGACGAGCGGCTCCTCGTTCGACTTCGTCTCCTCGTCGCTTAGGCTCTTGCCGTGGCTGAAAGCTGGGGGCAACTGCAATCCGCGCTGCGCGTGCGAGGTCTTCGCTTCGTTGCGTCGGGCGTTGGTCTGGTGTTGGCGGACCTTGCGACCGGCACGCCGCTGGCCAGGTCCAGCGAGGTTGGGCCAGCCTACCTGTCTCTGGTCCGGCGCTTTCAGTGCGGCTTTCCAGGTCACCCGCGTCCCGGCCTTTCGACGCAGGCACTTGCGCAGGGCTGACTAGGCCGCCTGCACCACCATCGGCCGCTCACGGATTGGCAGATGAATGATGGCCGAAAAGGCCCCCACCCCGACGCCAACCCACCAGACCAGCGTATAGCTGCCGTTCAGGTCATATAGCCGCCCCCCAAGCCAGATGCCGATGAGGTCATATAGCCGCCCCCCAAGCCAGATGCCGATGAAGCTGCCGATCTGGTGGGACAGGAACACAAATCCATAAAGCGTGCCCATATAGCGCATGCCGTAGATGTGACCGACCAGCCCGCTGGTCAGCGGCACGGTCGCAAGCCACATCGCCCCCATCGCGCCGGAATAGACCAGCACGGTCGTCGGCGTCATCGGCAGCAGGATGAAGATGGCCGAGGCAATCGTTCGCCCGGCGTAGATTGCTGCCAGAAGATACTTCTTCGGAAATCGTCCCCCCATCCACCCCGCCAGCACGGAACCGCCGATGTTGGCGATGCCGATCACCGCAATCGCCACCGCCCCCAGTGCCGAGGTTGTGGCGATCCCAATACCGGCCAGCATGCCCGTGGGGTCGATCAGGCCGCAAACTTCGGTGATGAAGGCCGGGAAATGGGCGGTGATGAAGCCAAGCTGATAGCCGCAGGAAAAGAACCCAAGGAAGATCAGCGTATAGGTCGGGTCACGGAAGGCGCGGGTGACGACGGTCAGCATCGGCTCGTCCGGTTCGGACTTTGACTGTGTCTTCGCCGGGGCGCGCAGGAACGGCAGCGCCAGCAGAGTGGTCAGGATCACGGCGGCGAAGATCATGAACACGGACTGCCAAGGCAGGAATTGCAGCAGCGCCTCGGCGGCAGGCGGCCCGATCACCTGACCGGCAGATCCGATGGCCGACCCGATCCCCAGTGTCAGGCTGCGTTTTTCCTGGCTGGCGGCGCGGCCGATCAACGGCAGGATGATGCCGAACCCGGTGCCCGCAATGCCGAACCCCACCAGGATCGCCAGCGCCTGGTGCTGGCCGGGGGTGACGGCATAGGCCGACAGCAACAGTCCAAGCGCATAGAGCAGCGCGCCGATGATGATGGCCTTGCGATCCCCGAAACGCTCGCCAAAGGCCGAGAACATCGGCTGCCCGATCCCCCAGGCCAGGTTCTGGATCGCGATTGCGGTGGAGAAATCGGCGCGGGGCCAGCCAAACTCGGTCGCGATCGGGATCTGGAAGATGCCAAAGCTGGCCCGGATCGCGAACGAAATCATCAGGATGGTGCAGCCTGCGATCAGGATGGGGGTGAAGATCGTGGTCTTGGTCATGCCTGGCTCCCGCCGTCAGGCGGGACGTTGCGCCTGGCGGCACGCGGGGTCAATCAGGGAATTGTGACGGTTACAGGCATCCCGAAACCAGGGTCGGGACGTGGCGCAGGGGCCGCAAGCGACCCCTTTCTTTCTGCGGGGCTTTTGCTTGGGCAAGATGGCAGCTATCGGATTGCCTGACGGGCGGTATGGCCCATCCTCGCTTGGCGGAGACCGACATGCAGAACTGGTGGAAGGGCGCCGTGACCTACCAGGTCTATCCGCGGTCGTTCCAGGATTCGAATGGCGACGGGGTGGGAGATCTGCCGGGGATCACGCGACGCCTGCCCTATCTGGCCGATCTCGGGGTCGAGGCGGTGTGGCTTTCCCCCTATTTCCGCAGCCCGATGAAGGACATGGGCTATGACGTCAGCGACTACTGTGACGTGGACCCGGTCTTTGGCACTCTGGCCGATTTCGATCTGATGATCGCGCGAGCGCACGACCTGGGGCTGAAGGTGATCATTGATCAGGTCCTCAGCCATAGCTCGGACCAGCACCCCGCTTTTGCCGAAAGCCGGTCCAGCCGCAGCAACCCCAAGGCTGACTGGTATGTCTGGGCCGATCCCAGGCCGGATGGCAGCCCGCCGTCGAACTGGCTGTCGGTCTTCGGCGGTTCTGCCTGGACCTGGGACGCGCGCAGGAAGCAATACTTCCTGCACAACTTCCTGACCTCGCAGCCCGACCTCAACTACCACAACCGGCACGTTCAGGACTGGGCACTGGGAAACCTGCGCTTCTGGCTGGACCGGGGGGTGGACGGGTTTCGCTTCGACACGGTGAACTACTTCTTTCACGATCCGCTTTTCCGTGACAACCCGGCGGATTTCCGGGTGAAGGCGGAAGCCGAGGCCAACCCCTATGGCATGCAGTACCACCTCTTCGACAAGAACCAGCCCGAGAACCTTGTCTGGATCGAACGCATCCGGGTGCTCTTGGACGAATATGGTGCGACAAGCGTGGGCGAGGTGGGTGAAAGCCACCACGCGATCAGGATGATGGGGGACTATACCGCGCCGGGGCGGCTGCATCAGTGCTATTCGTTCGAGCTGATGGGCTATGACTACTCGGCCGCCTTCTTTCGCGACCGGGTTGAGGGGTTCTTCCGGGGTGCGCCGGATGGCTGGCCGATGTGGGCGTTTTCCAACCATGACGTGGTCCGACATGTCAGCCGTTGGGCAAGACACGGGACCAGCGCCGAGGCGGTGGCGAAACAGGCGGCGGCGCTTCTGTTGTCTTTCGAGGGGTCGATCTGCCTGTGGCAGGGCGAGGAACTGGGGCAGACCGATACCGAACTGACCTTTGAGGAACTGACCGATCCGCAGGGCATCGCCTTCTGGCCCGAACCGGTTGGCCGCGACAATACCCGTACGCCAATGGTCTGGGATGCATCGGCATCGGGCGGATTCACTTCCGGCACCCCCTGGCTGCCGGTGAAACCCGAGCAGGCGGCGCGGCATGTCGAGGGGCAGCTTGGTTCTCAGGGGTCGGTATTGGAGCAGTACCGGGCGATGCTGGCTTTCCGCAAGGGAACTGCCTTGCGGGATGGAAAGACGCGGTTTCTGCCGGTGGATGAGCCGATCCTTGCCTTTCAGCGCGGAGAAGGGGCGGGAGCGATCCTTTGCCTGTTCAACCTGTCGCCGCTTGCGGGGTCGGTCACCCTGTCAGGGGTCGGGGCGGTCACCGGACCGTCACTTGCGGCACATCTGGCAGAAGATCACCTGACACTTGGCCCGAACGGGGTAGCGTTCCTGACGGTCGTGGGCGAGGTCGCGGTCCGGGGCTGACAGCGCAGGCGGCCAAAAATCTTCGGAAAGATCTTTGGGCTCGCCAGGTCAGAGGGCGGTCCAGTGAACCCCCCCGGGGGGAATGGTGACGCCGTCCCATTCGGCCGGAACCGGGTTGTAGTTGAAAAGAAACCGGTGCGTCGGGGTATCGCGCCGGCGCAGGCCTTCGGGCAAGGGGTCGGTTTCGATCCCCTCGTCCAGGCAGACCCGGTTGAGGATCCGGGTCAGCGCCGCGTCGTCCGGCCACCCTGCCAGATAGTGCAGGCGACCGGCGCTGACCAGCGCGGGCCACCCGTCCTCGGACATCTCGGTCGCGGTTGCAGCGCCCTCCAGCTTTTCGCGCCAGTTGATCAGCGCGCCCCCCTGGGACAGGGGCACCGGCACGTCCGGCGGCAAGCTTTCCACGCGGATCACGCGCGCATCAAGGCCGGGTAGATTGGGCGGCAGCGGGACCGGGATCGCGAAGTTTTCAGTCTTGGAATTCGTCCGCGGACCAAGGATGGCAGTCCCCTGATGGGCTGCAAGGGCAGCCTTCAATGGATCGGACAGGGTGAAAAGGCCCGGTGCCAGCACAAGCCTGTAACCGGAGAGGTCAGCGGTATCGGGGGGCAGGATGTCGACGTTAAGGCCAAGACGGCGCAGACCCTTGTAGATGTGGAACACTAGCCAGAAGTAGCTGAAGCTGCGGCCTTGCGGCTGAATCTCCCAGGCCCAGTCCGAGGCATAGTCGAAGATCAGCGCCACATCTGCCCTGGCCGTGCCGACATCGGGCATGGCGGCAAGCTCCTCGGCGACCTGCTGAGCCTCGCCAAAAGCCTGCGCCGGGGCACTGTCGGGGCGCAGAAGGCCCGCATGCATCTGCTCTTGTGCAAAGGGGGCCTGACGCCAGCGGAAATAGCAGACCGCCTCGGCGCCGTGGGCAAAGGCCTCCCAGGCCCAGAGGCGGGCCATGCCGGGCAAGGGATCGGGGTTGTAGGGGGCCCAGTTCACCGGGCCGGGCTGCTGTTCCATGATCCACCAGCGGCCCCTTCCGACGGCGCGGTAAAGGTCGTGGTGGAAGGCCTGAAAATCCGGGTCGCCCTGCCGGACAAAGCGCAGCTTGTGGTCGGGTGCGGTGGGGATGCGGTCGGACAGAAAGCCAAGGGGGTAGCTGTCCCAGCTTGCGATATCAAGGTCAGCCCCGGTCGCGAAATGGTCAAACTCGGTCACGGCACCCATGTAGTTGTGCGCGATGGGGGCGGCAGAGTGTTTGCGGATGATGTCGGTCTGCAGGCGGTTGAAGCTGACCACTTCGTCACTGGCAAAGCGGCGGAAGTCCATCACATGGGACGGGTTCGGTTCAGTCACGGTCAGGTTCGGCAGGCCGATGTCGCCCCAATCGCTATATTCCATCGACCAGAACACATTGCCCCAGGCCCGGTTCAGGGCATCCGGCGACTGATACTTCTGCGCCAGCCAGTTGCGGAACCCTTCGGTTGCGGCCCTGGAATAGCTGAGCGTGGTGGCGTGGCAGGCGTATTCGTTGTCGGTCTGCCAGGCGGCTACATGGGGGTTCTTGCCATAGCGTTCGGCCAGCGCCGTCACGATCTTCGCACATTCGCTGCGATAGCCGGGGTGCGAAAAACAGTAGTGCCGGCGCGACCCGAAGCCGCGCGGCTTGCCATCCTTGTCCAGCGCCAGCATGTCGGGGTGGCGGTCCAGCATCCAGCGCGGCGGTGTGGCGGTGGGGGTGCCAAGGACGACCTGCAACCGGTGCTTGCCCAGCGTTGCAATCGCGCGGTCCAGCCAATCCCAGTCATAGGTGCCGGGGACAGGCTCCATCCGGCTCCAGGCAAATTCGCCGATGCGAACCCAGGTCAGGCCAAGGGCGGCCATGCGGGCGGCATCTTCGGCCCACTGCACCTCGGGCCAGTGTTCGGGGTAATAGCAGACGCCCAACGTCCGTTTCAGGGGGGTGCGTTTCACAGGATCACCTGATGTTCTTTCTGTCCGACGGCGATGCCCCGGGCGATGAAGGTCTTGCCCGCATTCGGGTGCGTGGCGCGGGCAGCAGCGTCCATCCCTTGCAGGGCGCTGGTGCAATAAAGCGTATCCCCCCCGAACGCCGGGCAGGAGGTGTGAGGGGCATCAAAGCTTATCGCACGCAGGAACTGGCCATCGGGCGCATAAGCGGCCACACGGGAAGCGCCCCATTGGGCCAGCCACATCACGCCGGCGTTGTCGATCACCGCACCGTCGGGGTTCAAGCTCTCTGCGCGCAAGTCCAGATAGACCTCGGGCTGTCCTTTCGGCCAGCCCCCGGCGTCCAGTGCCACGCGCATGACTTGTCCGGTCAAGGTGTCGGCAAAGCAGGCAGACTTGCCATCCGGGGCAAAAGCGATGGCATTCGTGATTGCGATGGGGGCGAAAAGCTTGCGGAGTTCGCCCTTGTAGAAGCGGTAGATCGCGCCTTTGGCCGGGTGTCCGCCGCCGTGCACCTTTCCAAGCGTGCCAATCCAGAATCCACCTTGCGGATCGGCGCGGCCATCGTTGGATCGGGTGTCGGGCAGGTCAGCCTCAAGGCTGACGACCAGCGACCTGGCACCGGTTTCAAGGTTGAAGCGGTAAAGCCCGGTTTCCGAGGCGATCATCAGCTCATCCCGGCTGATCCAGCCCGCAGCCGAGACCATTTCGGTCATCGCCCATTCCAGCGGGCCGGCATCGGTGCGCGACAGCATCCGTTTGCCGGTAATGTCGAACCAGATCAGCTGCTGGCGAAGCGGGTGCCAAAGCGGGCCTTCACCAAGCTCGCAAGCGCGGTCATCGAAGATCATGCGAATGCCGCATCATGCGCCGCGACGATCGTGGCGGCGCGGGAGGTGATTTCTGCAGGCGTGGTGCCAGGGGTGTAAAGCGCGGTGCCAATGCCAAAGCCGGAAGCCCCGGCCCTGACCCAGTCGGCAAAGTTCGCGGGGCCTGCCCCGCCAACGGCATAGACCGGCAGGCCCTTTGGCAGGACGGCGCGGATGGCCTTCAGCCCATCCGGCCCGATCAGCGAGGCGGGAAATATCTTCAACCCGGTGGCCCCGGCATGAAGGGCGGCAAAGCATTCCGTCGGGGTCATCACCCCGGGCCAGCTGGCCATGCCAAGGGCGCGGCTGGCCTTGATGACGGCGGGGTCGCAGTTGGGCGACACGATCAGCGTGCCCCCTGCGGCCTGCACCTTAGCCACATCCTCGACCGTCAGGACGGTTCCCGCGCCAACTTCCACCCCAGGTTCAAGTGCCGCTGCCATGGCGGCGATCGACCGGAACGGATCGGGCGAGTTCAACGGCACCTCGATCCTGGTGATCCCGGCGGCGACCAGCGCCTGCGCCACGGGCACGGCGTCATCCGGGGTGATCCCGCGCAGGATGGCGATCAGGTGGCGGTGGGTCATAGGGCAGCCTCGGTTTCAGGCGCAAGGCTGGCCAGCCCGGCAAGGGTGCAATCGGTGACGGACAGGTGCTGCGCATCCACCCCTTGCGCCGTCAGGGCGCGGGCGTAGGCCGCCGACAGCCTTGCCGCCCCGACAAGGGTGACGCGCTGCCCCAGCCAATAGGGCCGGGCAGCGGCCAGTTCGGTGCCGATCAGAAGGCCGGAAAGGCGCGCGCGGGCGGCTGCGGGCGCAAGCCCTGCGACAAGCCCCTCGGCGAAACGGCGCTGTCAAAGGCGGCATCGTCCCAGCCATCCCCCTGCATGCCGTGCCGCAGGACCGAAGCCTCGGACAGCAGCGCGAACATCTCGCCGGTCATGTAGGTCTGGAAGCTGACAACCTCGCCAGCCGAGATCTGCGCCCATTTGGAATGGGTGCCCGGCAGGCAGAGGACACCGTCATAGCCCGGCATCAGCGCCAGCGCCCCGGCGATCTGGGTTTCCTCGCCGCGCATCACGTCGGCGGGGGAGGGATGCTTCAACCCGGGCGCAAGCTGGACAGACAGGCGCGGATCGGTCGTCGGGGCAGCGACAAGTGCCGCCCGATCCAGCGGCGTGCATGGCACGGCGCGATATGGCGCCTCGCACCAGCCCTGGCGGCTGCCCACCATGCCGCAGGCGATGATGGGCGGGTGGCCGGCCAGCCAGCCTCCGATCAGGCGCAGAAGTGCCGGTTCAAACTCGTCGCGGGCAAGCTTGCCCATACCATCGTCGGACGCGGCCTCGGCCAGCACCCGACCGCCCGGCGCCATCGCCCAGGCGCGCAGGTTCGACGTGCCCCAGTCAACCGCAATCCAGGCCGGGGTGATGTTTGAGACATCAGTCATGAAGAAACATAGCCCCCATCCAGGACAAGGGTCTGCGAGGTCATCACCCGCGAAGATTGCGACGCAAGAAACAGCACCGCGCCCACCATGTCGGCAGGTTCGATCGGATAGGGCAGGCATTGCCGGGCCAGATGGGCGGACAGGCTTTCCGGGGTCACCCAAAGCTCTTTCTGCCGGTCGGTCAGCACCCAGCCGGGGGCAATGGCGTTCACGCGGATGCGGTCCGGTCCGAACTCGCGTGCAAGCGTCCGGGTCAGACCGACAATTCCTGCATTGGCGGAAATGTAGGACGCATAGCCGGTATCGGCCATCATGAAGCTGATCGACGAGAAGTTGATGATGCTGCCACCACCGGCCGCCTGCATGCCGGGAATCACCGTCTGGCAGGCAAAGAAGTAGGACCGCAGGTTCACCGCCATCGACCAGTCCCACAGCGCCTCGTCCGTGGTCAGGGTGTCATGGCGGCGATCGTTGGCAGCATTGTTCACCAGAACGGTGATCGGCCCCTGCACCTTGGCGGCGGTCGACAACGTCAGCTGCAACTGGTCGGTGACCGAGATGTCGCAAGGCAGGAACAGCGGGCGGTTGCCGGTCGCGGCCTCCATCGCGTCACAAAACGGGGTTGCGTCAGACCGCTGGCAGAAGGCGACCTTCGCCCCCTGGCGCAGAAAGCCTTCGGTCAGGGCGGCCCCAATGCCAGACCCGCCGCCAGTGATGAAGACGGACTGGCCCTTGATGTCTGAAAAGACGGGATCGGTCATTGCGTCACGCCGGCCCCTTGCGTCACGCCGCTTTGCGCGGCCGAAGCCAGGTCGGCATCCAGTCACCATGGGCAGAGATCAGATCGTCAACCAGCTTGCGGATCTGACGCAAGTCAAGTTCCGCCGCTGTATGGGGATCCAGCATCGCGGCGTGATACACATGCTCGCGGTTTTCCTCCATCAGGGCGGCGACGGTCAGTTCCTGCACATTCACGTTCGTCCGCATCAGGGCGATCAGTTGTGGCGGGATGTCGTTGACCGTGGTCGGCTGAAGGCCGTTGGCATCGACCAGCGTCGGCACCTCGACTGCAGCACCAGCGGGAAGCTGCGGAATGAATCCCCGGTTCGGCACGTTACCGTAGATCACCGAAGGCGTTCCGGTCACGACCGAATTCATGATCGTCGCCGCATATTCGTGGGTCGGCTTGACCACGATCGTGTCGGCGCGGCGATATTCCTCTGCCTGCGCGGCCCAACGGGCAATCTGCTCTTCGCAGCGGATGGGGTATTCATCCAGCGGAATGCCGAAGGTTTCGATCAGGTCGGGGCGGTGGGTCTTGATGAACCATGGCACGTATTCGGCGAAGTGTTCGCTCGACTCGGTGACGAAATGGCCAAGGTGGGTCATCACCTCGTAGCGCACCTTGTTGGGCAGCGGGCGTTCCAGCTTGACGGTTTCGGGATCGCCCCTTTTGCATAGCCGTCGTGCAGCGCCGGATAAAGGTCGCGATATGACCCGTCGGGCTGACGCGCCTCGAAATTGAGGTAGAAGGCCATGTGGTTGATCCCCGCCGCCCGGTAACGCAGGCTGGTCGAGGGGATGTCCAGATCACGGGCCAGTTCTTCGGCCGTGCCTTGCACCGAATGGCACAGGCCGACCTGCCGGACGTCGGGGAACCTAGCCCCCAGCGCCCAGGTGTTGATCGCCATCGGGTTGACGTATTGCAGCATGATCGCCTGAGGGCAGACGGCGCGCATGTCTTCGGCCAGTTTCCACAGGTGCGGCACGGTCCGAAGCCCGCGCATGATGCCGCCGATGCCAAGGGTATCGGCGATGGTCTGGCGCAGGCCCACGCGGTTCGGCAGATCAAAGTCTGTCACGGTGCAGGGCTTGTAGCCGCCGATCTGGAAAGCGACGATCACGAAATCCGCGCCCTCGATGGCGCGGCGCTGGTCCATATGCGTCTCGACCGTTGCCGGAACGCCCAGCGAGGCGACCATCTTGCGGGCAACAAGTTCAGACTCCTCCAGCCGCTTCTTGTCGATGTCCATCAGCGCGATCCGCGCGCCTGACAGGGCAGGCATCGACAAGGCATCGCCGATCAGGTTCTTCATGAAGACGGTGGAACCCGCCCCGATGAAGGCAATCTTGGTCATTTGACAGCTCCGAGAGTAAGGCCCGCGATGAAGTGCTTCTGCATCAGGAAGAACATGGCGACGGGGGGAAGGGCGGCCAGGATCGAGCCCGCGCTGACAAGGTGCCAGGCGGCGACCCATTGGCCGTTGAGGGAGGACAGGCCGGCCGTTATCGGCTGTGCCTCGGGGCTGGTGGTCAGGACCGTGGCCCAGAAGAAATCGTTCCAGATGAAGGTGAAGATCAGGACCGACAGGGCCGCGATGGCCGGGCGCATCAGGGGCAGCACGATATACCAGAAGATGCGCGCTTCGCTCACGCCTTCGACGCGCGCGGCCTCGATCAGTTCGAAGGGCAGCGCCTTGATGAAGTTGCGCATGAAAAGGGTGCAGAACCCGGTCTGGAAGGCGATGTGGAACAGCGCCAGGCCCCAGTAGGTGTTGTACATTCCAAGGCTCAGGGTCATGTCGCGGACCGGAACCATCAGGATCTGGAAGGGCACGAAGTTGCCCGCCACGAACATGAAGAACAGGATCAGGTTGGCCTTGAACTTGTAGACCGCAAGGGCAAAGCCGGTCATCAGCGACAGCGCCACCGAACCGATCACCGTCGGTATCGTAACGATAAAGCTGTTCTGGATGTATTGCAGCATCGGCGTGTTGCGGAACACATCGGCATAATTCTCGAACGCGATGTACGACGGCCAGCCGAAGTAATTCCCCTGTGCAAGGTCCGACGCGGGCCGGACCGAGGTGATGGCAACCCCCAGAAGCGGGAAAAGCCAAAGGATCAGCGCCAGAGGCAGCGCAATGGCATAGACCCACTGTGCGGTCTGTGATCGCTGCTGGATGGGACGTGGAAACATGGCTTGACGCCCCTTTCTTAACGCTCGGTCTCGTCGCGCCACATCTTCCAGATGAAGCCCGAGATGAAGACCATCATGATCGCGAACAGAACCACGGCGATGGCCGCGCCATAGCCCATGCGGTAGCCGTATTCGGACAGCGCCGTCTCGTACATGTAATAGGACAGCACGCGCGACGACCCGAAAGGACCACCCGAGGTCATGATGGACACAAGGTCGAAGGACCGCAGCGCGCCGATCACGGTGACGACGACCGCGATGAAGGTTGCCGGGCGCAGTTGCGGCAGGATGACGTAGTAAAGCATCTTCCAGCCCTTGGCCCCGTCAAGCCTTGCCGCCTCTACCTGGTCCGGCGCCACGTTGTTGAGGCCGGTGAGATAAAGGATCATCACATAGGCGATCTGCGGCCAGAGACCCGCCGCAATGATGCCGTAGGTGACAAGGTCGGGGTCCGCAAGAATGGCGATGCCTGTGCCGTTGAAATACTCGATCACCTTGTAGAAAAGTCCGAAGCCGGGTGCGTAGAACCACGAAAAGATCAGCCCCACCACGACCTGCGAGATGACGAAGGGGAAGAAGAACAGCGACTTGTAAAGCCGGATGCCGCCCACAGTCTGGTTCAGGAAGATCGCTATGAAAAGACCCGCAGGCACGGCCAGCAGATACAACACCAGCCAGATGATGTTGTTGACGAAGGACTTGCGCATGTTCGGGTCAGTTGTCATCTCGACATAGTTGGCGGTGCCGATCCAGGTCGCCTCGCCCAGACCGTCCCAGTCGTAAAAGCTGATCCACATTGACTGGAAGATCGGGATGATCACGTAGACCGCGAACATCAGCATCCCGGGGGCCAGGAAAAGCCAGGGCGCCAGACGGCGCTGGTTCGCTTTCCAATACGCGGACATCGGGACCTCCGGAACAGGGTGCGAAGATTGAAAAACCCCGGAAGCGAAACGAACGGCCTCCGGGGCGGCAATGAAACGGGCACCCCCGAAGGGATGCCCGCAGAGAGGTTTACTTGTAGACCTGGCCGCGAACCTGCTCCAGTCGGGCAAGGATGTTGTCCAGCTCTTCCGGCTGCACCAGGAACTGCTGGATGCCTTCCATGCCGGCCTTCGCCATTTCCGCCGGGGCGTCACGGTCAAAGAACTGCGACAGAGCGTGCGCCGTGGACAGCATCTGGAAGCCTGACACCAGGAACGGATCGTCCTGCGGGACGGTCGAGTTCTTGTTGGTCGGCAGCTGGCCGATGGCCGCGTTCAGCTTGGTCTGCGCGTCGGCGCTGGCGACGTAAGCCAGGAAAAGCTTGGCGTCAGCCGGGTTTGCGGCACCAGCCGGGATGTGGATGGTGTCGGTCGGTGCATCTTCCGAGCGCGGGATCCCGGGGGTGATTTCCGGGAACGCCATGAAGCCAAGATTGTCGTTGGTCATGCCGCCTTCCTTGAAGGTGGCGACGGCAAAGTTGCCCATGACGTAGTTGGCAGCCTTGCCCTGCACCAGAAGCGCAGCAGCGTCCTGCCAGTCGATCGCCGCATGGTTCGCGGTGACGTAAGGCTGAAGCTTGCCAAGTTCGGCAAAGACGGCGCGGACCGAGTCATCCGTCCAGGCAATCTTGCCCGCCGTCAGATCCATGTGCCATTCGTAGCCGTTGGTGCGCAGCGACATGTAGTCGAAGATGCCGGCGCCAGGCCACAGCGCCTTGGTCCCGGTGGTCAGGCAGTCGATGCCCGCCGCCTTGAACTTTTCGCAGTTCGCGATGAAGGTCGCCCAGTCAACACCCTCGGGTCCGGGTGCTTCGACACCGGCGGCCTTGTAGGCGTCCTTGTTGAAGTAGATGCCCCACTGATAGTAGGTGTAGGGCACGCCCCACTTCTTGCCGTCGATGGTCATCGACGCCGCGGCCGAGGCCAGCGAATCGTTCAGGCCGTTGCCGTCCCACACGTCGGTCACGTCCAGGAATTGCCCGGCGTTGACAAAGGGGGCCATCTGTTCCCGGCATACCAGTTTGCCAGATCCGGCGGGTCGGTGGTCAGGAAGTTGCGGATCGCGGTCTTGTAGCCTTCGTGGTCGAAGTTGTTCAGCTGCACGTCGATGTCGGGGTTCGCAGCCTCGAAATCGGCGATCAGCGCTTCCATCGCCGCAAGCGGAATGGGATCGTAGTCAGCATTGTACTTCAGAACGCGCTGTTCGGCGAAAGCCGAACCAGACATGAGCAGCGCCGACACAAGTGCCAGCGCGCCCGCTTGCTTATGGACCATGGTTTCCTCCCGTTTGGTTCCATTATGTGAAACTTTGTCTTGAATATTGAAAACTATGTCCACTATCGTCTAACCTGTCAACTGGCACATGCAGGTGGAGAGCGATGGGAGCCGAAGGGCACGCGGACGGCACGGTCGGCAAGGCGCTGGACGTCCTCGACATGGTCGCGCGCCACGGTCGGCCGCTGCGGTTTTCCGATCTTCTCGTGCAATCGGATTATCCCAAGGCCACACTTTACCGGCTGCTGCAGACCCTGACGCATCAGGGCATGCTGACGCTTGACCCCGATCAGGGCACCTATGCTCTGGGTGTGCGGCTGGTCCGCCTGGCCCATGCCGCCTGGGCGCAGTCATCGCTGGCCCCGATCGCACGGCCCTATCTTGATGAATTGGCCGAGAAAACCGGCGAGACGATCCATCTGGCGCAGATGGATCTCGGCCAGGTCCTTTACGTCGACAAACGCAACGCCGCCCGCCCGGTCGAGATGTTCGCCCAGGCCGGCAAGGTCGGCCCGGCCTACTGTACCGGGGTAGGCAAGGCGATGCTGGCCTGGCTGCACCCTGACCAGCTTGATCAGGCGTTGGCGCGTCAGTCGTTCCACCGGCACACTGACCAAACGCTGGACACGCCAGAAAAGCTGATGGCCGAGCTGCAGGCGATTCGCGCCCGGGGCCATGCCTTCGACCGTGAAGAGCATGAAAAGGGAATCATCTGCTGCGCGGTGCCGATTCTCACCCGATCCGGGCGGGTGCTTGGGGCGCTGTCGGTCACCTCGACCACGGCGCGGACGACATTGGCCGCCCTGGAGGAGCAGGCGGGGCTGACCAAAGACATCGCGGCACGCATTGCTGCCGAAGCGGAAAGCTGGCGCTTTCCAGAACAGAATTAGGGGGAGGGAAGATCATGACAGGCGTGACGCTGGACAAGGTGACCAAGCGATTTGGCGATGTGCAGGTGATCCACGGGATCGACCTGAGGGTGGAGGACGGCGAATTCTGCGTTTTCGTCGGCCCCTCCGGCTGTGGCAAGTCCACGCTTCTGCGGATGGTGGCGGGGCTGGAGGACACCTCGGCCGGCACGATTCACATCGGCAGCCGCGACGTGACCAAGGCCGACCCAAGCGAGCGTGGGGTGGCGATGGTGTTCCAGACCTACGCGCTTTATCCGCACATGACGGTGGCGGAAAACATGGGGTTCGGGTTGAAGATGACCGGCCACCCGAAGGACAAGATCGAGGCGAAGGTCAAGGAAGCCAGCCGCATCCTGAAACTGGACGACTATCTTGCGCGCAAGCCCAAGGCCCTGTCAGGCGGCCAGCGCCAGCGCGTGGCGATCGGCCGGGCCATCGTGCGCGGGCCGGAAGTCTTTCTTTTCGATGAACCGCTGTCCAACCTCGATGCCGAGTTGCGCGTGGAAATGCGGGTCGAGATCGCCCGCCTGCACCGCGAAATCGGGGCGACGATGATCTATGTGACCCATGATCAGGTCGAGGCGATGACCCTTGCCGACAAGATCGTGGTGTTGCGGGCCGGGCGTGTCGAACAGGTGGGCAAGCCACTGGACCTTTACAACAACCCCGACAACAAGTTCGTGGCAGGCTTTATCGGCAGCCCGGCAATGAATTTCGTCACCGGCGCGGTCGACGGACCGGGACGGGTCACGGCAAAAGGTCTGTCGCAGGACCTGACGACCACGGTTGCCCTGCCCGGCACGGGGGCAGAAGTCTCGGTCGGGCTGAGACCCCAGCATCTGAAGATCGATCGTTCAGGCACCACGCATCGGGTGGAACTGACCGAGGCGCTTGGTGGGGTTTCCTATGTCCACCTGACCGCACCGTCCGGGGAAAAGCTGATCGTGGAAAGCCATGAACAGATCGACCTTGAACCGGCAAGCATGGTCGGCCTTGGCTTTGATGCGAAGGATGCGATGATCTTCGGCAAGGATGGGATGCGGTTGCGCTAGGAAAGGCCCGCCCCGGATCAAGTCCGGGGCGCTTTGTCGCGTCAGTGCCCCGCCAGGAACTTTTCGGCGTCCAGTGCCGCCATGCAGCCCATTCCTGCGCTGGTGACAGCCTGGCGGTAGATGTGGTCGGTCAGATCACCAGCCGCAAAGACACCGGGGATCGCCGTCCGGGTGCTGCCCGGTTCCACGACCACATATCCGCCGTTGTGCAGGGGCAGCTGATCCTTCACCAACTCGGACGCCGGGGCGTGGCCGATGGCCACGAAGAACCCGGCGCAGGGAATGTCATGGCTTGCCCCGGTCTGCACGTTGCGCGCGCGCACGGCCGTGACGCCGGGCGGGGTCTCGTCGCCCAGGACCTCGGTCACCTCATGGTTCCACAGGACCTCGATCCTGGGGTTCTTGAACAGGCGGTCCTGCATGATCTTTTCGGCGCGCAGAAAGTCGCGGCGGTGGATCAGGGTCACTTTGGTGGCAAAGTTGGTCAGGAACAGCGCCTCTTCCACCGCCGTATTGCCGCCGCCGATCACCACCACCTCTTTTCCACGATAGAAGAACCCGTCGCAGGTGGCGCAGGCGCTGACGCCAAAGCCCTTGAACTTTTCTTCGCTTGGCAGGCCCAGCCATTTCGCCTGCGCGCCTGTCGCCAGGATCACCGCGTCGGCGACATAGGTCGTCCCGCTGTCCGCCTGCGCCGTGAAGGGGCGCTTCGACAGGTCAAGCGAAGTGATGTAGTCGCTGATCACCTCGGCCCCCATCGCCGTCGCATGGGCCTCCATCCTGACCATCAGGTCCGGGCCCATGACATGCGTATCGCCGGGCCAGTTTTCCACTTCGGTCGTGATGGTAAGTTGCCCGCCAGGCTGCAGGCCCTGCACCAGGACCGGGTTCAGCATGGCGCGGGCGGAATAGACCGCCGCAGTATAGCCCGCCGGGCCCGAGCCGATGATCAGAACCCTTGTCGCCTTCGTCTCGCCCATGCCCGTCCCCATCTGCCGCATCTGCCTTGGCCAACCGATATAGCCACCGGCAGTCGGGCCGGAAAGCCCCCGCATGGCCGACATGCTGCGGTGGCATGGCTTGGGCGGGCCGGAGCAGGACTTTGATCTTCGATATGTTTTCTTGCGCAAGATTGAAATATTATTGCGCAAAGCCACCCCACAGCGTAAGCACGCTGCAAACGGAGGCATCATGGCCGGACACAAGCTTGACCCCATCGACCGTCAGATCCTGTCCGAGTTGCAGGCCGACGGGCGCATGACGAACGTAGAGCTTGCCAGCCGAGTGGGCATTTCCGCCCCACCCTGCCTGCGCCGCGTGCGCGGGCTGGAGGAGGCCGGTTACATTCGCGGCTATCACGCCGACATCGACGCACGCGAACTTGGCTTCGAGGTGCAGGTCTTCGCGATGGTGCGGCTGAATTCACAGGCCGAGGCCGACCTTTCGGCGTTTGAGGCGCGCTGCCGGGCCTGGCCTCTGGTGCGTGAGTGTCACATGCTGAACGGCGAGATCGACTTCATCCTGAAATGCGTAGCGCCGGATCTGTCCAGCTTTCAAAGCTTCCTGACCGAGCATTTGCTCAAGGCCGAACATGTGGCGAATGTGAAAACCAGCCTGGTGATCCGCTGCGCCAAGGATGAACCGGGCCTGCCCTTCGACGTGCTTGAGGCCCGGCTGGCGAAACAGGCCTAGCGCGCGGCGTCAGCCAGGGGGCGGGTGGCCGCTTTCAGACGCATCGCAAAACCCTTCTGGCCTGCCGGAAGGCTGCGACCGGTCGATTGTTTGGCAAACGCACGCACGGCGCCGCGACCATCCTGCTGTTCGGCGACAGCTTCCAGCACCGACACAATCCAACGACGCTTGGTCCGCATTTCAATCATCATGGCATTCCCCGTACGCTTCACTCGTCCCAGTTTCGGGGATGACAGCGGAATGCGGCAGGGGTTAGGAAAAGTCGTGCTGCAATCGGTGCATTTTCATGCCCCCTTTCGCCGCATTACAGCCTTATTGTCGAGATGAGCCGCCCATAGTCGGCCTCACCGGCGTGGGTCGTCCGGCGAAAAGAATAAAAGCGCGCGGGATCAAGGTAGGTGCAATGTCCGGTCCATTCGGCATGGCCCACACCGGCGGCGCGCAAGCGGTGCAGACCATAGCCCGGCAGATCGAACAACATCCTGTCGCCGGGACCGTTCACGAAAAACCGGGTGTTTTCCGGGTCTTCATCGCGGAAGCGGTCAAGGAATTCGGGGCCTACCTCATAGGCAGGCTGGCTGATCGAGGGGCCGATCACCGCGTGGATCTGGCTGCGGCTGGCCCCCAGCCCCTCCATCGCGGCAAGGGTGGCTTCAAGGATGCCGTCCACCGCCCCGCGCCACCCGGCATGGGCTGCCCCCACAACGCCTGCGACCGGATCGTGAAACAGGACCGGCTGGCAATCGGCAGTCAGCACCGCCAGCAGGACACCGGGTGACGCAGTCACCAACGCGTCGGCCTGGGGTCGGTCGGACAGCGGACCATCCACCCGAATCGCCGTTGCGGAATGAATCTGATGCACGGTCACAAGCGCCAAAGGCGCCACCCCCATCGCCCCGGCCACGCGCGCGCGGTTGATTGCGACGATTTCGGCCTGGTCGGTGGATCCGGTGCCGCAGTTGAGCCCGGAAAACACGCCCGAGGACGCCCCGCCCTTGCGGGTGAAGAACCCGTGCGGGGTTGTCAGGGCGGGCGAAGTTATGATCTCCAGCGTGGACGGCATCAGGGGGCAAATCCCGGTGGCAGGGGTGCGGTGGTACCGGTCAAGGCAAGCACCTTGAACAACGAACCCATTTCTTCCGGGTGGGTCAAGCGGCGAAGCGCGGCAAGATGACTTTCCAGCGCATCCCCGGTCAGGTTGCGGGCCAGGCGGTCGGCACGGGTCTGGATGCCAAGGCGGGTCAGGAATTCGCCCTGGGTGGTATAGTGGCAGGCCTTATTCAGGGCCAAGGCCTCGAAATCGACATGGGCGGTCAGGTCGGCCTCACCCGGGTGGGCGAGGGGGTCATCAAAGGCATGCCGCCGGATTGCCTGAAGGGTGTCACCCCGCGACCGCCAGTCGCCATAGTCGATGACAAGGGCAAGCCCGCCATGATGGTCCAGTCGATGCGCAACCTGCTTCATCGCGAAGATGCCCGTGCGCGCCTCTTCGACAATCACGCCGTCCTCCCGCTGGTCAAAGGCCGGCGTATAGCCCAGTGCCATCCCCCGTTCGGCCAGACCGAAGGCCAGTGCGCCGTCCCTCAACCCCACCAGCCGTTCATGCCAAAGCCCGCCCGCGCCTTGATACTGGTGGATCGGCAGGGCATCAAAGAACTCGTTGGCGACCAGAAACAGCGGCTGTTCCGGCAGATCGCCCGCCGCTTCGATCCAGCGCAGGCCAAGGTCATGCCCCCGGCTGATCGTGGTCTGCTGTGTCTGGCGCAGGACGGGCGAGGCTTCGACCAGAGTGACCTGTGCCGCGGCGTGGAAGCCCGGCACTCTGCGCGTCGCGCGCAGAATGTCGGCCATCAGGGTACCTCGGCCCGGGCCAAGCTCGGCCAGGGTGAAGGGTGACGGCGCGCCCTGGTCTGCCCATGCCTGCGCCAGCGCAAGGCCGACCAGTTCGCCGAACATCTGGCTGATCTCGGGCGCGGTGGTGAAGTCGCCGGCCACGCCGAAGGGATCTCGGGTGGTGTAATAGCCATGGACGGGGTGCAGCAGACATTCGGCCATGTAGTCGGCCACGCTGATCGGACCGCCCTCGCGGATGCGTTCGATCAGAAGGGCGGCGAGGGGCGTCATCTGTCCCCCGTCAACGCTTTCGGGCGCGCGTCAGGAACCACAGGCCCGCCGCCAGCATCGGCAAGGACAGAAGCTGGCCCATGGTCAGGCCATAGCTGCCGACCTGAATCGCCCAGCCGACCGGGTTGCCAGGGGAAACGAATTGCGCGTCGGGCTGGCGGACAAATTCGACCAGAAACCGCGCGACGGCGTAACCGGCAAGAAAGAGGCCCATCAGCGCCCCGGGCCGCCTTAACCAGCCGCGCCGGAAGGCCAGGAAGGTCAGCACGATGGCAAGCAAAAGCCCCTCAAGCGCCGCCTGGTACAGCTGGCTGGGGTGGCGGGCACAGGCCTCGGCCGCTGTCGCACAGGCCTGCGCCGCCTCACCCGGGAAGATCACGCCCCAGGGCAGCGTGGTCGGCCGGCCCCAAAGTTCGGCGTTCACGAAGTTGGCCAGCCGCCCCAGCATCAGGCCGACCGGCACCGCCAGCGCCAGAAGATCGCCCATCGACAGCATCGGGATCTTCTCGCGCCGGCAAAACCAGATGCCAGCAACCATGACGCCGACAAAGCCGCCGTGAAAAGCCATGCCACCTTCGGTCACCAGCGGGATGCGCCAGGGTTCGGCGATATAGGTGGCCGGGGCGTAGAAGATCACATAGCCAAGCCTGCCGCCCACGATGATCCCGATGACGGCCCAGGTGAAGAACCGCTCTACCTGCTCGGCGGTCAGGGGTGGGTCTGCGGCCCAAAGCCGGGGCGTACGCACTGCGCGCAGGATGATCCACCAGCCGAACAAAAGGCCGACGATATAGGCCAGCGCATACCAGCGCAGCCCGAAGGTATGGCCATTTATGTCCACCGAGACCAGGAACGGAGAGATGTCGGGAAAGGGGATCATGCGGGGCCCAAAGCTTTTCCCGCTTGTCGCGGGCAGGCGGCGTGAAGTCAATCGGCGGCAATCGGTCACCCTCTGACAAGCTTGTGTCGGGGACCGCGCAGCCCATATATGGGACAGGTGCGAATGGAGACAGCGATGCAAGGCCGCAACAAGTTCCTCGACGACATGAGCCAGCTCATGACCAATGCGATGGGTGTGGCGCAGGGCGCCAAGACCGAGGCGGAAACCGCCTTTCGCAGCATGATCGACCGCTGGATGGCCGACCGCGATTTCGTCACGCGCGAAGAATTCGATGCCGTCCGTGCCATGGCGCAGAAGGCGCGCGAAGAGAATACGGCCCTTGAAGCCCGTATCGCGGCGCTTGAGGTGGCGGCGGTGAAGAAAAAGGGGTGAGCGTCGCTCGTCGATGACTTCGTCACTCCCCGCGGGGGGTGTGTCCGATGAGGAGACGCAGTCGAACGAGAAGGCTCCCCTCAGGCGCGGATGAGGCGGAACGCGACTGACGCGCCCCACCCGGCAAGGGCCGCCAGGACCAGCGAGATCAGGCCGTAGATCAGCGGTTGTTCGTGCGCCATGTTGAAGATGAAACGCTCCAGCCCCTCTTTCCGGACCCCGATCACCCGCTCTTGCGTTGCCACCACATGCTTGTCGCGCAAAAGGAAGAGGCGGACCTTGTATTCGCCCTCGGTCAGGTTGGCGGGCAGCACGATGTCGGTGCGAAAGAGGGTTTCCTCGGACAGTTCGACCTTGCCCGACAAGATCCGGTAGCGGCCTTCGTTGGTGCGCACGCGCAGAAGGGCAAGCAGAAATTCGCCCGCGCGTTCGGCCTCGTCGGTAATGCCGACCGCCCGGATCACCCGCTCGATCGTGATGCCATAGCGCAGATTGTCAGTGTCCGACAGGATATGCTCCAGCGGACCGGTCGTGGCGACGGCATAAAAGCTGGGCGCGCTGTCGACCGTGACCGAAGCATTGTTGACCCATATACCCGCCACCCTGCCCTTGCGGCGCACCGTGACCGGGGTCGCAGGCCCCTCGACCGTCACGATGACTTCCAGCGCGCCTGCGCCTTCGGGTGGCGGTGCATCGCGTTTGACCGCGCCATAGATCAGGATCTCGGACCCGTCAAAATCCGCAGTGATCGACACACGGTTCTGGCTCATCCCGGCGACGATCTGTTCCTGCGCCATGGCAGGCAGCGCAAGCGAAAGCAGAACCAGAGCCAACCGGATCATGGCAACACCCCTGCCGCGACCGAGTACAGTTCTGACGGCTCGACCAGCAGGTCGATCGCGATGCGGATCGACACGGCCAGCACCAGAAGCGACAGAAGGATGCGCAGCTGTTCGGCCTTGAGCCGCACACCGACGCGGGTGCCGATCTGCGCGCCAATCACCCCGCCCAGGATCAGGACCAGCGCCAGAAGCATGTCGACGGTCTGGCTGGTCACGGCATGCATGACCGTGGTGAAGGCGGTGACGAAGATGATCTGGAATAGCGAGGTTCCGATCACGACCCTTGTGGGCATCCCCAGAAGATAGATCATCGCGGGAACCATGATGAAGCCGCCGCCGACCCCCATGATCGCCGCCAGAAAGCCCACGGCCGCGCCGATCAGCAAGGGCGGGATGACGCTGATGTAAAGCCCGCTTGCCCGGAACTTCATCTTGAACGGCAACCCGTGAACCCAGGAATGAACATGGGCCCGGCGGATCGGCGCGCCGGATTTGCGCGCCCGCAAGAGGCTGCGCAGGCTTTCCTGGAACATCATCGCACCGATCAGGCCAAGAAAGAGCACATAGGAAAGCTGGACGAAAAGGTCGATCTGTCCAAGCCCGGTCATCCAGCGGAAGACCCAGACCCCCGCGGCCGAGCCGACTATGCCGCCCGCCAGCAGGATACCGCCCATGGCAAAATCCACCCCCTTGCGCCTGAGCTGCGCAAGGACGCCCGAGATGGACGACGCCACGACCTGGTTCGCGCCGGTGGCCACAGCAACAGCAGGTGGCACGCCGATGAAAAACAGCAGCGGCGTGATCAGGAAACCACCGCCCACTCCGAACATGCCCGAAAGAAAGCCCACGATTCCGCCCAGCCCAAGGATGAGGAAGGCGTTGACCGAGATTTCGGCTATGGGGAGGTAAAGCTGCATCGAAGCGGCCCAATCAGGGGCGAAGTGGTGCGGGCGAGGACAAAAGCGGCGGAATGTTCAAAGGCTTGCGCGCCTTCGCTGGTGAAGTCAAACGCCGTTTGCCTTCATCGGAGACCGCGCAGGAATTCCCGCAGGATCCGTTCCAGTTTTGCCGCACCCAAGGGGGCCATGGCTTTGGTATGTTCGTGGCTGATCTTCTCGTCGCTCATCCCGGCCGCCATGTTGGTGATGGTGGAAATCGCCGCGACTTTCAGGCCCAGGAACCGCGCCAGGATCACCTCGGGCACGGTGGACATGCCCACGGCATCGCCACCAAGCGCCTTCAGCATCCGGATTTCGGCCGGAGTCTCGAAACTGGGGCCGGAGTACCAGCAATAGACCCCCTCAGGCAGCGCCAGACCCTCGCGCGCCGCAGCCGCCTTGAGCGCCGATCGCAGACCGGGATCATGCGCGTCGGTCATGGGCACGAAACGAGCGTCAGTCTTTTCGCCGATCAGCGGGTTCAGACCCGAATAGTTGATGTGGTCATTCAGCAGCATCAGGTCGCCAGGCGGGATGTCCGGGCGCATCGAGCCTGCGGCGTTGGTCAAAAGCAACTCGGACGCACCGAGAGCTTTCAGGACCTGCAGGGGAAAGAGCATCGCTCGGGGGTTGCCGTTTTCATAGTAATGTTCTCGCGCGCCGAAGGCGGCAACGCGGACGCCTTCAAGCGTGCCTATGTGCAGGTTCGGGTTGTGACCCGAGACGCCGACATGCGGAAAACCGGGCAGGTCGCTGTACGGGATCGCCACGCCGTCCACCTGCTGCGCGATATGGCCGAGGCCCGAGCCGAGGATCAGGCCGATGCGGACCGGCGCGTCGCCAGCGCGGGCACGGATCAGGTGGGCAAGGGAGGCGGCACTGGTCATTTGCTTCGCTCTGGGCTGGCGGCGGAGCGGGGGGTTTCACACCCCCCGCACCCCCTGTGGGATATTTGTGCGAATGTGAAAGGACTTAACGCTCTTTTACATAGGGCTCGCCCCCGGCGCGGGGCGGGATCGCCTTGCCGATGAAGCCTGCCAGGACGATAACCGTCAGGATGTAGGGCAGCGCGTCAAGGAAGGGGACCGGAACCTTGACCCGTACCACCGCCTCGACCACGTCGGGGCGCAAGGCGAGCGCCTGGAAGAAGCCGAATAAAAGGCAGGCCCAAAGCGCCGGAACCGGCCGCCACTTGGCGAAGATGAGGGCGGCAAGCGCGATATAACCGCGCCCGGCTGTCATCTCGCGGCCAAAGCCCGCCTGAAGGGCGGTGGCCATGTAGGCCCCGGCCAGCCCGCAAAGGATGCCGGTGATCGCCACGGCGGCAAAGCGCAGGCCGACGCGGTTCAGGACCCACCAGCTGATCGGCACCAGCGCGATGGCGGCGTAGACAAGGATCGAATGGCCCGAGATCACCTCATAGTAGAGCGGCCCGAGGATCGGCACGCCCTGCACGCTTTCCGCGAAGGGAAGCGTGATCGGGTTGAACCGGGCCGCGCCCTCCAGCGGCGGGGTGCGGCCACCCTGACCGAACATTGCCTGGGCGATCAGCACGGTAAGCCCGGAGGCCAGGAAGTTCAGCGCCACGCCCGAGATCAGCTGGTTGCCCCGGAACGTGATCGAAGCGATCCCGTGGATGGCCGCAAAGATCAGCGAAGCGCCGATCCCCGCCAGAAGCCCAAGCCACACCGAGCCCGTCAGGAAGGCCACCGCGCCGGAAGCCATGGCTGCGGCCAGCATCTTGCCCTCAAGCCCGATGTCGAAGATGCCGGAACGTTCCGAGAAAAGCCCCGCCAGACAGGCCAGCAGAAGCGGCGTCGCCAGGCGCAAGGTGGAGTCTAGCAGTTGCAGCAATGTTGCGTAATCCATCACGCGGCCCCCAGTCTTTGGCTGCGAAAGAGGCCGAACATTCGGGTCAGAAGCATCCGCACCATCATGTCCAGCGCCCCGGTGAACAGGATCACCAGCCCCTGCACGACGATCCGCATTTCGGGCGGCACCTGCAGGATCAGCCCAAGCTCGGCCCCGCCCTGATAGAGGAAGCCGAAAAGAAGGGCTGCAAGCACCACGCCAAGGGGGTGGTTGCGGCCCATCAGGGCCACCGCGATGCCGATAAAGCCCGCACCTTCCGACGAGTTCTGCAGAAGTCGTCCCGCCTCGCCCATCACGTTGTTGACGCTCATCATGCCCGCAAGTGCCCCCGAGATCAGCATGGCCACCATGATGATGAAGGTCGGGTTGATGCCGGCATAGCGCGCTGCCGCTTCGGATTTGCCGAAGGCTCGGATCTGATAGCCAAGTCGCGTCCGCCATAGAAGTGCCCAGACAACGACCGCCATGGCCAGCGCAAGGAACAGCGTCACGTTGGCGGGCACGCCGGTGAACATCAGCTCGCCCTTCGCGTTCACGCGCTGCATCCCGTCGGCACCCATCACCGCATAGAACTGACGAATGCCCGGGATTTCGTTGAAGGTCGGCAGCGCCGCCGCGGCGGGGAAGCGGGCCGAGGCCGGGTCCATCTGTCCGTCGGGGCGCAGGACGTCGACAAGGAGATAGACCAGAAGCGCTGCGGCGATGTAGTTGAACATGATCGTGGTGATGACGATGTGGCTGCCGCGCTTGGCCTGAAGGTAAGCCGGGATTGCCGCCCAGGCCGCGCCAAAGACCGCAGCCCCCACCGTCGCGCCCGCCAGGGCCAGCGTCCAGTGCGGCCAGGGGATATAGAGACACACCAGCGCCACGCCCAGGGCCCCCAGCTGCGCCTGCCCTTCGCCGCCGATATTGAACAGGCCTGCGTGGAATGCGACCGTCACTGCAAGGCCGGTGAAGATGAAGCTGGTGGTGTAATAAAGCGTATAGCCCCAGCCGTAGGCCGACCCAAGCGCACCCTGGACCATGACGTCGAACGCCTCGACCGGGCTTTGCCCGATCGCCAGCAGCACAAGGGCCGAGATGAAGGCGGCAAGGATCAGCGAGACAAGGGGGACAAGGACGACATCGGCCCAGCGCGGAAGTCGGTCCATCACGCGGCCTCCCCTTTTCCGGTCATCCCGGCCATCATCATTCCAAGTTCACGCTCGTTGGTCTTTTCAGGATCGCGGAACCCCATCAACTTGCCGTCGAACATTACCGCGATGCGGTCGGAAAGTGACATGATTTCATCAAGCTCCACACTGACCAGAAGGATGGCCTTGCCCTGATCGCGCAGGGCGACGATCTGCTTGTGGATGAACTCGATCGCGCCGATGTCCACCCCCCGCGTCGGCTGGCCGATCAGAAGAAGCTCGGGGTTCTGCTCGATCTCGCGGGCGACGACGATCTTCTGCTGGTTGCCGCCGGAGAAGCTTTTCGCCTGCAACCATGGGTTCGGGGGGCGCACGTCGAACTTTTCCATCTTCTTGCGGGTATCCTCACGCAAGGCGTCATTGTCCATGAAAAGCGCGTTTTTCTGGTATTCCGGTTCGTTGAAATAGCCGAAGGCCACGTTTTCCCAGGCGGTGAAATCGAGGATCAGACCGTAGTGATGCCGGTCCTCGGGCACATGTGCGATACCCGCGCGGCGGCGCGACTGCCCGTCGGACCCCTTGCCGGAAAGGGGCAGGTCAGCCCCGTTCAGCGTGATCCGGCCTGTCGCCCGCATCATTCCGCCCAAAGCGGCAAGAAGCTCGGATTGCCCGTTCCCGGCGACCCCGGCAATGCCAAGGATCTCGCCCGCCCGGATCTCGAAACCTACACCCTTGAGGCGTTCGACCTTGTGTTCATCGCTGACGCGAAGATCCTCGACCTTCAGGACCACCGCCCCGGGTGTGGCGGGCTTCTTTTCCACCTCCAGCAGAACCTTGCGGCCCACCATCAGCTCTGCCAGCTGTTCGGGGCTGGTCTCTGCGGTCTTGACGGTGGCGACCATCGTACCGCGCCGCATGACACTGACGTTGTCGGTTGCCTCCATGATCTCGCGCAGCTTGTGGGTAATCAGGATGACCGTCTTGCCCTGATCCTTCAGCCCTTTCAGGATACGGAACAGATGGTCCGCCTCGTCCGGGGTCAGAACGCCGGTCGGTTCGTCAAGGATGAGGATATCGGCCTGACGATACAGCGCCTTCAGGATTTCCACCCGCTGCTGGTGGCCGACCGACAGGTCCTCGATCAAGGCATCGGGGTCGACGTCCAGCTCATAGTCGCGCGACAGCGCCTCCAGCACCTTGCGGGCCTTGGCGAGCGAGGTGTTCAGAAGCGCCCCCTCCTCGGCCCCCAGCACGACGTTTTCCAGCACGGTGAAGTTCTGCACCAGCTTGAAGTGCTGGAATACCATGCCGATCCCGGCGCGGATGGCACTTTGGCTGTCGGGGATAAGGGTGGGCTGGCCGCCAACGAAGATCTGCCCGGCATCGGCCTTGTAAAAGCCGTAGAGGATCGACATCAGCGTGGATTTGCCAGCGCCGTTTTCACCGATGATCCCGTGGATCGTGCCGCGCGGAACCGCGATGTTGATGTCCTTGTTCGCCTGCACCGGACCAAAGGCCTTCGAGATGCCCTTCAGTTCGATGGCATATTGTGCTGCGCTTTCCATTCTACTCTAGATACCTGCAGGAAACCTTGGCGATGTCCGTTACGTTTATCTTCTGAAACATAATGGCACTGACCTCTGCATATCCATTTGTCACGGCGATGAGGTTCCCATCTGCGCCGACCGCGACACATTGGATTCCCCCATCTCGAGGTCCCAAAATCTCGAAAATCGCGTAATCCATTGTTTGACGTCCGCGAACCACGAGGATTTCATCGTCGGCCTTGAAGACAAGCTGCTCTGCCGCAGCATCATCTCCTCCAAGAAACGATCCAGTGACAGCGACTAGTGTAAGCAGAATAGCTTTGTGGCATAACGAGAAAAGGGCGGCAGTTGCCTGCCGCCCTCCGTAGTTAATCGAACGCAAGTCCATCAGAACGTTGCCGCAGGGCAGGTGTTGTCGGACATGTAGTCGTGCACGACCAGTTCGCCCGACTTGATCTTCTCGGCGGCCGCATCCACTGCCGCCTTCATCTCGGGGGTCACGAGGGCGGCGTTGTTGTCGTCCATCGCGTAGCCCACGCCGTCGGCCTTGAGGTCCAGCACGTTGATGCCGGGCTTCAGGTCCACGCCTTCCATGAAGGCGTTGTAGACGGCCACGTCCACGCGCTTGAGCATCGAGGTCAGGACCTGTCCCGGGTGCATGCCGTTCTGGTTGCTGTCCACGCCGATCGAGAGGATGCCTTCGTCCGCCGCCGCCTGCAGCACACCCACGCCGGTGCCGCCTGCCGCAGCATAGATCACGTCCGCGCCTTGCGCCTTCTGTCCCTTGGCCAGTTCCGCGCCCTTGACCGGGTCGTTCCAGGCTGCCGGGGTGGTGCCGGTCATGTTCAGGACAACCTTCGCTGCCGGGTTCGCCGCCATCACGCCCTGCGCATAGCCGCAGCCAAAGCGGCGGATCAGCGGGATGTCCATGCCGCCGATGAAGCCGACCGTTCCGGTCTTCGAGGCGAGGCCGGCCATCATGCCGACAAGGTAGGAGCCTTCATGTTCGGTGAAGACCACCGATTTCACGTTCGGCTGGTCGACGACCATGTCGATGATCGCGAATTTGGTGTCCGGGAAATCCGGAGCGACGGTGTTCAGCACGTCACCAAAGGCAAAGCCGGTCATGACGACCGGGTTGGCACCCGATTCTGCCATGCGGCGCAGGGCCTGCTCGCGCTGGGCCTCGGACTGCATTTCAAGTTCCTTGAACGTGCCGCCGGTTTCGGTGGCCCATTTGGTCGCGCCGTTGAACGCGGCCTCGTTGAAGGATTTGTCGAACTTGCCACCCAGATCGAAAATGATCGCGGGTTCGGCAAGGGCGGCGCCGGCGGCAAGCGCCATGGCAGAGGCGCCCAAGAGGGATTTCATGAAGGTCATCGGATGCTCCCGGTCGGTTGTTGTTATCGGTCATGCCAGCTTTGCGCCGAAAACGCCCCGACAAGGGGCAGGAGTCGGCACTGGCACTCCTTGCGAAGTTGGGGGCAGTCCCTCGGGGTGGTCAAGGGATATTCGCGGGGCAAGAGGTGGTATTTTGACCGTCCGGTCAGGTTGGGCTGATTGCTGGCGCATCCGTCAGCACCCGGCGCAGCACAAGGGCATCCACCGACCGGCTCTCCGGGGTTCGAAAATAGCCGCGCCGTCGGCCGGATTCGGTAAAACCAGCACGGGAATACACGGCGCGGGCCGGGGCATTGTCCTCGGCAACTTCAAGAAAGGCCACCTCGGCCCCGCGCAGCCGTGCCTGATAAAGAAAGCGCGAGACAAGCCGTTGCCCCAGTCCCCGCCGGCGCGCCTCGGGGGCGACGGCAAGGGTCAGAAGCTCGGCCTCGCCCGCGACCGCCCGGCCCAGCAGAAACCCGGCATCGCCCTCGACCAGAAGAAAGGCAAGCGGGTCGGCGAGAAGGGCCGAAAACTCACCCTCGCTCCACGGGCGCGGGGTGGTGAAGGCGCGGGCATGCAGGGTAGCAAGGTCTGAGGGGGTCATGGCGCAGGGCCCGACGGCCCCCCCACCCTATCCGTCCCCCACAGAGGGCGGAGGGGGGCGAGAACCGCCGAAAGGTGGGGGCAGTTGACTGGAGAGGGATTGGATGGAGCGACACCGGTGCCAGGCGCCCCCCCTCCCCTTCGTGGGGAGGGGATGGGGGTGGGGGGCATCCGGCTGAAGGTCATGCCCGTCACGGCAGGATCACCGGCGGCGGGTCAGCGGGCGGGGCCGCATCGGCCCCACGAACGTAGAAGGGGGCGGGACGGTCCGACCACTTCCCACCCGCAGCTTGGAGTTTGTTCAGGGCGATTTCGGCAATATTGGCCGCAACCGCCTCAGGGTATTCCGTCAGCGTTTCGCTTCGGTCCCATTCGGCATTGAAAGGTCGGGCAATCTCTTCTGCCCGGTAGCCGAACACCATAAGATTGGGTTGCCGAAGGTCATCGCGCAGGGCACCGGGCGTCAGAACCGTTGCCGCAGTGATTGGTTTACCGCCTAGGAAGGTCTGCACGTAAGCTTCTCCACGCGGGGCAGGAAGTGAAATCATCGCGGGTCCTGCAAAACTGAAGCCTTGCTGGTAGAGTTCAAAGGCTGTCACGCCAACCGCGGGAATTCCAAGACCAAGCGCCAAGCCACGAGCCGCAGCGACCGCAATCCTGATCCCGGTGAAGTTGCCGGGCCCAACCCCTACACCAATCGCGCGCAGGTCGCCCCAGCGCAGCCCAGCCTCGGTCAGCATCTCTTCCAGCATGGGCATCAGACGCTCGGCCTGACCCTTCTGCATCGGCTCATGACGCCAGACGTGGCCGCCCTCCCACAACAAAGCGGCCACGCAATGCGCGGCCGATGTGTCGAAGGCAAGGATCGGCAGCATTTCAGGCCGCGACGGGCCGCACTTCCAGCACTTCCGGAATGTAGTGCCGCAACAGGTTCTCGATCCCCATCTTCAAGGTCAGGGTCGAGGACGGGCAACCCGCGCAGGCGCCCTGCATGTGCAGGTAGACAACCCCCCGGTCAAAGCCATGGAAGGTGATGTCGCCGCCATCCTGCGCCACGGCAGGGCGAACGCGGGTATCAAGCAATTCCTTGATCTGGCGCACGATGTCACCGTCTTCGCCGGTATGTTCGGCATGGCCACCACCGGTCGCACCGTCACCGTCGATGACCGGCTGGCCCGACTGGTAATGCTCCATGATCGCGCCCAGGACCTGCGGCTTGATGTGCTGCCACTCCACCCCTTCCGACTTGGTCACGGTGACAAAGTCGTTGCCGAAGAACACGCCTGTCACGCCGCCCGCGGCAAAGATGCGCCGGGCGAGGGGCGACTTCGCCGCAGCCTCGACGCTGGGGAAATCGGCGGTGCCAAGGTCCAGCACGGTCTGGCCGGGCAGGAATTTGAGCGTGGCAGGGTTCGGCGTGGATTCGGTCTGGATGAACATCTTGCGGTCTCCGACAGGTTCAGTCGGATATGCGCCCTGCACCCCCGACTGTCAAGTTTGGAACCGTTCTAAATCTTCCTTGCACCGGGCGATCACGGCTTGCCGGTCTGCCCCAGAGCCTGTCTGACGCTGACAGAAGCGTCAGACAGGCTTTGGCCATTTACTGGTCACCTGTCCTTCGACAAGACCGGTGTCCACTTTTGTCGCACAGGCTCTAAAGCAGCACGACCCAGGCGGCATAAAGCCCGGTCGCGACCAGCGCGCACATCACGGCAAAGGACCCAAGGTCCTTGGCATGCCTGGCAAACTCGGACCAGTCGGGCGAAAGGTGGTCTACGATTTCCTCCAATGCGGTGTTCAGCGCCTCGATCACCAGCACAAAAAGCCCGAGGATCAGCAGCCCAAGCACCTGACCCGCCGAAGCGCCGACCAGCAGGAACAGGCCCAGCACCACCGCAAGCCCAAGCAGTTCCTGCCGGAACGCTGCCTCACGCCACAGCCGCCGCGCGCCGCCAAGGGAATAGCCCGCAGCGGCCAGAAAATGCGCCGCCCCGGTCTTTCGCGTTGGCTTTTCCCTGGCCTTGTCAGGCATCAGCTTGGCCTGCCACGGCAACCGCCCGCCAGATCAAGCGCCGCGTCGCGGGCCGTGGTGTCCACATCCAGAAGCCCAAGCACGGTCGAAAACATGTTGTCGTGGCTGATCGCCTCGTCCCGGCGGCCGGCAAGGCAGTCACGGTCAAGGCCCAGCGCCGTGCCGAACCTGTCTGCCGCCCAGATCACCATCGGCACATGGGTCTGCGTCTCGGGCGCCATGAAGTATGGCGTTCCGTGCAGATAGATCCCGCCCTCGCCCAGACTTTCGCCATGGTCCGAGACATAGAACATCGCTGGTATCACTCTGTCCTCCGCATCCAGCAGGTCGATAACCTGTGCCAGAAACCAGTCGGTGTAGGCAATCGTGTTGTCGTAGGCGTTGACGATCTCTTCGGTGGTGCAGTCGGTCAGTTCCGGCGTCTTGCAGGCTGGCGCAAAGATTTCATGGTCCGCCGGATAGCGCAGCCAGTAGCTGGGGCCATGGCTGCCGATCTGGTGCACCACGATCACCGTGTTTTCCGTGATCGTCCGGGCCTTTTGCTGCAGATGCGCAAGAAACACGGCGTCGATGCATTCCGGCGTGCAGAATTCCGGCCCGTCCTCTGCCTTCATGAAGCGGACCGGGATCCGCGCGCCGACAGCCTTGTCGCCGGTATTGTTGTCCCACCATTCGGCCTTGAACCCGGCACGCACCAGGACATCCAGCAGGTTCTCGTGAGAAAGGCCCCCTTCAAACGAGTATTCGTCCCGCGTCAGCGGCGAGAACATGCAGGGCAGCGAGGTGGCCGTCGCCGTGCCGCAGCTTGACACCTGCGGGAAGTAGAGGATGTCGCGCCTGGCCAGTTCCGGGTTCGTTTCGCGCCCATAGCCGCCCAGCGACCAGTTCGCAGCCCGTCCGGTTTCACCCGCGACGATCACCATCAGCACAGGCTTTTGCGCCTGAGAAAGATAGGGTCCCGGTCGAGCATCGGTTCCGGTCGGTTGCAGAACGATCTCGGTCGATTTCAGCATCATCCTGGCATAGCGCAAGGCACCGCTCATCGGGGCCAGGGGCTGGACCGAGCCCATCAGTTCCTTGTCGGCGCGCAGGACAGTGGAATAGGCCTTGAGGTTGGTGAACAAGAGCCCGACCACCAGCGCCCCTGACCCCACAGTCACCAGCGCCCAGGCCCCCAGCCCGCGCCAGAAGGTCCGCGCCCGGATGCGGGGCCAGAAGACCAGCAGGGCCGGCAATATCCCATAGAGCACAACATGGCCGACGAAATGCAGCGTGATCAGATGCTTTGATTCGGCAAAGGTCGTGGTCATCGCGTTCTGGATCATGTCGCGGTCGACCACCACGCCCAGGACATCGACATAGTACGATGTGACTGCCGCGATGATCAGAAAGGCCGCCAGCACCGGCTTTTGCGCCCGGCCGACCGCCAGAAGCGAAACCACCAGCAGCATCAACGCCCAGACAGCGGCGGCAAAGACCAGCGCCGTCACTTGGCGCCCGTCGAAGATGCGGAACAGATGTCCCCAGAAGGTAGAGTTGGTCAGGGCCATAAGATAGGTCGTGACGGCAGCATTCAGCACAAGCGGCGAAAGCTCGGGACGCCGGAGCGCAACGGCGCTCAGCGGAGATTCGGACATGGGAGAGGGCTTTCTGGATTGCCGGGCCGGTCATGGCCCTTTCGGGGTCACCCCCTATCCCTTGCAGCAGGGAATTGCTGTAAGCGCGCGCTTATTCGGACCCGTGAAGGCCAAAATTCGCCGGCTCGTGATCCGATTGAGCTTGCAGCGCCCGGGCGTCACATCCTGCGTAGCGCGCGACCAGTCGAGGATCGCGGTCAGGTGATGCTTTCCAACCGATCCTTGGCCATGTCGCCCGGCACGATGGTTATCGGCACAGGCAGGCTGCCCGAGGCCCGGCTCAGCGCGGTGACAAGCGGACCGGGGCCGGCCTTGTCTGTCCCGGCACCAAGGACCAGGACGCCAATTTCCGAGTCTTCATTGATCAGAGCGAGGATCTCGGCCAAGGGATCACCCTCGCGGATCACGAGTTCGGGGTTCACGCCCTGCTTGTCGCGCATCCATTTTGCGAAAACCTCGAAATGTGCCTCGATCCGCTCACGCGCTTCGGCGCGCATCAGGTCAGCGACACCCATCCAGGTCTGAAACTCGTCTGGCGAGACGATCGACAGGATCGTGACCCCGCCCCCGGTATGGGCCGCGCGCAAGGCCGCAAAGCGCATCGCATTCAGGCATTCGCGGCTGTCGTCCAGCACGACCAGAAACTTCCGCATGGCATCCCCCTGTGGCGGTTGCGATCATGGCCCGGCGCGGGGGGCAAAGGCAAGCCTCACGCAAGGGCCTTATGCAAGGGCCGCCAAAGCCGGAACCCTGGGATAAAGCCGCCACAGCGTGATGGTGCGTGTGGCATTCAGGACCATGAGCGCAGCCCACAGCCCGTGGTTTCCATAGGCCGGGACCAGAACCAGCAGCGCCAGCACATAGACCGCCACCGAAACCAGCATCGCGCGCAGCATGTCGCCGGTCAGCATCGCCCCGATGAAGATGCCGTCAAAGACCCAGGCGGCCGCCCCGATCATGGGCGCAGCGATCAGCCACGGCAGGTAGGCCGCAGCCATGGTCCGCACTTCGGGCGCGGTGGTCATCAGGGCGACAAGCCCTGTCCCGGTCAGCGCGAAGACCGCCGCCAGCACCACGGCACCGCCCAGCCCCCACTGCATGCAGATGCGTGAGGCCGCCCGCGTTTGCGACACCGACCGCGCGCCCACCGCCTGACCCACCAGCGCCTCGGCGGCGAAGGCAAAGCCGTCCAGCGTATAGGCGGTCACCTCCAGAAACTGCATCAGCACCTGGTTGGCCGCAAGCGTCACATCGCCGAACCACGCGCCCAGAAAGACGAAACTGGTAAAGGAAAGCTGCAGGATGACTGTCCGTCCCATGATGTCGCGGCTTGCCGTGAACATCCGGCGCAGGGCCACCCGGTCGGTAACGCGCGCCAGGCCGGCGCGAAAGCCCGGACCGAAGGCATCGCGCGCCAGCCACAGCGCCAGCGCAAGGCCGGTCCATTCGGCGATCAGGGTTGCCACGGCCACGCCCGGAACGCCCAAGCCAAGGCCAAGCACGAACCACAGGTCCAGACCGATGTTCAGCCCGTTTTGCCAAAGCTGCAGGATCAGGACACCCTTCGTCCGCTCCAGCCCCACCAGCCAACCGGTCAGCGCATACAGCGCAATCGTCGCGGGCGCGCCCCAGATGCGGATGGCAAGATATTGCCCGGCCAGCGCCTCGACCTGCGGGCTGGCGGGGGCGATCGCGAAGGCCCCGGCGAACAGCGCCGTCTGGACCACCACCAGCACAAGCCCGGCCACACCCCCCACCATCAGCGCGCGGATAAGGACGGCCGAGCGTTCGCCCATGTCCCCCGCCCCCTGCGCCTGTGCCGCAAGGCCCGAGGTCGACATGCGCAAGAACCCGAAGGCCCAGTAGATGGTGGCCAGGATCACCGCCCCGATCCCCACCGCGCCAAGGCTGGCCGCGTCGCCCAACTGGCCGATGACTGCGGTATCCACCGCACCCAGAAGCGGCACTGTCGCGTTTGAAAGCACGATCGGCCCCGCGATCCGCAGCACGCGGCCGTGGGTCAGGTCGGTCATCCCCCGGACCCGGAGGCCGACCCGACATCCGGCATCAGGAAATGCCCGGTGCCCTGCGCGAACGGCCTGGCCCGGTTGTCCTGCCAGGCCTCGACATGCACGCTTGCATAGCGCCGCCCGGACCGGTTGACCCGCGCACGGGCATAGGCGTCGCGCGGCAGGCCGGATCGCAGGTAATCCACGGTAAAATCTATGGTCTTTGGCAGACGCAGAGGGCCGTCAGGCAAAGTGCCTTCTGCCTCCACCCCATCCCACAGCGTGCTCCAGGACAGCTCGATGATCGCGGCGACCTCAAGAAAGGCGGCCGTGGCCCCCCCATGCAGGGCTGGCAGCATCGGGTTGCCGATCAGGCTTTCCTGAAAGGGCAGGATGGCGGTCAGCTCGTCCCCGCGCCGGTCAAAGCGGATGCCAAGAAATCCGATGTAAGGCACCCCGTCGACCAAGGTGCGCAAAAGCCCCTCGCGCCGTTGCTTGATGACCTGCACGGGTTCCGGTCGCTTCATGTTGCGCCCCGGTTGATGGCAAATGCCCCGGTCGCCATCGCGACCGGACGGCCCTCGTCGTCATCGGTCGCGACGGCGCGCACGAAGGCCACAGAACGGGTGACGTGATGGCATTCGGCCCGGGCGCGGATGGTCTGGCCCGGCGTCGCAGGGCGCATGTAGTCGATCCGCAGGTCCAGCGTCGCGGTGGAGACCCCGGCCCCAGGGTGGCACATGACCGCCGCGCCACATGCCGTGTCCATCAGCGCGCTTACGGCCCCGCCGTGGATCACGCCGGTCGCCGGATCGCCGATCAGGCGCGGATCATAGGGCATCGACAATGCAGCTAGACCCTCGCCGATCTCGTCCAGCGCCATCCCCAGCGCCTGTGCGTGCGGCAAGGCAGCGATGAACTGGCGCGCAATGGTCTGGATGTCGGGCATGGGGCCTCCGGTCCATGGCATCAAAGCCTCCGGCCCCCGGGAACGCAAGGCCCCCCCGGGACAGTTGCGCGATGGTCATGTTGCGCCTAGGCTTGGATGGCGGAGGGAATGGCCGATGACCGAAGACCGGCTCAGCTTCAAGGAGATGTGCGCCCGGTTCGACGTGACGCCGCGGACCTTGCGCTATTATGAATACATCGAGCTTCTGGCCCCGGAAAAGGAAGGCCGCGCCCGGTTTTACGGTCCGCGGGAAACAGCGCGGATGACCCTGATCCTGCGCGGCCGCCGCTTTGGCTTTTCGCTGGAGGAAATCCGCCAGTGGCTGCTGATCTATGGCAAGAAGGGCGAACGCCCGCAGCTTGAATCCTGGCTGCAACTTGCGGACCGCCAGCTTTCGGAACTGGAACGCCAGCGCGCGGAACTGGAGGTTTCGCTGGCCGACCTGCGCGCGCTGCGGGAAACGGCCGTGCAGGAACTGGCGAAACTGCCGTAGCTCAGGCGCGCCAGACCGACCCCAGCATTCCCTGCAACGCCTCCAGCGCCGGGGCGGCATCCTCGCAGTCCGGCCCGATCCTGACAGCCACGGTTTGCGCCCAGCCGAAGGTTGCGGCAGCGTCGGCCTTCAGGGTGATCTCAAGTCCCGTCGGCCCGGACGTGACCTCTTTCAGCGCATCCTCGGCCCCGAACTCTTCGTCGTTCACCTCGAACCAGACCGGACCGCCGGACGCCGCCTGGCGAAACATGACATAGCATTCTTCCTCGTCCTCGCCCTCGGCAAAGCCAATGAAAACCAGGCCCTCATCCTCGACCACAGATCCATAAAGCGCCGTCAAATTGATATCGGCCATGGGTCAGTACCACTTGGCGATGGGTGGCAGGCTCATCAGCACCGCGTTCGCGTCATGGCCGGTTTCCAGACCGAACTTGGTGCCCCGGTCGTAGACAAGGTTGTATTCGGCATAAAGCCCGCGGTGGCGCAGCTGCGTTTCGCGGTCGTCTTCGCTGAAGGCCGTGGCCATCCGCGCCTCGGCCAAGGGCAGGAAAGCGGGCAGGAACGCCGCGCCCACGCTTTGGGTAAAGGCAAAATCCGCCTCCCAGTCACCGGTCGCAAGGTCATC
>JAPLPF010000153.1:0-4551 GCA_026400325.1 Rhodobacterales bacterium
AACAACCCTGCCAAGACAGTGAAGCTGACACCTACATCATCGGAACCTCGCGATCCCTAGTAGGCCGATATGCTAGCGCTAGACGCCGATGCGCCCAAACCGCCCGCATATCCCTTCATTACCAATCAGTCTCAAAGAGCGCGGACACAAAACATTCAGCACACCAGAACTTCTGGCGTACCTGCCGTCTTGCCTCCAGATTATCGTGCGGTGGTCTTCGCCGCCGCTTCCGCCGCTTTCCGTTCCGCGTTTCCGCATCCCTTCCGCTTCGGTGAGGGGGCTTCTACGTCCGGTCCCTCGGGGCCGCAAGTGAAAAATGACAGGGGCATGACAAAAAATGCGCCCTACGCGAAATCCCTCAGGAATTCGCCGAATTTTCCTGCGACAGGCCCGCAAACTTTATGCCCTGATGCGTGATCCGGCCGCCACAAACCGTGAGGGCGACTCCCGTCGCGCCGATTCTGTCGGCGGGAATCGCCTCGATATCGCCATCGATCAGCACAAGGTCGGCTGCGAGGCCCGGCCGAAGGGTGCCTGTCAGCCCTTCCAGATGTGCCGCCCACGCCCCACCCGCAGTATAGGCGCGCAGACAGGTTTCCAGCCCGACCCGTTCGTCCCCGGCACCGTCATAGGCCACCCGGGTCAGCACGGCCTGAAGCCCGCGCAGGGCGCTGACATCGGTGATCGGCCAGTCGCTTGCAAAGGCAAGCGGGGCAGCATGATCGGCAAGGGTCTTCCACAGGTAGGCATCTTTCCAGCGATGCCGCGCGATGACCGTTTCCATTGCTGCAAGTGGAAAGTCCATCGCGCCCGGGGCATGGGGGGGCTGGACCGAAGCTGTGATGCCCAGCGTCCGCAGACGCGGGAGATCGTCCCGGGTGATCAGCTCGATATGCTCGATCCGGTGGCGCAGGTCGCGAAAGCCGTTGGCAAGACCGGCCGCTTCATAGCCGTCGATGACGACACGCACCGCCCCATCCCCCACACTGTGCACGGCGATCTGAAGCCCGCGCCGGTCAATCTCGGTGCAGATGGCCTTGAAGCGCTCCGGCTCGAACAGCGGGATCGACCGGTGGCCCGGCACGCCCGGATAATCCTCGGTCATGAAGGCCGTCCGGCTGTCGACCACGCCGTCCATGAACATCTTGACCGTGCCCGACCGCACCCAGTCACCGGTGAACTCCGCCGCCATCGCGCTGGCGCGGTCCAACTCGGTCAACTCCATATCAGGCTTGAGGTGGAACGGCACCTTGACGCGCTGCAAAAGCCGACCCTCGGCCTCCATCTCGGACAGAAGGTCAAGCGTGTAGCGGTTGCCATCCATCGACACGAGGGTTGTGAAGCCATGCGCCGCGCAATGGCGCATGCCGCGCTCGATATGGGCCTTGTCCACGGCGCGGTCGGCCGCCGCCACCGGACCCGCAGGCTCGCCCCCCGTGGCGATGCCAAGATACATCCGCCCCACTCCGGCGAGCGCAAGGACCGGGTCGAAGGCCTCGAACTCGCGCAGCTCGCCGCTGGCAAGGCCGTCCTGCCCCATCACCACCTCATGCCCCGCAGGCATCGGCGCGCCCTGCAGCAGGCCAGCCCGCTTCAGACACAGCGTATTGGCCCAGACCGTATGGTGATCCATCGCCCGCATCGCGATCGGGCGGTCCGGCAGCACCATGTCCAGATCGGCCCGCGTCACCGGATGGCCAAGGATGCCGTAATCCACCCCTTCGGCCATCAGCACCGGCGCATCCGGGTTGGCCGCCGCAAAGTCCGCAAACGCCGCCTTCAGCGCGGCAAGCCCCTGAACGCCGGTCAGTTGCAGGTGCTGCAGCTCGGCCCCGCCGAAAAGATGCATGTGGCTTTCGACAAAGCCCGGCAACAAGGTTCGCCCTCCGGCATTCACCACTTTGCAGTCTGGCCCCGCCAGCGCCTCCACTTCGGCCCGCGTACCGACCGCCAGAATGCGTCCACCCGCCAAAGCCACCGCCTCGGCCCGGGGGCGCTCCGGGTCCATGGTCAGGACACTTGCATTGGTCACAATCATCTCGGCGTGCATCTTCATGTCTTTCACATTGGTCCAAATATCCCGGGGGTGCGGGGGCAGGCCCCCGCTCCGCCATCAGCCCTGCGCGACCCGCTCGGCCATCACGCACAGCATCTCGAACATAAGGCTGATCCCCAGCCAGGCGGTCCCGCCCGACGCATCAAACGGCGGCGACACCTCCACCAGGTCCGCCCCGACCACATCAAGCCCCCTAAGGCCCCGCGCCACCTGCAAGGCCTGCCAACTGGTCGGCCCGCCCACCTCTGGTGTCCCGGTTCCCGGCGCATAGGTCGGATCGACGAAGTCGATGTCATAGGTCACATAGATCGGCCCGGAGCCGACAATCTCGCGCGCCTCGGCCATCACATCTTCTGCCCCGCGGGCATGAAACTCGGCAATCGGGATGATCCTGATGCCGTTCGCTGCAGCAAAATCCCAGTCCTCGCGCCCGTAAGCCGTACCCCGGATGCCGATCAGGCAATAGCGTTTCGGGTCGATCAGCCCCTCTTCGACCGCGCGGCGGAAGGGCGTTCCGTGGTTGTAGCGGCTGGTCCCGAAATAGACATCGTTCAGGTCGGTATGGCTGTCGAACTGGATAATCCCAACCGGGCGGGCCTTGGCCACCGCCCGCAGGATCGGCAGGCTGCACAGATGATCCCCGCCACCGGTCAAGGGAAGAACCCCCGCGGCGACGACGCGGGTATAGAACGCCTCCATCCGGGCCATCGAATCCATCAGGTCACCAGGGTTCGGCGCGACATCGCCAAGATCGGCACAGCGCGCCATCTCGAACGGCGCAACCCAGGTCGCGCCGTTCACCGCCCGGATCATCGTGGACAGGTCGCGCAACTGGCGTGGCCCGTGGCGCGGACCAGGGCGGTTCGTCGTACCGCCATCCCAGGGCGCGCCGATCAGGCCGATCTGCACCTCGCCAAAACGTGGATGGTCAAAGGGCACATGCGGCAGGCGCATGAAGGTGGGCACACCCGCAAAGCGCGGCAGATCAAACCCTGATACCGGCGCAAAGAAAATGTCCGTCATGTGCCCACCCCCGATTCCGGACGCATCTGACCACCGCCGCATCGGCTTGTCAGCCCCGGTTGCGACATCCGTTCGCACAGATATCCCGGGGAAAGCCGCCACAGGGTCAATCGGCCCCTTGACCGGCAAGCGCCGATCCCGCCTTATCGGGTCATCTCCTGCAAGGAATAGCACGATGTTTTCCAAGACTGCCGATCCAACCCCTGCCCCCGCGCCCGGCGTTCCGCGCCCCGCGACCACGGTGTCTAACTCTGGCCGTTCAGTCCTTGGCGCCGACCTGCGCATCACCGGAGAGATCACCTCGACCGGTTCGGTCGAGGTTCTGGGCGAGATTGACGGCAACATCACCGCGCACGGCCTGATCATCGGCCAGGGCGGTCGCGTGAAGGGTTCGGTCAAGGCTGACACGGTCGAGGTGAAGGGCACGCTTGACGGCAAGGTCGGCTGCGAAAGCTTTACCTTGCGGTCAACTGCCGTGGTCAAGGCCGATGTTACCACCGCCGGGATCGTGATCGAAAGCGGCGCGTCGATGGATGGCCGGTTTCTCAAGCCCAAAAGCTGACGGCAGGCCCGCGTGACCGACCTCGTCCTGCGCCAGGATCAAGATGGCATCGCGACGCTGACACTGAACGCGCCGGCAAGGCTGAACGCCTTGTCGCGCGCCATGCTGGTCGCGTTGCAGGCGCACCTTGCGGACCTTGTCGCAGATGCCTCTGTTCGTGTGGTGATCCTGCAGGCCGAAGGGCGGGCCTTTTCGGCCGGGCATGACCTGCGTGAAATCGCGGCGGCCCAGGGGTCCGCCGATGGTGGTGCTGCCGAGATCGCCAGCCTCTTCGCGCTTTGCTCGCGCCTCATGCAGGCGGTGGTCGCCCTGCCTCAGCCTGTCATCGCTTCGGTTCAGGGCGTGGCCACGGCTGCGGGGTGCCAGCTTGCCTGTTCCTGCGATCTGATCGTTGCCGCGGAAACGGCACCCCGGCCGTGGCCCTGTCGCGCCGGATCGCCCCCGCCCAGGCCTTCGAGCTTTTGACAACGGGCGAGTTTGTGTCGGCCTCCCGTGCCCATGCCATCGGCCTCGTGAACCGCCTTGCCGCACCCGAGGCGCTTGCTGGAGACACGATGGCCCTGGCCCGCCAGATTGCCGCCAAGGATCCCGGGGCCATCCGGCTTGGCAAGGCGGCGTTCCGCGCCCAGATGGGGTTGCCGCTGGACCAGGCCTATGCGCTTGCGGGTCAGGCGATGGTGGACAACGCGATGCGCCCCGAGACTGCGGCAGAGATCGGGGCTTTTCTGGACCGTCGCAACACCTGACCTTGGCCGACGCTCACAGCCTGCGCAGCAACGCCGCGGCCATGGCCCAGCCTGCCACGGCCATCCCCAGGCAGCTGGCGTAGACCAGCCCCGGACCGCCGGTGGTCAGCAGCAACGCCCCAAGTGCCGGCGCTGCGGCAGTTGCCAGGATCGGTGACATCGCA
>JAPLPF010000153.1:4629-9412 GCA_026400325.1 Rhodobacterales bacterium
GATCACGCCGAACCCCTGCCGGCCCAGGATCTCGGCGATCAGGACCGGGCGCAGGATCGACATGAGGCCCGCCCCGGCCCCCTGCGCCAAGGCAAAGCCGAAGATCAGGACTGGTGCCATCCCGGCAAGCCACAGGATCGCGCTGGCCGCCACCACGCCGCCCAGCGCGATCAGCGTGGCCCGTCCATTGCCGACCCGTGCCTCACTGACCAGGAACAGCAGCCGCCCGGCAACCTGGGCTGGCCCGATGCAGGCCGCAGCCAGCGCCGCCATCCCGGCACCCGCACCCCGGTCGGCAAAAAGCTCCAGCACATAGGTGATCAGGATGCCGTGGTTCAGCCAGATCAGCCCGAAGCAGGCCACCAGCCCCCAGAAGGCGGGCCGGGCCAGCGCCACCTTCAACATGCCGGGCTCGGTCGGGGCCGGCTCGGTTCCCGCCCGCGCGCGGCGGCGCAGGGCCCGCACGGCGACAAGGTTGAAGGGCAGCGCAAGCAGGGTTAGCCCGGCAAAGACCAGCATCCCGCCCTGACCACCGAACCGCTCGCCCACCCAATGCCCCAGGGGAAAGGCCAGCGTTCCGGCAAACCCTGCCACAAGCGTCACCCGGGTGATTGCCGCGCGGGCCCCATCGCCCATCCGTCGTGTCAGAAAGGCAAAGCAGGTTTCGTAAAGGCACCCCGCCTGCGCGACGCCGATCAGCGCCCAGGCGACAAGCCACATCATGGGCGATGCCGCAAAACCCAGACCCATCACGCCGAAGGCGGCAAGGACCGGGCCCCAGATCAGCATCTCGCCGCCAAAGCCACGGTCAACCAGGCGTCCGGTCAGAACCGTCAGGCTGGCCATGATCAGGAAAGCAAGCGTCGGCCCCAGTGCCAGGGTGGTCTTCGACCAGCCCGTCGCAGCCTCAAGATCCGGCAGCAGCGCGGGAAAGGCGTAGTAGCTGCCCGCATAGACCAGCGTCTGCCCGAGAGCGAGCAACCAGACCGCCGCTTCCCCCCGATCCGTCTGCCCTGCCGTGGTCACACCCCGTATATCTCGCCGAACTTGGCCTCGAGATAGTCGAGAAGCGGCCCTTCCGAAGGCTCGAACCCGCAAGCCCGACGCACGACTTCGCGCGGCTCGTAAAGACCGCCGTGCCGCTGCAGCCGGTCCCGCAACCAGCCGGTCGCGGCGGACACGTCGCCCTTGGCCATCATCGCGTCAAGCCCGGGAACCTCGGCCCGCAAGGCCTTGACCAGACATCCCGCATAGACATTGCCCAGCGTGTAGGTCGGGAAATAGCCGAAAAGACCGCAGGACCAGTGCACGTCCTGCAGCATCCCGTTCGACGGCCGGTCCACCGCCACGCCGAAATCGGCGCGGAACCGATCGTTCCAGGCAGCCTCCAGATCCTCGACCTGCAGGTCCCCCTTGATCAGCGCGCGTTCAAGGTCAAAGCGCATCATGACGTGAAGGTTGTAATGCACCTCGTCTGCCTCGGTGCGGATATAGCCCGGATGAACCCGGTTCACCGCCTTGTAGAACCCATCCGCATCCGCGATCCCGAAGTCACCGAAACCCTCGCGCATCCTTCCGTAAAGCCAACCGGTGAAGGCGCGGCTGCGGCCAAGCTGGTTTTCGTAGCTGCGGCTCTGGCTTTCATGCACCCCCATCGACACGCCCTGCCCGATCGGGGTCAAGGCATAGGCAGGGTCGATTCCCTGTTCATAGGCGGCATGGCCGACCTCGTGGATGGTCGAGTAAAAGCAGTTGAAGGGGTCGGTCTCGCTGACCCGCGTAGTGATCCGCACGTCATGCCCGCTGCCCGAGGAAAACGGGTGCACCGCAAGGTCAACCCGGCCCCGGTTCCAGTCATAGCCGAAGACCGTCGCCAGTTCGCGCGACAGCGCCATCTGTCCCTCGGCCGGAAACCGCCCGACCAGGCCTTTCGGCGCCGTGGCCCCCAGCACGCGACCGCGCAGCGCCACCAGCCGGGGCCGCATGGCATCAAACATCGCCGCAATGGCCGCGCCGGTCATTCCCGGCTCGTAATCATCGACCAGCGCATCGTAGGGGTCGCCCCCCGCCGCCAGTGCTGCACCTTCCTCGCGCTTCAGATCCACGACCTTGCGCAAGGTCGGCAGGAAGCCCGCCACATCCTCACGTCCGCGGCACTCGGCCCAGACGCCCTGCGCCAGCGACATCGTCGTCGCGATCTCTTCGGCCAGCCTTGCCGGGACCTTCAGCGTGCGCGCGAAGGACCGCCGGATCCCAGCCAGTCCCCCACCCTCGGATCGGTCCGCCGCGCATGCAGCACCCCCTCCAGCGCTCCGATCTCTTCGGCCCGCTGGGCGGCGGCACCCTCCGGCATCACTGTCTCCTGGTCCCAGCCCAGCCGCCCCGCCACTTGCGCCAAAGCCTCGGTCTGGCGCTGGAACGCCATCATGTCGTCAAAGGCCGTCATGCCGTCCCCTCCCGGATCGACCCCATCACCGGGTATTGCGCCAGATGCCGCGCCCGCAGGATCAGCACCCACAGGATCACCGCCCCGATCTGATGGGTAATCGCCACATGCGGATGCGCGACGGTCAATACCGTGGCGATCCCAAGCAGCATCTGCGCCACGAGCATTGCCATCACCGAGTGGAAGGCCCCCCGAGTCGCTTGATAGCTGGACTTGCGCCCCCGCAGCCAGACCACCACACCGAACGCGAACAGCAGATAGCCGGACATCCGGTGGATGAACTGCACCAGACCGGGGTTTTCAAAGAACGCATGCCAGACCGGAAGGCTGCCCCCTGCCCCGTCCGGCACGTAAAGGGCATCTGCCGGAAAGAACGACCCATTCATCAGGGGCCAGGTCGGAAACGCGCGCCCCGCGTCGATCCCCGCAACCAATGCGCCAAGGATGATCTGCAGGAAGGCAAAATGCATGAGCCCGGTGGACAGCCCGAACAGCTTTGCCTCGCGCCCCCGCCGCGCAGTCATCAGATCGGCTTCGGTCCGGCCCAAGAGCAGGGCATACCAGGCGATAAAGCCAAGGATGATGAAGGCCAGCCCAAGATGTGTCGCCAGCCGGTAGCTTGCCACATCCAGCCGGTCGCCGCTGAGGCCCGAGGACACCATCCACCAGCCAACCGCCCCCTGCAATCCACCCAGCGCTCCGACCAGAAACAGCCGCCCGGTCCATCCCGGCGGAATCTGTCTTGCCAGGGCAAAGCCCGCAAAGCCCACCGCCCAGACCACCCCGATCAGCCGCCCAAGCTGGCGGTGACCCCATTCCCACCAGTAGATCGCCTTGAAGGCCTCAAGGCTCATTCCCTTGTTCTGCAACTGGTATTCCGGGATCGCCTGGTATTTCTCGAACTCGGACGCCCAGGCCTCGGCGCCCATCGGCGGCAGCGCGCCCGTGACAGGTCGCCATTCGGTGATCGAAAGCCCGGAATCGGTCAGCCGCGTCAACCCACCCACAGCGATCATGGTGGCGACCAGCAGGAACAGCGCCACAAGCCACAGCCGGATGCCCCGACGCGCGCCTTTCGGCCGGGCGTCAATCCCGCCTCCGGTCGGAGCTGTGGCTACCGCCTGCCCGTCGCCAACTTCTTCGAAAATGCTGCGCTTGCCGGCCATGAACCGCCCCTGTTCCGTCGCGCCGGACACTAGGCCTCGCCCCTGACGCCTTCAAGGCCCTGCGACACCAGGGCGACACGACGTCGCCGAAAAGCAAAGCTCACCGCGACCGGCACGCGGGTTAGGAGCGGCACTGCCGCGCCCGCCCCGGTGGGATGAGACGGAAAACCAAACAGTCCAGCGGACTGTTTTCCCGACGAATGCCCGACCAAGCCTGCGAGGGCCGGCAGAGCGGGCGTGGGAGGATTTGCTTTGGGCAAATCTCACAAGAAAGAAGATCACCGCAACCGTTGCAGCAGCTCCAGCGACGGCTTGCCTGTCACGGGCAGCCCAGCACTTGCCTGCCAGGCGCTGATCGCCGCTTCGGTCTTCGCGCCGATCACCCCGTCCGTGCCTTCGGTATCAAACCCGCGCGCTGTCAGAAGCCGCTGCATTTCCTGCCGGTCTGCCTTGGTCATTCCTGCAGCATCGGGCCCGAACGACGCCTGAACCGGCCCCGCCCCTGCAATCCGGTCAGACAGATGCCCGACCCCGATCGCGTAGTTCTGCGCGTTGTTGTAGCGCAGGATGACGGCAAAGTTCTGTGTGAGCAGAAAGTAGGGCGCGCCGCCGCCGTTTCCGCCCGCAATGATCGACCCGGCGGCCAGCCTTCCGCCCCCGGCCTTGCGGACCCCCAGTGCCTCCCACTCTGCCGCCGACTGGCCCTTGCCGCGCCCCAGAAGTCCCGCATTGAAGCCCGAAGGCAGGGTGACCTCCATCCCCCAAGGCAGCCCGGGCACCCAGCCGGACTGCCGCAGGTATGCCGCCGTCGAGGCCAGCGCGTCGCTGGGGTCCTCGCTCCAGATGTCGCGCCGCCCGTCTCCGGTGAAATCCACCGCAGAGGCGAGGTAAGACGTCGGGATGAATTGGGTGTGTCCCATTGCCCCGGCCCAGCTTCCGGTCATGCCGCCCGGCGTGATATCCCCGGCCTGCAGGATCTTCAGCGCCGCCGTCAGCTGGGACTCGAAGAACTCGCCCCGCCGCCCGTCATAGGCCAGCGTGGACAGGGCCGACACGACCGGCACGTTCCCGCGCCGCGTGCCGTAAAAGCTTTCCAGTCCCCAGACCGCCGCGACGACATGCGGTTCCACCCCATAGCGCGCCTCGATGGCCTCCAGCGTGGTGTCGCGCA
>JAPLPF010000179.1:0-11808 GCA_026400325.1 Rhodobacterales bacterium
TCTTGCGCCCTAGACCAGGGCTCGCCGGCCCTGCCGGGTGTTCAATCCCTGCGCAATCGCTTGCATTTTCTGCATCTTTTGCGGGAAACCTCGGCTCGTTTCCGCTATGTTAGCGGTTGATGGTTCAGGACAAGAGGAGGCCAAGATGACCATGATCACGGCCGTCCGGTCACAGGGGCCGGTTCCTGCAACGACACCAGCGGCCCGGCACGAAGCCATGTCGCGCACCCCGGCGGTTCAGGCTGCCCGACCCGTTGCGCAAACCGACCTAAAGGATGCGCCCGGTCAACCTGCTGCAACAGCCGCATCCGTCGCAGCACGCCTTGCGGAACGGGACGAAAGCCACCACCCAGCAGCCCAGGCGCGCGCCGCCGCCGACGCCGCGCGCGAGGCCTATATCAAGGCCAGCATTGCCGCCGGGGTCAGCCCGCTGCCGCTGCCCTGAGCAAACACCCTTTGCGTCCTGGTCGTCTCGCTTCGTGATCCTGTCAGAGTGCAGATCCGAAGGATTCCCAAGACTTCCCGGAACGGCCCGGCCTGGCCCGGACTGAAGTGGCGCGCCTCACTCTGCTGCAACGCTCGGGTTGTTTGGATGCATGGTCCAGTTGGCATAATCGCCCACTTTCGTTCCCGTCCGTGGATCAACGGCCCCTTTCGGCATTTCGACCATGGTGATGCAATCCTCGACCGGGCAGACGTTGACGCAGAGGTTGCAGGCGACGCATTCGTCATCCATCACCTCAAACACGCGGTCCGTGCTCATCGAGATTGCCTGATGGCTGGTGTCTTCGCAGGCCGCATAGCAGCGCCCGCATTTGATGCAGTCATCCTGGTTGATATGCGCCTTGGTGACGTAGTTCAGGTTCAGATATTGCCAGTCGGTGACATTCGGCACCGCACGGCCGACAAGGTCCGACAGCCCAAGCTGCTTTTCGTCCAGATATTGCGACAGGCCTGAGATCATTTCCTGCACGATCTTGAAGCCATAGGTCATCACTGCCGTGCAGACCTGCACGTTCCCGGCCCCCAGCGCCATGAACTCTGCGGCGTCGCGCCAGGTGGTCACGCCGCCGATGCCGGAAATCGGCAGGCCGCGGGTTTCGGCACCCCGCGCAATCTCGGCCACCATGTTCATCGCAATCGGCTTCACCGCCGGGCCGCAATAGCCGCCATGGGTGCCCTTGCCGTCGATCATCGGCTCGGGGCTGAAGCTGTCAAGGTTCACCGAGGTAATCGAGTTGATCGTGTTGATGAGGGAAACCGCATCCGCCCCGCCACGCTTTGCCGCCTCAGCCGGCCCAAGGATGTTGGTGATGTTCGGCGTCAGCTTGACGATGCAGGGCATGCGAGAGTGTTTCTTCACCCAGCGCGTGACCATCTCGATGTATTCCGGGACCTGGCCCACGGCGGACCCCATGCCGCGTTCGGCCATGCCATGCGGGCAGCCGAAGTTGAGCTCCACCCCGTCCGCCTCGGTATCCTCGATCCGGTGGAGGATGTCTTTCCATGAGTCCTCATCACAGGGCACCATCAGGCTGATGATCATCGCCCGGTCGCGCCACTTGCGCTTGACCTCCTTGATCTCAGCCAGGTTCACCTCAAGCGGGCGGTCGGTGATCAGTTCGATGTTGTTCAGGCCCAGAAGGCGGCGGTCGGCGCCCCAGATCGCGCCATAGCGCGGACCGTTGACGTTCACGACAGGTGGCCCTTCTGACCCCAGCGTCTTCCAGACCACCCCGCCCCAGCCCGCCTCGAACGCGCGCTCGACGTTGTATTTCTTGTCGGTCGGCGGGGCCGAGGCCAGCCAGAACGGGTTCGGCGACTTGATACCGATGAACTCAGAGACGAGGCTTGCCATGATGCCCTCCATGAGGCTGCAGCGTCAGACGGGCCGCGGTGCGGCTGGAACGTCCGATGGGGAAAGGTGTCAGGAAATCAGGGTCCAGACTTTGCCGATGCCATGGCCAACCCCCTCGCCCACCAGTGGCGTGAGGTAAGCCCAGCCGATGCAGCCGACCACGTTGACCGGGCCGAAGATCCACAGGGGTATCCGCGAGATTCCGGCCATCACAAAGACCACGGCCCGCAGCGGGCCAAAGAAATGCCCGATCAGCACGGCGATAGGGCCCCAGCGCAGGAAGGCGGCGTTGCCGCGTTCCACCTGGTCGGGATGGTTGCGCAACGGCCAGACGCCCAGCATCGCAGGCCCGTACCGCCACCCGATGAAATACGACAGGAAGGACCCGATGATCGCACCAATGGCCGCGCCAAGAAAGATCGGCAGCATGGTCAGCTCGCCCGTCGCCACCAATGCCCCGACACCCATCAGGATTGCCGTTGAAGGAATGATGATCGACAGGAAGGCCAGGTTCTCGCCAATGGCGAACACCAGTGCAATCCAGAAGGCCCAGTCGCGGTTTTCGCGCACGAAGGTCAGAATGCTTTCGATCCAACCATCCATCAAAGACCCTGCCTGCGGTGTTGCGCATCGTTACGGTGTCAGGCGATCCATCGCAAGACAAGGGCGTCACCCCCCCACCAGCACGGCGTGGATGGCTTCGGCCGCGTCCCGGCCTTGGGCAACTGCGGTCACTGTCAGATCCTCGCCCCCCGCTGCGCAGTCTCCGCCGACCCAGACCTTGCCTGACGGTCCGTCAAACTTGCCGCCTGTCACCTTCAGGCCCGGGGGCGCACCCGTCAGTGTCTGGCCAATGGCCTTGAACACCTGATCTGCCTTCAGGGTGAAAGTCTCGCTCAGAAGCGTCAGTCCGTCGGGCTTATCCCGGGTATAGGCAAATTCCACCGCCTCCGCCGTCCCATTCCCGATGACGCGCACTGGTGCTGCGTTGCACACAATGCGAACCCCGGCGTGCAGGGCATGGTCCTGCTCATGCCTGCTGGCGGACATCTTTTCCTGCCCCCTGCGGTAGACGATCGTCACGTTTTCCGCGCCAAGAAGCTTGGACTGGACGGCGGCATCGACCGCAGTCATGCCACCACCGATAACCACAACATCCCGGCCCACGGCGAGGCTGGACAGATCCCTGGTCTGTCGAAGTTCGGCGATGAAATCCACCGCGTCACGCACACCCTGCTTGTCCTCACCCTCGGCCCGAAGCGCGTTTACACCGCCAAGGCCAAGCCCAAGGAAAACTGCGTCATAGTCGGCCTTCAACTGGTCAAGGCTGACATCGCGGCCCAGTTCGACGCCGGTGCGGACCTCGATCCCGCCGATGCGAAGCAGCCATTCGACCTCGGCCTGGGCAAAATCGCCCGCAGCCTTGTAACTTGCGATTCCGTATTCGTTCAGGCCACCGGCCTTGGGGCGGCGATCCAGAACCACCACATCATGGCCATGCATCGAAAGACGGTGCGCACAGGCCAGACCTGCCGGCCCGGCACCAACAACCGCAACGCGCTTGCCGGTGGGTGCGGCCCGGCTGAAAGGGTGCCCCCCTTTTGCCATCGCCACATCAGTCGCAAAGCGCTGCAGGCGGCCGATCTCTACCGGCTTGCCCTCGGCCGTTTCGCGCACGCAGGCCTCTTCGCACAGGGTCTCGGTCGGGCAGACCCGGGCGCACATCCCGCCAAGAATGTTCTGCGTCCAGATCGTCGTCGCCGCAGCCTCGGGCGTGCCGGTGGCAATCTGGCGAATGAAAAGCGGAATGTCGATCGAAGTGGGGCAGGCCGTGATGCAGGGGGCGTCGTGACAAAAATAGCAGCGATCAGCGGCGACGCGTGCTTCATGCCGGTCCAGAACCGGATCATGGTCTCCGAAGTTGCGGGCATAGGCCTCTGGCGTCAGGCGCGCCGGGGCTATTCCGGGCGTAAGCGGGCTGTTCGACATCGGCTTGGGGCCTCCCTTGCTTGGCGGTTGAGAAACGCTGCCACAGGTCATATTTTTTATCAAACGGTAAATTTTAAATGCGGGCCAGAACCCGGCCCCACGGTTTGCGATGCCCGATCCGCAAGCAGCAATCGCAGCTTTTCACCCCCCACCGGGTCGCGTATAAGCGCACCACACCGGACTGCGCATGGCCATCCCGAAAGGGGCACGGCCCGAGTCACGGACCCCAAATGGCAATGCGCCAGCAGAGGACGGCATGAGCAAGCAGACGACCGAAACGGATGTGGCCTTCATTTCGGCACTGGCCGAGCTTCTGAACAAGAACGAGCTGACCGAACTGTCGGTAAAGCGCGAATATGGCGAGGATGACAGCCTTGAAGTGCGCGTGGTCAAGCAATCGACCATCATGACCGTGGCTGCGGCCCCTGCCCCCGCACCTGTCGTGCATCACGCGCCCCCGGCTGCAACCAACGCCGTGGCCGCCCCGGAAGACCCGGCCCAGCATCCCGGCGCCGTGACCTCGCCCATGGTGGGCACGATCTATCTGTCGGCCGAACCGGGGGCCTCGCCCTTCGTGACGGTCGGCGCGCAGGTCAGTGAAGGCCAGACCGTCCTGATCATCGAGGCCATGAAGACGATGAACCACATCCCGGCCACCCGGTCCGGTATCGTGAAACGCATTCTGGTCGAGGATGGCCACCCCGTCGAATACGGCGCGCCCCTGATGATCATCGAGTAAGCCCATGTTCGAGAAAATCCTGATCGCCAACCGGGGCGAGATCGCCCTTCGCGTGATCCGCGCTGCCCGCGAGATGGGAATAAAGTCGGTCGCGGTTCATTCCACCGCCGACGCGGATGCCATGCATGTGCGGATGGCCGACGAATCCGTCTGCATCGGCCCTGCCCCCAGTTCGGAAAGCTATCTGTCGAAGGCAGCCATCATCTCGGCCTGTGAGATTACGGGCGCGCAAGCCGTGCACCCGGGCTACGGCTTTCTGTCGGAAAACGCGAGCTTTGCCCAGGCGCTTGAGGATCATGGCATCACCTTCATCGGCCCAAGCGCCGAACATATCCGCATCATGGGCGACAAGATCACCGCGAAAGTGACGGCCAAAGACCTCGGGATTCCGGTTGTGCCCGGGTCGGATGGAGGCGTGCCGGACTTTGAGACCGCGATCGGCGTGGCGGCCAGCATCGGCTTTCCGGTGATCATCAAGGCCACGGCCGGTGGTGGCGGGCGGGGCATGAAGGTTGCGCAGAACGCCGAGGAGCTGGAAATCGCCTTCCGCACCGCCCGGTCCGAAGCGAAGAATGCCTTCGGCAATGACGAAGTCTATATCGAGAAATACCTGCAGAAGCCCCGCCATATCGAGATTCAGGTCTTTGGTGACGGCAAGGGCAACGCTGTTCACCTTGGCGAACGCGACTGCTCGCTCCAGCGCCGGCACCAGAAGGTTTTCGAAGAGGCCCCCGGCCCCGCCATCACCCCGAAGATGCGCGCCGAGATCGGCAAGGTCTGCGCGGATGCGGTCGCAAAGATCAATTACATCGGCGCCGGGACGGTCGAGTTCCTGTATGAAGACGGCAAGTTCTATTTCATCGAGATGAACACCCGGCTGCAGGTCGAACACCCGGTCACCGAGTACATCTTTGGCGTCGACCTTGTGCGCGAGCAGATCCGTGTTGCGGCGGGCCTGCCGATGTCGTTCCGCCAGGATGAGCTTGAAATCAACGGCCATGCCATCGAGGTCAGGATCAACGCCGAGAAAATTCCCGGCTTCACCCCCAGCCCCGGCCGCGTGCGCATGTTTCACGCCCCGGGCGGCTTTGGTGTGCGCATGGATTCGGCACTCTATTCCGGCTATTCGATGATCGGCAAGCTGATCGTCCATGGCCGCGACAGACCCGAAGCGCTTGCCCGGCTGAAGCGCGCGCTGGGCGAGTTGATCATTGACGGGGTCGAAAGCTCGGTGCCGCTGTTCCACATGCTCCTGGCCGAGCCGGACATCCAGGCTGGCGACTACAACATCCACTGGCTGGAGAAGTGGCTGGCCCGGCAGTTCGGATGACTGCGAAAGCCGGGGGCCCCACGCGGGCCCTCGACGCAAATTTCTTCGAAGAAATTTGCAAAATCCTTCGAAGGATTTTGTAGGTGCCCAAAGACCCGCCCCAGGACGAAATCACGCCCGAGATCCTGTTGCGCGCCTATGCGATGGGGATTTTCCCGATGGCGGAAGGTCGCGATGATCCGACAATCCATTGGGTGGACCCGCGTCACAGGGGCGTACTGCCGCTTGAGGGGTTTCATGTGTCACGGTCGCTGGCGCGGCAGTTGCGGTCTGGCCGGTTCACCGTGACCACCGACAAGGCCTTTGCCGATGTTGTCGAAGCCTGCGCTGCGCGAGAGGAAACCTGGATCAGCCACCGGATCCAGCGGCTGTACCTCGCGCTTCACGCCAGCGGCGATGCCCACAGTCTTGAGGTCTGGGAAGGCGCGCAGCTGGTCGGCGGGGTCTACGGCGTGGTCATCGGCGCGGTTTTCTTTGGCGAAAGCATGTTCTCGCGCGTGACCGGCGGGTCGAAGATGGCGCTGGCCTGTCTTGTTCACCGACTGCAGGCGGGCGGGTTTCGCCTGTTCGACACGCAGTTCCTGACCCCGCACCTTGCAAGCCTTGGCGCAAAGGAGATTGCACGCAGCACCTATCACCGTTTGCTGGCCGAGGCATTGGAGCCAGCAGCCACCTTCGATCCGCCCGGCTATTCGCCCTCAGGCGCGGCCGGAGCGGTTTCGGGCAGGACGCAGGACAACACCCAGACATCATAGCGCGGATGGTCCAGCGCCGAAAGCGCGGGCGACGCGGCCAACATCCAGCCGCCGAAAAGCTGCAGCTGGGTCGCCTCTTCCACGATGGTCAGATGGGCTTCGTTGTCAGACGCCGGATTGTTTGCCGGATAGCGGCATTCATCCAGCCGCACCAGCAGACGCCCGAACTTTGCCGCCTGCCCCCGGCTAAGCGTGACATCCCCGGTTTCGCTGGTCAGCTTGTCCAGAAACCGCAAGGATGCGCCTTCGGCCGCCACAAAGTCTTCCGCCGCTGCCGGAGCAGCGAGGAGAAGGCACAGAAAGAGCCCCTTCATGGTTGCGCTGCATCCGGGCTGTCGCTGCTGCCACCGACAAACTTCAGCAGAAGCGTGATCAGGCTGACAGCGCCTTGCGTGTCCTCGATCTCGGCGCCTGGCTCCAGGTTCTCCAGCGCACCGCCGGGCAGGAGCTCGATGAAGTTTCCGCCCAGAAGCCCCTCGGATGACACGAGAATCGTGGAATCGGTGGGCAAGAGGATGTCCTTGCGGAGCGATATCCTTGCATCCGCAAAGAAGGTCTGCGGGTTCAAACTGATGTCGGTGATCGTGCCCACCTTCACACCGGCCAGCCTGACATCAGACCCGACGGTGATTCCTTCGACCGAACGGAAGCTTGCCGTCAGCGGATAGCTTTCGGGCGCGCCGGTCAGACCTGCCCCCTGTGCTGCATAGACGACAAACCCGACGGCTGCGGCAAGAACCGCAGCCCCGGTCACCACTTCAGCGCGGTCATGGGCCATCAGAACGCCTTCATTCGGGTTGCCACGCCTCATAATCGGCCCGGGCGACCGGGTCGGCACGACGGATTGATCCGGGTGGTGCATAGGCAGCCTGGGTACCGGTCAGGTTCTCCTGATGCGGTTTTTCCCAGGCCTTCCTTTTCAAGGGCGATGTTGTCGGCGGCGCGTCCCAGGTGTGGTGCAACCAGCCATGCCAGTCCGGCGACACGCGCGAGGCTTCCATGTCGCCGTTGAAGATAACCCAGCGCCGCTTGCCGTCGCGAGTTTGATAGAAGATGTTCCCGCCATCGTCCGTGCCGACTTCCACGCCCTTGCGGGCGGTGAAGAGCTGGGTGCCGATGGTCTGGCTGTTCCACCAGGTCAGCAGGCGTTTCAGAAAATACATGCGGCAACCTCCGATATCGCCCACTTATGCCGCACCCCGCCGAAAAGGTCTAGGCCACCCGGTGTCCGGGGCAGCGACCGACACTCCGTCAACGCACCACTCGGTGCGACAGATAGGCCGCAAGCCCGATCAGTGGGGCGTAAATCAGCATGACATCGTTTTTCCAGTCAACGATGACAAAGGCTCCGGGTTCGCGGAGTGCCGTCTGCAAAGTCTGCAGCGTTCCGCCATCGATGTATTTGCGGCAAACCTGCAGAAGATCGCTGTTGCCAGTTCGACGAAGAATTTCGGGAGTTGCCCTCCATGTCCCGCCAAAGCCCAACAGATCGCGCAGCTTCAGATCAAGGTCGGGCGGCACGTCCGCCGAAGACGGCTTCACACTCACCACCGCGACAGAGCAAACCCGTTCCAAGGGATCGGAACTTCGGAAATGAATGCTCGACAGTACCTGATCCACCGGAAGTACGTCTGAAAAGACATAGTCCGCGTACCCGATGTTCTGGGTCAGGACCACCCGGTGCAGGAGGTAGAAGGGGTTCGTTCCCGTCATCAGAAAGGCGGCAACAAAAGCCGACACGATGCAGATAACGAAAAGCCGCATTCCCGCCCATGCTCCGGGGTGTCAGGACGATGGGTTCGCCGTCAAAGCCCTCAGGCCTTGACCGGCTCTTTCTTCTTCGTCTCGGTATAGACCAGCATCGGCTTGGCCCCCGAATGCACGGCCTCGTCCTTCACGACCACCTCTTCGACCCCGTCCATGCCGGGAAGTTCGAACATGCTGTCCAGAAGGATGTCTTCCATGATCGACCGCAATCCCCGGGCACCGGTCTTGCGCTTGATCGCCCGCTTGGCGATGGCGACCAGGGCATCGCCGGTGAAGGTCAGTTTCACGCCCTCGATCTCGAACAGGCGCTGATACTGCTTGACCAGCGCGTTCTTCGGCTCGGTCAGGATGGTGACAAGTGCTGCCTCATCCAGATCGGTGAGAGTGGCGATCACCGGCAGACGGCCGACGAATTCCGGGATCAGGCCGAATTTCAGCAGATCCTCGGGTTCCAGTTCCTTGAAAAGCTCGCCGACGCTCCGTTCCTCCGGGCCCTTCACATCGGCGCCAAAGCCGATGCCCGACCCCTTGTTGCGTTGCGCGATGATCTTCTCAAGCCCGGCAAACGCACCGCCGCAGATGAACAGGATGTTCGTGGTGTCCACCTGCAGGAATTCCTGCTGCGGATGCTTGCGGCCACCTTGAGGCGGCACGCTTGCAATCGTGCCTTCCATGATCTTCAGAAGCGCCTGCTGCACGCCTTCGCCGCTGACATCGCGGGTGATCGACGGATTGTCGGACTTCCGCGTGATCTTGTCGACCTCATCGATATAGACGATCCCGCGCTGCGCGCGTTCGACGTTGTATTCAGAGGCCTGCAGAAGCTTGAGGATGATGTTTTCGACGTCTTCGCCCACATACCCGGCCTCGGTCAGCGTGGTCGCATCGGCCATGGTGAACGGAACATCCAGAATGCGCGCCAGTGTCTGGGCCAGCAGGGTCTTGCCGCAGCCGGTGGGGCCGATCAGCAGGATGTTCGACTTCGACAGCTCGATATCCGTCTTCGAGGAATGGTTCAGCCGCTTGTAGTGATTGTGCACCGCGACCGACAGAACCCGCTTGGCGTGGATCTGGCCGATCACATAGTCGTCCAGCACCTTGCAGATCTCACGCGGGGTCGGCACCCCGTCCGAGGACTTCAGACCGGTGGTCTTCGTTTCCTCGCGGATGATGTCCATGCAAAGCTCGACACATTCGTCGCAGATGAACACGGTCGGCCCCGCGATCAGCTTGCGCACCTCATGCTGGCTTTTGCCGCAGAACGAGCAGTAGAGCGTGTTCTTGCTGTCGCCGCCGCTGTTGTTCGCCATCCGAAATCCTCTGGACACTGTCCCTTGCCGGGGCCGACCCGACCCGCCCCGGGGTTCCCCGAAGAAAAGTCTAGGCCAAGCCCGGGGTCTCCACAATCCGAAAATCCCCGCCCGATCTGCCGACAGCTATCCGCCGGAAACCGAGCATCATTTCGACGTATCGTCGGCCTTTCCGCGGCTTTCCAGGATGCTGTCGATCAGCCCCCAGGCTTTGGCATCCTCGGCCGACATGAAGTTGTCGCGCTCCAGCGCCGCTTCGACGGTCTCGTAATCGTTACCGGTGTGGCGGACATAGATTTCGTTCAGCCGGCGCTTCAGCTTTTCCGTCTCGCGCGCATGAATCATGATGTCCGTTGCCTGGCCCTGATAGCCGCCGCTTGGCTGGTGAACCATGACCCGGCTGTTCGGCAGGCTGAAGCGCATGCCCTTTTCGCCCGCCGTGAGCAGAAGCGAGCCCATCGACGCCGCCTGCCCGATCACCAGGGTCGATACCTTGGGCCGGATGTATTGCATCGTGTCATAGATCGAGAGACCCGACGTCACCACGCCGCCGGGGCTGTTGATGTACATGCTGATTTCCTTGGACGGGTTTTCCGATTCAAGAAACAGCAGTTGCGCGCAGATCAGGCTGGACATCCCGTCATGCACCGGGCCGCCCAGAAAGATGATCCGTTCCTTCAGCATGCGGCTGAAGATGTCATAGGCGCGTTCGCCCCGGCTGGTCTGTTCGACGACCATGGGGACAAGCGTGTTCATGTAGTGGTCAACGGGATCGCGCATCGGTGTCTGCCTCTGTCTGCCGCGAGGAATATCGCCGGAACTGTTTCCAGAGTCTTAGTGAGGTGCGACGGGGGCTGCAAGGGTGGGTCCGGAAATCGCCGCGCGCTCGGGGGCGGCGTGTTCTCCAGGTAGCTTGCGCAACGTGCGGCACGGCGAAAGAAACGCCTGCATGCTCAGGATTGTCGCTGATGCCGCGAACACCCAAGCCGCTCGACTGCGCGTTGCAGCAGGCTCGTCTGTGCAATGCTGCATCCAGCTTGGCGGCGCTATGCGCGACGACGGTCACATGCCGTAACTTGCGGCGAGCCGGGTTTCGTCCGGCCTGGCGACTCTCGGAAAGGCTAGCGGAAGGTCCGCGCTGCCAGCAGCACGCGCGCTATGGCGGTCAGCAGACACAGCACGCCGAACGCCCAGCCGACCGGAACGAACAGCGCCGGCCAGATCACGATGACCAGAAAGAAAAGGATGGTCTCGGTCCCCTCAAGCAGGCCTGCGGTGAAGTAAAGCGACTTCTCGCCCCGGCTGGTGGTCTCCAGCCCGCGGCTGGCAGCCAGAACCGCAAAGCCCAGAAAGGTTGCGCCGTTGACGTAAAAGCTGAACAGCAGGAACGCCCCGACAAGCCCGAATTCCGCCTGATCGCGCAGCACGAACGCCAAGGGTATCGCACCGTAAAAGGCAAAATCGGCCGCTATGTCCAGGAATCCGCCGAAATCCGACTTTCCGCGCGCCCGTGCCACGGCACCGTCCAGACCGTCGGCCAACCGACTGGCCAGCACGGGCAGCGCCACCACAAGGCCGGACCAACCCGCCGCGACCAGACCAGCCGCAACCAGACCAAGGCAGAGGCCGACAATCGTCACGACATTGGCCGTGGCTCCACGCGACGCCAGCCACCGCCCCCCCCGATTCAGGGGCACGTCGATCATTCCGCGCATCATTCCGTCAAGCATTGCGGCCCCCTAGACACCTGCCATGTCTCTTACAGGAACTGTGAAACAGGAAGTCACATTTGCGATGGGTCTGCAGACCGACGGTCTGCCCAACCTGAAGCTGATCGGATCTGGGCAAACTCTCGCCTGCATCATGCTTTGCCCCACATTCTGCCAGATTCTGGCCCAAGTACCGTGGCATCCAGGCCTGGCACGACCTTGCGGGGGACCATCATGATTTCGCGATCTGCACTGACAGCGGCTGCGTTCTCAACCCTTCTGTGGCTTGGGACGGCCGTCCACGCCTGCACGGTCCCGCCAAATGCCGATGCCCTTCAGAAGGAGGTGCTG
>JAPLPF010000179.1:11830-17468 GCA_026400325.1 Rhodobacterales bacterium
GACGCAACTGAATGCCGAACGGAGGTCCCATGGTCTGGCAGCCTTCAAGCTTTCGGCAAAGCTGGACAAGGCGGCACAGGGCCATGCCTGCGACAATGCGGCACGTCGGTCCATCAGCCATGATTCTTCGGATGGCGGCACGCTCAAGACCCGGTTGCGCAAGGCCGGTTACAAATACCGGGCGGCAGCCGAAAACACCGGGCGCGGATTCGGCACCGGAACCCGGGCCGTCGAATGGTGGATGAATTCACCAAAGCACCGCAGCAACATCCTGTTTGGCAAGGTGCGTGAGGTCGGCATCGGCATCGCCCTCAGTGACGCGCCAGACAGCAAGTTGCACTGGGTGATAAACTTCGGCGCCTCAAGATAGGTGTTAGCGTGCGATCACCAGATCAGCCCGCAACCCGCCCAGACGAGCGCTTTCCGAAAGCTGCAATGACCCTCCATGGCTGAGCGCAACATCGGATGCGATCGAAAGACCAAGGCCCACCCCACCCCCCCGATTCGGATCGCGTGACGTATCCAGCCGGGTAAAGGGCCGCATGGCTTCGTCGCGTTGCGCCGCAGGAATGCCGGGACCGTTGTCTTCGACACTGATCCGCAGGCTTCGGTCCAGAAATTCCACCCGGATCTCCACTTTCGCAGCATAGCGGCGTGCATTCGAAATCAGGTTCTCGATCGCCCGCGTCACGGCCTGCGGGCGAAGCTCGACCAGATCGCGCCGGCCGACAACGTCTGCCAAAGCCACGCCCGGCCCCGATCTTTCCACGATCCCTTGCAAGAGGGCGATGGCGTCGGTCGCCTCCGAGCCCTCCATCGCGTCGCCGCGCACGAAGGCAAGGAATTCGTCCACCATCCGCTCCATCTGCGTCACGTCGGCTTGCAGCGCCTCGACTTCGGGGTCGTCGACCAGCGACAATCCGAGGCGCAGTCGCGTAAGAGGCGTGCGCAGATCGTGGCTGACGCCGGACAACAGTAGCGTGCGCTGTTCGATCTGGCGTTCAATCCGCGCCCGCATGTCCAGGAAGGCCCGTCCGGCCGCCCGGACTTCCAGAGCGCCGCGCGGCCGGTACGGGACAGTGCGGCCCTTGCCGAAATCCTCGGCCGCTTCGGCAAGACGCGTGATCGGACGCAGCTGGTTTCGCAGGAAAAGAAACGCCACCCCAGTCATCAGAAGCGAGGTGAAGATCATCAGCACGAGGAGCTGGTGCGGATTGGTCGCCGACATCCGCCGCCGCGACAGCTGGGCTTGGACTGGGCCAATTGCTGTTTTGAAAGATAGGTTTACGATCCGCTCTTCATCAGTGACGTCCGCAGCCAGAAGCCCCGGAAGCCGGCTGCGCAACGTGTCCACGATGACCTTCCCGGAAAGGTCAAGGAACAGGAACTGGTCAATCCCTGGTGCATCGGGCCCGGCTGGAATGGTCAGTGTCACTTCCAATGCGGTGGCAAGCGGACCGACCTCGGCCATGGCTGCTTCCGGCGATCCTGCGGCTTCGACCCGATCCAGAAGAAAGGCCAGGTCGATGGCAACCCCGTTGGTCATCTGGCGGGTGACGCCTTCATAGTGGCGCTGGATGAACGCAGTGGACACGACCAGCTGAATCGTGACGATGGGCACGATCAGGATCAGCGCCGCGCGCCAATACAGCCCCCGAGGAAGGATACGTTGCAAAACACCCATCACACCTCACCGTATGCGCAAGCCAGAGGCTTGGAAAGGCCATGACCAAGGCCATCGTCCTTGAACCCGGCCTTCGTTGCATCCTTGCGCAGAATCCGTCACCGCTGACCGGTGCGGGGACAAACACCTACCTTCTGGGCCGAACCGAACTTGCGGTAATCGACCCTGGTCCGGATCTGGATGGTCATCTGGAGGCCATTCTTGCTGCCACAGCCGGGCAAACCATTACGCAGATCATCGTGACCCACGCGCATCTGGACCATTCCGCCCTGGCCCCAAGGCTGGCCCGCAAGACAGGGGCAAGGATTCTGGCCTTCGGCGGCGCCACTGCCGGGATGAGCCCGCAGATGCGCGCCCTCGGCAAGGATGTTCCCGCCCGGGGCGAAGGGCTGGACATCGGGTTCACCCCCGACGGCCTTGTTGCCGACGGTGCCCGCATCCTTGGCAAGGACTGTGAGCTTGAGGTGCTGCACACGCCCGGGCATCTGGGTGGGCACCTTTGCCTGGCCCTGGGCGATACGCTCTTTTCGGGTGACCATGTGATGGGTTGGGCCACGACCATCGTCTCGCCACCCGAAGGCGACATGGGCGACTACATGGCCTCGCTCAGGCGCCTTGCTGGCGGGTCGTGGCGCCAGTTGCTGCCCGGCCACGGCCCGCCGGTAGCGGACGCCGCAGCGCGGATCGCCGAACTTCTCGCGCATCGGCAGAAACGCGAAGCGCAGGTGCTTGCGGCGCTGGAAAGTGGACCCTCAACCCCGGCAACCCTGACCTCGCGCGTATACATTGACACGCCTGCCCATCTGTGGCCCGCGGCGGAACGCAACGTTCTGGCGCATCTTCTTGATCTTGAGGCAAGAAATCTGGTTGCGGCCGAAGAGGGGCCGAAACCCGCTGCCCGGTTCCACCGTTGCTGAGCTGACCGAGAATTCCACCGCTTTGCCCCTTGCCGCCCCCAAAGCGGCTTGCTATACGCGCCCCGTGTTCCGGCGTAGCTCAGCGGTAGAGCAGTTGACTGTTAATCAATTGGTCGTAGGTTCGATCCCTACCGCCGGAGCCAAATAAACTTTACAGATCAAGGGATAATGGTGCGGCTTTATCGCACCGGTCTCTGGTTTGCGTTCGTTCCATTGGCGCTGCCGCGGGCCAGACGTGGCACGTCCTGGTCATCGACACCCCTGAAGGCGCAACGGATCTGGCATGGTCGGGATCGAAGGGTTTCAGCGTCCCGAAGCGTCTTGACCAGTCAAACCGTGCTTTGCATGCAGTTCATAGCCGTCTGCAGGGCGGTGCGCCGGGCCGCAGGTGAAATCGTCCCAAAGTCGAAATGTGCAGCAAAGCCAACCTAAGCAGGAAGCGCCCTGCCCCCTAGGTTCCATCATCGCAGAGGGCAACACGCAGCCCGGCTGTCAAATCTTGCCCTGCGCACGCAGGTAGCCGAACTTGATCGGGGTGACCGTTCGCTGCGCGAGGCGCTCGATCAGGCCGAAGGAAAGGATGACGCGGGCCGCACGCAGATAGGCCGAGATCACTTCGCCGCACACAAGCCTTTCAACATCGCTGTTCATGAATTGACCGATGAACTGCTTTCCGTTGTGGGCGATCGCTTCGCAATCGGACGGGTGCGACCGACACCAGTCGTGCACGTCTTCGATGTCCGACAGATCATCCTTGATCGGAACAAAGTGCACATAGGGAATGAGCTCACCTTCACAGGCCCAGGATTCGCAGGTCGGATGCGGCATCAGCACGACGGAATTCGATTGAAGCATCCACTTCAACCCGGATGCCACATCGTTGCCTTCAAGCGACAGAAGGTACTTTGACCGGAGTTGCGTCGCGATGGGGTACTGCGGCCGAAGCGCGGCTCGAAGCTGATCCATCGGGATGTCGGACGTTTCCGGCGTCAGTTGCACGACCTTGCTGAAGCCGACATCCATGTCCTTGCGCTCTGCAAGACGAGCAACGTGGACCCTGCTTGATCGGGGCGGGCCGCCAGTCCACGATTTGAACACACCGGTTGTCACGCCCCGCCAGACAATCTTGTCATCCTTTTCCTTGAAGGGAACATCCATTGCCTCAATTTCCAGGAAGTCCTTCCAATGGCGTTCCCGGTTGAGGGGCAGCAGCACACACGGCGCGTCCCGATCACAGATCCTGCGCGATTTCACCATGGTCGGAAACGAGAACCGGCTTCGGCTGTCGCCCGGACAGATCGCAAAATTGGCTTGTGGATCGATTGCCCTGACCAGGACCTGAGCCTGGCGGACGTAGCTTGTATAGGCCTTCTCCAACTTGGGCGAGTGGGAATAGCGCCGGAAGATATTGGCCTTTGTTTCCGAAGCACCACAAACGAAGACGATGTCGAAGTCGTCCGGCTTCTTGTCGTGAAATCGGTCAGAAACGCCCGTCAGTCCGGACAGGTAAACCTCGATCCTGCGTGCGTTGAAACCGGAAAGACCCATGCAGCGACTTCACTCGATTTCATTCGGATTGTCATTCTGCAAAGTCCGGCGTCGTTTCCGGAGGTGAAGGCCCATTCCCTTCAGGCCAGCGGGAGCCGCCGGCCGATCCTGCGATCTGCGCCTTTCCGTGCCCGGCTCGTCCTGCCCGCCCTTCGAAGGGGAGCCCGAAGGCCGGATCAAGCCGATTTTCAGCTGCCCGGGCGACCCCCGGACAGCTGCGGTTTCCAGGTCCTTTGGTGGTCAGAACTTCCAGCCGATACCGACCGACATTGACTCGACATCCATCTGGAAATCATCCCGGTCGGCGCCAAACGAGCTGCCGATGTCACCAAAGTCTGCGCTGGTGTATTCGGCCCGCATGAGGGTGTTTTCACCAACCTTGATTTCGGCCCCAACCCCGATCGACATCGCCGAGGCGCTGTTGCTTCCGCCCCCGATGATGTTGATGTCCGTCGTTGCATAGCCCAGTGCAAGATAGGGCATTACCATTTCCATACCATAACCGACGCGGCCGCGAATCTGGGTCAGACCCTCGTTGGTGAACGGCGAGATCAAGTTGTAGGAAGTGGCCATGTCCACGTAGGACAATTCGCCCCCCAGAACGAGGTTTGACGCCAACTGATAATTGTAGCCGGCATAGACCCCAAGGGCGGCGCTGTCGCTGCTGCTCAGATTCGCAGGAAAACCGGCCACATCGGTGTTTGCATCCGCCGAATTCAGCGACACACCGGCATAGAACCCGCCCCAATCCTGGGCAAGGGCCGCACTGGCCGACAGGCCCGCAACAAGGGCAATGGTCGAAATGGAAGTGAATTTCATTGTTCCGGTCCTTCTTTGCAAAGGATTGAAGCCGCACACCTGCGCCCCATCCGGGCCTGTTCTATCCTCATATGCTTGCATTTGCACGTTTCTGGCCACGCTTTGACTTAACAAACCGCAGGGTGTTGCCGTTGGGTATCCCCCCGCACCGCAAGGGCTGGTGCCGGGGATGCGATATGAAAAGGCCGCCCAGCGGGCGGCCTTGGGGTCAGATCACTCGGCCGCTTCCTGCGGCGGGTCGCCGTCGGGCTTTCCCTCGGCCTTCGGCTTGCGCGGACTGCGCGCACGACGAGGGGCGCCCTGCTGGTCACTGGCGGGGCGCTCGGCAATCGCGGCGGCGGGTTCGGCCCGGGTGTGGGACAGGGATTCCGGCGTCTCGATCAACCCGGTTGCATCTTCGGCGCCAAGGTCGATCACATCGACAACCCGGGGCTGTTCGGCGCTGCCGGGATCGCGGTCTTCGCGGAAATCCCGGCTGAAGTCGGAGCGACGGTCCCCCCGGTCTTGCCGATCGTTCTGGCGGTCAACGGGGGGGCGGTCGGTGGGTCGGTCGCCACGGTCGGGGCGGTCCCGGACATCGCCCTGGCGGTCATTGCGGTACTGCTGACCGCCGCCCTGCCCGACCGCGCCATTGCCGTTCGGGTTGCCGTTCTGGCCCCCGTTCTGGCCG
>JAPLPF010000179.1:17523-18669 GCA_026400325.1 Rhodobacterales bacterium
CCTTGCTGATATTGCAACTGGCGCGCCTCTTGTTCGGCCGCCATCTCGCGCGTCGCTTCGGCGAGCATGCGGGTGTAGTGTTCGGCGTGCTGCAGGAAATTCTCGGCCGCGACGCGATCGTTCGAGAGTTGCGCATCGCGCGCAAGCATCTGATACTTTTCGATGATCTGCTGCGGCGTACCACGAACCTTGCCTTCGGGCCCCGAAGAATCAAAGACGCGGTTGATGATGTTGCCGAGGGTGCGCGGGCGGTTCTGACTGGAACGCGAGCGTTTCTTGGAAGAGCGCATCTGGTCCTTATGATGGCTTCAGGCCTGCGACCGCGGCCCGTCGTGGGCAGCTTCAACGAAATCAGCATGGCCGGCATGGTGCAAGGGCATGTGCAATCCTGCCCGAAGCACCATCCAATAATCACAGGCCGCAGCAGGTGACAAGGGGTTTTTGCGCCAGATGGCTGGATTGCGCTGGCCTCAGATGCCGCTTGCACCTGGCCTTGCAGGTTTCAAGGCTGAAACCACCCGGTCGCGTCCATCCATGTCGGACAGGATCTGCACGGCCTCAAGCCCCGCCAGGGTAAAAAACCCGGACACGGCCCGACCTTGCGCAGGCCCGATCTCGACCAGTATGCGCCCGCCGGGCACCAGATGCGCGCCAGCGCCGGTCGCAAGTGTCCGGTAGGCGTCAAGCCCGTCACCGCCGGGCGTCAGGGCAAGGTGAGGCTCCCAGTCGCGGACTTCTGGGGCCAGCGCCGCCATCTCGTGTGAGGCAATGTAGGGTGGGTTCGAGACGATGAGGTCGAAAGCCCCCACGACGGCTGAAAACCAGTCCGAAGCCAGGAACCGCGCCCGGGCATCAAGACCAAGCACCTGTGCATTTTCTTGTGCCACAAGAAGCGCGGCTGCCGAAAAATCAACCCCGACGCCCTGGGCGGCGGGCATGCCGGCAAGGCAGGATAGCAGAATGCAGCCGGTCCCGGTCCCAAGGTCAAGGATCCTGTGGAACGGTCGGGACAGGGCTTCGGCCACCAGGGTCTCGGTCTCTGGGCGGGGGTCAAGCGTGTCACGCGTCACCCGGAACGGCAGGCCCCAGAACAGCCGCTGCCCGATGATCTGGGCAACCGGCTGGCGCGCGACGCGGGCGGCAATG
>JAPLPF010000064.1:0-3485 GCA_026400325.1 Rhodobacterales bacterium
AAGCGAGAAACGTCGCCTCTACCCCCGGCCAGTCACCATTGCCGTAGCGGATGGCAAGATCCATCCGGTCGCGGTGCAGGTCCACCACGCGGGCATCCGGGTGCATGGAAAGGCCGATGTCGGGATGCTGTTCCCAGAAATCCCGCAAGCGCGGCATCAGCCATTGCGCCGCAAAGGCGGCGGTCAGCGTCACCCGCACCGGACGATCTGCCTCGCCGGACAAAAGCGCTTCGATCCCGCGCTGGAAGGCGCCAAAGCCTTCGCCCAGCGCCTGGGCAAGATGCTCGCCGTCAGCGGTCAGGCCGACCCCGCGCCCGTCGCGCTGGACCAGTGGACGGCCAAGATGTTCTTCCAGCGCCCGCACCTGCTGCGCCACCGCCGCATGGGTCACATTCAGGGCGCGCGCAGCCTGTGAAAAGCTGCGCGTTTCCGCTGTCGCTGCAAAGGCGCGCAGCGCGGTCAGCGAAGGAAGGGTCCGCCAGTCAGTCGCCATATGATAGATCAGCTAATATATTGTCAGAGTTTCTGAGTCGTATCACTGCACGATTAATGAGAAAAGGATGTTGTTCACTCGAACCCAGGAGAAAGAAATGTTGAACATCTTCGCCGAAGCCATGCTGATCGCCACCCGGATGGGCCAATTGCCCCGTGACGTGCATCACACCCACCGCCGCACCCCGCGTGAGTTTCAGGACATCGAAGGTCTGAACACCGTCGAAAAACTGCGCAACTCTTCGCGCTGATGCCGGTCGTGCTGAACAGGAACGTGGTCAGTTCCGGTCAGTCGCACTCGGCCAGCAGCCGCGCGACCCTAGCGACGTAATCCGCCCGCACCTCTGCGGGCGGACGAAGCCTTATTTCCAGCCGGTTGATCATCGCCGGCGCCGGCCGACCGAACAGCTTGTCAGCCTCGGCCTCCTTGAACCCCGCAATTCGAACCGCCTCCAGCCAGGCTGACACCTTGTCGGCCGACTTGATCGCCTTCTTGATCGGCGCAGGAAGCACCCCTGGCAGCCCGAACCGCAGATGGATTGCCATCGTCAGACGCAGGTCTAGGTCACCGTAGCCCGGACCAACCGCAGCCTTTACCGGGCTGATCATGTCGCCGATCACATATTCCGGTGCATCGTGCAGCAGCGCGGCAAGTCGCCACTTCGGCGCGCTTGCCGGATTGGCACGCGAGAAAATCTCTTCGACCAGCAAGGAATGTTCCGCCACCGAATAGGGCCAGTCGCCCCGGGTCTGCCCGTTCCAGCGCGCGACGAAGGCCAGGCCATGCGCGATGTCCTCGATCTCGATGTCCATCGGCGTGGGGTCAAGCAGATCAAGCCTGCGCCCCGAAAGCATTCTTTGCCAAGCCCGCGCCACCATGCCGGACCCCTAAAGCCGTGCCACGTAGGGATCAGGAAACTGCCGGATGATTGCGCTGGCATGGCGCCCGGTCTGCAGGGTGTTGATCGCGATGATCGCCTCCTCCTTGAAGGTGAATGACCGTGGTCTCGGCGGTGCAACCAGACTTGGCAGCTCTTCTGGCAGGTACTTCAGAAAGAAATCCCGGTAGGCCTGATTGAACCGCACGGGCAAGGTGCTGGTCGATACAAGGTTCGGCTTGTCCGGCGATGCGAAGTGATGGTGAAAGACCGGGTGATAATGCGCCAGCAACGGAAAGCTGAGATCCAGGGTCCAGTTCCAGCAGGGTGCAAGTTGCGCGAACTTGCCCCGCAACGCGAGATTGGTCAGCGTCTGGTCCCCGAACAGGATCGTTTCGGGAAAGGTCTTGCAAACCTCGAAGGATCGACGCTCGACCTCCTGGTCACGATACGCCCTGGTATCAATGACCTGAAAGCCGGCATTGAAATACGGCAGCGGTGGCAGGCCAACGGTCCGGAAGTCGATGATATCCGGTCTGGCAGAGCAAAAATGCGGAACATCCAGAACCGCGCCTATGGGATGTGGCCCAAGGTCGATGTCGAACAAGCGGCCCAGATCGCCACCTTCCACGAACATGTCGCTGTCCATGTAGATGATCCTGCGATAGCGATCCCCAAGCTCTCGTGCCAGCATGATCCGCAAGACGGTTGACAGCGATCCATGATAACGCGCCACTTCGGCTTCTTCAGGCGGATTGCCGGCGCGGTGCAGCACAATCCCGTAAGGTTCGGCCCAGTCGGGCAGGGCAAGCTCTTCCTGGGCAGAGATGACGAAATCGAACCGCCGATCCGGTTGAAGATGGGCGATCTGCCAGATCATGAACAGTGAAAACGGAAAGAATTTGCGGTCCACGCAGAACGCGACGGCACAGTCATGTTTCTGCAGGTCGGGCATGGCTTCTCCTGTGCCTGGACCCGCAGAGGTCATGGCCGTGCCAACATTGCAAGAGATTTTCATGGCCATCAGCCGGGCAACAAGGGGGTCGAATCGGATCGTCATTGCGGCGCGCTGGTCGATCTGGCCCGCCCGCATGCGATTCAAGATCGTCTTGATGATGTCCAGCCGGTCCCGGGTGCAAAGCGACGCGACCCAAGGCCCTGCCTTGATTTGCCGCAAGCCCTGCCGATTGCCGTCCCGGCCCCCGCGTGCTATCTGCCCGCGCAACCACGGGATCAAGGAGAGCGCCGGATGGCGAAGGATTACATCGTCAAGGACATCGCCCTCGCCGAATTCGGCCGCAAGGAACTGACCATCGCCGAGACCGAGATGCCGGGCCTCATGGCCTGCCGCGAGGAGTTTGGCACGTCGAAACCCCTGAAAGGCGCCCGCATCGTCGGATCGCTGCATATGACGATCCAGACTGCCGCGCTGATCGAGACGCTGACCGCGCTTGGCGCTGATGTCCGCTGGGCGTCCTGCAACATCTTCTCGACCCAGGACCACGCCGCCGCCGCCATCGCCGCCGCCGGCATCCCGGTCTTTGCCGTGAAGGGCCAGACACTGACCGAGCATTGGGACTATCTGGACAAGTCGTTCATGTTCCCCGCCAATTCTGAAGGTGTGGGCGCGAACATGATCCTCGACGATGGCGGCGATGCGACGCTTTACGTCCTTCTCGGCGCGCGGGCGGAAGCGGGGGAAGAGATCATCCCCGTCCCGCAGTCCGAGGAAGAGGAAGTCATCAAGCTGCAGATCGCCAAGCGGATGAAGGAAACCCCCGGTTTCTTCACCAAGACGAAGGCCGCGATCAAGGGCGTGTCCGAGGAAACGACGACCGGCGTTCACCGCCTCTATGATCTGCACACGAAGGGCCAGCTGCCCTTCCCTGCGATCAACGTCAACGACAGCGTCACCAAGTCCAAGTTCGACAACAAGTATGGCTGCAAGGAATCGCTGGTGGATGGCATCCGCCGCGCGACCGACACGATGATGGCCGGCAAGGTCGCCGTGGTCTGCGGCTATGGCGATGTGGGCAAGGGCTCGGCGGCCTCCCTCCGTGGTGCAGGTGCCCGCGTGAAGGTCACCGAGGTCGACCCGATCTGCGCGCTGCAGGC
>JAPLPF010000064.1:3580-18522 GCA_026400325.1 Rhodobacterales bacterium
ATCTTCATCACCACCACCGGCAACCGCGACGTCATCCGCATCGAGCATCTGCGCGCGATGAAGGACATGGCCATCGTCGGCAACATCGGCCACTTCGACAACGAGATTCAGGTGGCCTCGCTGCGCAACCACAAATGGACGAACATCAAGGAACAGGTGGACATGATCGAGATGCCCTCGGGCAACCGGATCATCCTTCTGTCAGAAGGCCGCCTCCTCAACCTTGGCAACGCGACCGGCCACCCGTCCTTCGTGATGTCCGCCAGCTTTACCAACCAGGTCCTCGCCCAGATCGAGCTTTGGACCAAGGGCCAGGACTACGCCCCCGGCGTCTACATCCTGCCCAAGGCGCTGGACGAAAAGGTTGCCCGCCTGCATCTGAAGAAGATCGGCGTCAAGCTGACCGAGCTTCGCAAGGAACAGGCCGACTATATCGGCGTGAAACCCGAAGGCCCGTTCAAGTCGGACCACTACCGCTATTGACGACTTTCCCCTGTCTTTCGGGCGCTCCTTGCTGACCAAAGCGACGACCGCCCGAAAGTGAGGGATAAGCGGCCCCACGCGTGCGCAGGGGCCCCGGCCCATCTTTCCCGTTGCCGTTTGGTTACGTTTCCGTAATCTGCCTTAGTCCTGCCACAATGGGGGACAGGTAACGAAACGAGGGACATGATGGGTAAACGCGACGATCTGATCGCCAAATATGCGGAAGACCTGAAGACCAAGTGCAAGGTCACGCCGGATATGGCGCTTCTGACCAAGGTCACCATCGGCTGCGGCCCGGCGATCTATGACAACGACGCACAGACCGTGGCCGCCTCTGACCCCGAGGAACTGGCGCGGATCAAGTCGAATTTCCTGATGAAGAAACTGGGGCTCAAGGATGGTCCGGCCTTGATGGATGGCATCAACGCGGCCGTTGACACCTATGGCAAGTCCGAGCGCAACAAGTACCGCGCCCCGTTCTACTATCTGCTGGTCAAGCATTTCGGCAAGGAATCGGTCTACAAGTAAAGCCGCCTTGCGGCATGGCGCAGGCCCTTCCCCCTTGGCGGGGGAGGGATGGGTCCGAGGCAACCGCCCCGCCACACATCCGACAGCGCCGCATTTGAACCAAATCCCTGACATTCGCGCCTTGCCCCGCACGGGGGATTCGGGGCATCACCCAATGGTCAGGGCAGGACGCCCGGGACCCTTTTACTATTCACGCGGTGCTTGGGGTGTGCGCGTGGGGTGGATGAAGGGTCCCACAGGGGTGCGGGGCCCTTCATTCCATTTGACAACATCATCCGGCTTTCGGTGCCAGTCCGCTTGATGCAAGTCCGCACGATGCCAGTGCGGTCTGCTGGCCAAACCGGCTGCTCCACGCTAGACAAGCCGGACCCGAAGCTGGAGTCAGGCCATGCACCCGAACCCCGCCTTTCGTCAAACGTCCCGCGACCGCAACCTTGCCTATGCCCGTGCGCGTGGCTTCGGCATTCTTGCGGTCAACGGCCCCGATGGTCCCTTGGCCGCACATGTGCCGTTCCTTCTGAACGACGACGCAACGATGGCCGACCTCCACCTCGCCCGATCCAATGCCATTGTCCGCGCAGGCCTGCCCGCGCCCGCGCTGATCGCCATCTGTGGCCCTGATGCCTATGTCTCGCCTGACTGGTATGGACCGCACGAACAGGTGCCTGACCAGGTGCCAACCTGGAACTACGTCGCAGTACACCTGCGCGGCGTTCTGGAACCGTTGGATGAAGACTCGCTTCGCCCGCACGTCGATGCGCTGTCGGCGGTGCATGAAGGGCGAATCGCAGGCAAGACCCCCTGGACCAGCACCAAGATGTCCGAGGGCGCGATGCCCCGGATGATGCGGATGATCCTGCCGTTCCGGTTTCAGGTGACCTCGGTGGATGGCACCTGGAAGCTGAACCAGAACAAGCCCGCCGATGTCCGCACCCGCGCTGCCCTTGCCCTGGCGCAAGGCGATGCTTCGGCACAAGGGATTGCCCGCCTGATCCGCGAAGACCTGGCCTCCGGCCAGCCCTGACCCCGCCACCCCCAATCCCCCGTCGCACTTGTTTACAGGCGCCACCCCAGGGCCTAGGCTCTCCCCGAAAATCTGGAGGTGACCATGCCCCTGCCCCTTGCCCCGCTCCTTCCCCTCGTCCTGCGGATCGGTGCTGTCGCGACGACAAGTTACGCCGCTTCCCGCTGGGTTCGCGCCCGCACCGGGACCGGCCGCACCGACCAGCGTGCCGAAGATGCGCTTGACGACCTTGGCGAAGGCCTTTCCGTCCACCGCCCTGCCGATCGGGCTGGCGACGGATCCGGGGACAGCCAGACCAACGCCGCGGCGCGCGTGGTCCGGGTGATCCGCTTTGGCGGCAAGACGTGGGAGGTTGACGCCGGGTTGATGGCCCGCCTTCGGTTTCGGCAGCGCCCGGAATGAAGCTTTTCCACGCCCCCGCCTCGCCTTTCGTGCGCAAGGTGACGGTCCTTCTGCACGAGGCCGGTGCCGCGGATCGGGTGGCGCTGATCCCGGTCGCAGGCAACCCGCTTGACCCGTCCACCATGCCGGTTGCGCACAACCCCCTTGGCAAGATCCCGGCGCTGGTGCGCGACGATGGCGCCACGCTTTATGACAGCCGTGTCATCACCCGCTATCTGGACGACCTTCTACAAGCAGGCCTCTACCCCGCCGTACCACCGCTTTGGGACAGTCTGGTGCTGGAAGCCACCGCGGATGGCATCGCCGATGCTGCCGTCCTGATGCGATACGAGTTGCACGTCAGACCAGAAGCGTCCCGTTCTCCGGACTGGGTCGAGGCACAGTGGCAGAAGATCGACCGCGCCATTTCCGCTGTCGAGAGCCACTGGATGAGCCATCTGTCAGGACCCTTCGATATCGGCCATGTCGCGCTGGGATGCGCGCTTGGCTATCTCGATTTTCGCCACGCCGGGCGCGACTGGCGCAGCACGCGGCCACGTCTGACGGCGTGGTGTGCGGCCACGATGGACCGCCCCGCTTTCCGGGCGACAGACCCTGCGGCATGAATGAAACCCGCGCCAGCGGCGCTTTTTGGTGCCTGCAGGCGAGGTTTCCGCGACACAATGTCCATTCCGGCCCCGGAATCGCATCCTGCGCGTCTTTGTCCGCTGGACGATCCCCGTCGGCTTGGCTAAAAACCCGCGCGATGGTACGCACTTGTCGTGCCGCCTTGACGGAATGTGGATCGGCAGCCGCCGGTCCGAAAGGGGAGAATATCTCGTGTCCCACGCAGACGATCACGCAGGCACCGGCCCAGACTCCGGCGAAGGCACTCGGCGGGATTTCCTGTACTACGCGACGGCGGGTGCCGGCGTCGTAGCAACCGGAGCCGCCGTCTGGCCGCTGATCAACCAGATGAACCCTTCGGCCGATGTTCGCGCGCTGTCGTCGATCGTGGTCGATGTCTCGGCGGTCGAGGTTGGCATGCAGCTGACGGTGAAATGGCTGGGCAAACCGGTCTTCATCCGCCGCCGCACCCAGGAAGAGATTGACGCCGGGCGCAACACGCCGCTGACCGATCTGGTCGATGCGGTGTCGGAGAACGCCAACAAGCCGGGCACCGATGCCAGCGACCAGAACCGCACGCTGGACGAGGCGGGCGAGTGGCTGGTCATGATGGGCGTCTGCACGCATCTTGGCTGCGTTCCCCTTGGGGACGGCTCGGGTGATTTCGGCGGCTGGTTCTGCCCCTGCCACGGCTCGCATTACGATACTGCTGGCCGCATCCGCAAAGGTCCCGCCCCGCGCAACCTGCCGGTTCCGGTTGCCGCGTTCCTGGACGAAACCTCCATTCAGCTCGGGTAAGGATTACAACCATGGCCGGAATTCCGCACGACCATTACGAGCCGAAGTCGAACAGCCAGCGCTGGTTGTACCGGCGCCTGCCGATTGTCGGACTCTTGTATGACACCCTGATGATCCCCACGCCCAAGAACCTGAACTGGATGTGGATCTGGGGTATCGTCCTGACGTTCTGCCTTGCGTTGCAGATCATCACCGGCATCGTCCTTGCGATGCACTACACCCCCCACGTCGACATGGCCTTCGCGTCGGTCGAACATATCATGCGCAACGTGAACGGCGGCTACTTCATCCGCTATCTGCACATGAACGGTGCGTCGCTGTTCTTCTTTGCCGTCTATCTGCACATCTTCCGCGGCCTTTACTACGGCAGTTACAAGGCCCCGCGCGAAATCACGTGGATCATCGGCATGCTGATCTACCTTCTGATGATGGCGACGGCCTTCATGGGCTATGTCCTGCCATGGGGCCAGATGTCGTTCTGGGGGGCCACGGTGATCACCGGCTTCTTCGGCGCGATCCCTGGTGTCGGCACGTCGATCCAGACCTGGCTTCTCGGTGGCCCCGCGGTGGACAATGCCACGCTGAATCGCTTCTTCAGCCTGCACTACCTGCTCCCGTTCGTGATCGCGGCGCTGGTTGCGGTCCACATCTGGGCTTTCCACACCACCGGCAACAACAACCCCACCGGGGTCGAGGTGCGCCGTGGCAGCAAGGAAGAGGCCGAGCGTGACACCCTGCCGTTCTGGCCCTACTTCGTGATCAAGGATCTCTTCGCGCTGGCGGTGATCCTGGCCGTGTTCTTCGCCATCGTCGGCTTCATGCCGAACTACCTTGGCCACCCCGACAACTATATCCAGGCGAACCCGCTTTCGACGCCGGCCCATATCGTTCCGGAATGGTACTTCCTGCCGTTCTACGCGATCCTGCGGGCCTTTACCGGCGATGTCTGGGTGGTTATCGCGGCCGAGTGGCTGTCCTTCGGCATCATCGACGCGAAACTGTTCGGCGTGTTGGCGATGTTCGGCGCGATCGTGGTGATGGCGCTGGCGCCCTGGCTTGACACATCGTCGGTCCGGTCCGGCCGCTATCGCCCCATGTTCAAGTGGTGGTTTGCCCTGCTTGTGGTCGACTTCATCGTGCTGATGTGGTGCGGGGCCATGCCCGCGGAAGAGCCCTATGCCACGATCAGCCTGATCGCCGCGACCTACTGGTTCGCGTATTTCCTGGTCATCCTGCCGCTTCTGGGCGTGATCGAGAAGCCGCAGCCGCAGCCAGCGACGATCGAGGAAGACTTCAACGCGCACTACGCAGCGCCGGCCAAGCAGGGCTTCAGCGCCCAGCCGGCCGAGTGAGAGGATACTGAACATGTTCCGCAAACTAGCTCTCACTACATCTGCCGTCCTGGCGCTCACCGGCGGCGCGGCCCTTGCCGCAGGCGAAGCGATCCAGGTCCCTGATGTGGCCTTTGCGCATGAGGGCCCGTTCGGCCGCTTTGACCAGTTCCAGCTGCAGCGCGGGCTTCAGGTCTATACCGAGGTCTGCTCGGCTTGCCACGGGCTCAAGTTCGTGGCGATCCGAACCTTGTCGGATGCGGGGGGCCCCGGCCTTCCGGAAGACCAGGTTCGCGAATACGACAAGCAGTTCACGATCACCGATGCAGACACAGGGGAAGACCGCGAAGGTCTTCCGACCGACCACTTCCCGCATTCGTCGCTGGAAAACGCCCCCGACCTCAGCCTGATGGCCAAGGCTCGTGCCGGCTTCAGCGGACCCTACGGGACGGGCATGAACCAGCTGTTCCGCGGCATGGGCGGGGCGGAATACATCCACGCGATCATGATGGGCTACGAAGAACCGCCGGCCTGCGCGGCTGATTTCGAATCGGATGGCTACTACAACCGCTACTTCGCCAAGGGTGCCATTCCAGACGCCTGCAAGAACGAAGAAGGCCATTCGACCATCGAAGGCAGCTGGATTGCGATGCCGCAGCCCTTGTCCGACGATCAGGTCACCTATGCCGACGGAACCCCCGCCACGCAGGACCAGATGGCCATGGACGTCGCATCCTTCCTGATGTGGACGGCCGAGCCAAAGCTGATGGACCGGCGCAATGCGGGCTTTGTCAGCGTGATCTTCCTGGCCTTCCTTGCAACGCTTTTGTACCTGACCAACAAGCGCATCTGGGCCGGGGTCAAGGGCAAGAAAAAGCACGCCTGATCCGGCCGGACCGACCGCAGCGCGAACAGCACCCCGCCCCGAAAGGGCGGGGTGCTTCATTTCGCGGCCTGCCCCTTGCCTCTGCCGCTGATTCCCCTATCGTCCATGTCACCTCGGGGTGCCTGGCAACGGGCTGAGATGCAGAGATGTGAACCCGTCGAACCTGAACCGGATCATACCGGCGGAGGGAAGGTGCATGGGTTTCTCCATCCCCGACCAATCCGTCGCAACTTGGAGAAGACCATGAAAATACAGCTCCTTGCTGCGGGCCTTGCCACCATTGCCGTCCCGGCCTTGGCGGAAACTCCCGTCCTTACCGTGCTGACCTATGACAGCTTCACCTCGGAATGGGGCCCCGGCCCGACCGTGGAAAAGGCGTTCGAGGCGACCTGCGCCTGCGATCTGCAATTCATTCCCGCTGGCGATGGCGCCGCCCTCTTGGCCCGCATCCAGCTGGAAGGGGCCGCATCCGACGCCGATGTCGTACTGGGGCTGGATACCAGCCTGACCGCCGCCGCCGCTGCAACCGGCCTTTTCGCGCCGCATGGCCAGGCCCTGGGAATGGCCTTGCCGGTCGCCTTCGATGACCCGCTGTTTCTGCCCTTTGACTGGGGCTGGTTCGCCTTTGTTCATGACAAGACCAAACTTGCCACCCCGCCGAAAAGCTTTGACGAACTGGCGGCGTCGAACCTGAAGATCGTGATCCAGGATCCCCGCTCATCGACCCCGGGGCTTGGCCTCCTCTTGTGGGTCAAGGCTGCCCATGGCGACCGTGCCGCCGAGGTCTGGCAAGCCCTTGCCGACAACATCGTCACAGTCACGCCCGGCTGGTCCGAGGCCTATGGTCTCTTTCTTGCTGGCGAAGCCGACATGGTCCTGTCCTATACAACCTCGCCCGCTTATCACCTGATCGCCGAAGGCGATGACACCAAGGCCGCTGCCCTGTTCGACGAAGGCAATTATCTGCAGATCGAAGTGGCGGGAAAGCTTGCCGCGACCGATCAGCCAGAGTTGGCGGACAAGTTCCTTGCCTTCATGATGACCGACGCATTCCAGTCGGTGATCCCGCAGACAAACTGGATGTATCCCGCCGTGACCCCAGCGGCAGGGCTGCCAGAGGGGTTCGATACTTTCCGCCCGGCGAAATCCCTGCTTCTTTCGCCGCTTGAGGCCGACTCCGTCCGCGATGCCGCCCTTGCGGAATGGCAAGCGGCCCTCTCGCGCTGACCCATGGACAAGGCCGCCACCTTGCAAGCCGCGCGCCGCCCCTCCCCCCGATGGGGAGGGGCTGGGGGTGGAGGGCCGCTTTCGTCGGGCCGGGCACAGTCATGATCCGCCACCTGCCAACGCTCGTTGCCGCAGCACTTCTGGCGCTGGTTCTGGCTCCGCTCGGGGCTGTCGCTGTCCGGGGCGCCGGGATCTCGCTTGGACCTGCGGATTGGGCGGCGGTTCGGTTCACCGTCCTGCAGGCCACCCTTTCGGCGCTGATCTCGACCGCCTTGGCCATTCCGGTTGCCCGGGCACTGGCAAGACGGCGGTTTTTCGGGCGCGGGGCGCTTGTCACCCTCATGGGAGCGCCGTTCCTTTGCCCGCTGTGGTGGCGGTGCTTGGCCTGATTGCAGTCTTCGGCCGTACAGGAATAGTCAATTCCCTGCCGCTTGCCGTGCGGATGATCCTGCATGGCTGGCTGGCAATCCCGGCAGAGCGCCTGCGTCTGGCACAATCGCTGGGCTTTGGCCCGTCCGAGACGTTCCGCCACCTTGAACGCCCGATGCTGCGCGAGGTGCTGCCCGGCGTGCTTCTGGTGATCCTGCTGATCTGCCTGACCAGCTTTGCCGTGGTCCTGACCCTTGGCGGCGGACCCAGCGCCACGACCATCGAGCTTGCGATCTATCAGGCGGTACGCTTCGACTTTGACCTTGCCCGCGCGGCCGGGCTGGCGGGGGTGCAGGTCCTGATTTCGGCCACGGTGGCGGTTGCGGCCTGGGGTCTGGTGCGTCCGGCAGGGTTTGGGGCAGGGTTGGACCGGACCACGCCGATTGCGGCCCCAGGCGGGTGGCGTCGGGTGACGGATGCGTTGGCCCTTGGCCTTGCGACCCTGTTCCTTGTTGTGCCGCTTGGAGCTGTCGCGCTGCGTGGACTGCCGGGCCTGGCGGACCTTCCGCCCTCGGTCCTTCCTGCGGCGGGGCGGTCGATTCTGGTGGCGCTGATGTCGGCGTTTCTTGCCACCGGGGCGGCCCTGACCCTTGCCCTTGCCGCCGCAACTCGGCCGCTTCTGTTGATCGAAGCGTCGGCGACGCTGCCGCTGGCCACCTCGGGGCTGGTCCTTGGCACCGGGTTGTTCCTGATCGTGCAACCCTTCGCACCGCCAATGACAGTTGCGCTGCCGGTGACGATCCTTGTGAACACTGCCCTGAGCCTGCCGTTCCTCTACCGCATCCTGTCGCCCGAAACGCGGGCCATGCAGGCCGGTTACGGGCGATTGGCTGACAGTCTGGGTCTGCAGGGCTGGCCGCGCCTGCGCTGGCTGGTCCTGCCGCGCCTGGCACGCCCCTTGGGCTTTGGTGCGGGGATTGCCGCTGCCCTGTCGATGGGCGACCTTGGGGCCATCACCCTCTTTGCCGGAGAGCGGCAAGCCACGCTGCCGCTTGTCATCCAGCAACTCACCGGCGCCTACCGGACCGAGGCGGCTGCCGCTGCGTCGCTGATCCTTGTCACCCTGTCCTTTGCCCTGTTCTGGGCCTGCGATGCCGGAGGCCGCCGTGCTGCAGCTTGACCGCCTGACCCTTGCCCACGGCAGCTTTCGCCTGACCGCCGACTGGTCGGCCGCTGCTGGCGACCGCATTGCCATCATGGGGCCGTCAGGGGCCGGAAAATCCACGCTCCTTTCAGCCATCGCCGGGTTCCTGCAACCGACCGATGGCCAAATACGCTGGCAGGGGCAGGACCTTGGCCCTGTTCCGGGGGGGCAGAGACCCCTGACGATCCTGTTTCAGGATCAGAACCTGTTTCCGCACCTGACCGTCGTGCAGAACCTTGGCCTTGGCCTGCGCCCTGACCTGCGACTGTCGCGGGATGAGCGGCTGCAGATCGACGCAGCACTTGACCGCACCGGGCTTGCAGGTCTTGGCCCGCGCCGCCCGGCCGAGCTTTCTGGCGGGCAGGCCAGCCGGGCCGCCCTGGCCCGCGCCCTGTTGCGTGCGCGCCCGATCCTTCTGTTGGACGAACCCTTTGCCGCCCTTGGGCCGGCCCTGCGTCAGGACATGCTGGCCCTTCTGCGCGAGGTGGCGGATGACACCGGCGCCCTTGTCCTGATGGTCACCCATGATCCCGCCGATGCGCTGGCGCTGCAGGGCAGGACGGCTTTTGTCGCCGACGGCCAGGTCGCTGCCCCGGTGGACACCGTGCAGCTTCTGGCCGACCCTCCGGCTGCCGTCAGGGACTATCTGGGGCGCTGACGGCTGCTGCCACCGCCCCGTCTCGGCGGAAAAGAAGCGTTCCGGCGGCCTCGCCAGCGCTGTCCTCGGCAAAGCCTGCGGCGATGAAGGCAGCGCCAAGACGGGCGCGGATCGACCCGCATTCGGACGGGTCAAGAAAGGGGACAAGCACGCGCTTCACCCCGGTCAGAGTGGCCGGCGGAAATGCCTCGGCGGGAAGGTTCGGATCCGACAGACGCAGGGCGTCAGGCTTGCAGGCAGCCACAAGACCGGCCAGGCCGGACCACTGGGCATCAGCGTTCAAAGTCACCTGCGAGCGGCGTATCCCCACCCGGTCCTGGAAATTCAACGCCACCACCCGCTGCGAAAGGAACTGCAACGCCGGGCGTTCCTCATGCAGGATGACCTGCAGCCGGGGGTTGGAAAGCAGGGCACGCAGTCCGATGAAGCCAAATCCGCAGTCCAGGTCAAGCAGACAGGTGCAGTCCTGCAACAGGCCCCCGATGGTGCGTGCGTTCCGACGGTCGAACTTGCCCACCTTAAGCAGTTCTAGCGCAGCCGGGGTGAAAATGCGCGGGTCCAGCGGAACTTTCACACCGATGTTTTCGACCACTTCAATCGAAATCGTATCCGAAAGTCCCACCGGCCCGGACACATAGGGCGAGGCAAGGGCCAGCCCTCCACCGGGCATGGGAGGGGCGTGGTGGTCTTCGCTTGCCTTTTCACCCCGCCGCTATTCGAGGCTTGCATCCAGTGCCGCAATGGCCTTGCGATCCCGGGCCTTCGGAGGCTTGGCGATAACCTCGCTGATCGGGGTCTGCGAGGCCGCCTTCAGCCCCGCGACCAGGTCGGCATAGGCTTGGGTGGTGCGATGGTCCGCCAGCCGGGCCTCGACCCCGGCAACGGCGGTATCGTGGAGTTTGCGCAATTTAGGGTCTTGCAGGAACCAGGCAAGGATCTGGTCCCGCCGGTCACGGTGGCGCTGGATGCGCAAGTCTTCTACCTCGTTGCGATCCTGCAGCGCCCAGTAGTCGAAGTTATACTTGTCAGCCTTCAGGTTCACGTTGCCGCGCAGCTTGCGCAGGGCATAGGCATCCATCGACTTGATGGCATAGTGGTTCACCTGCCCCCAGTCATAGCCCAGCGTGCGCCGGATCGACCGCCAGCCGCGCAGTTTGAACCAGGTGTCCAGCGGCCGACCCGAGCCGTTCACCCACAGCAAGCTGTCAGGATAGCCGGTATCCTTGTGCTGCGACTTGATGATCGGACGATGGATGCCGGGCCGCAGGTATATGGGGTCATAGCGAAACAGGGTCTTGGTGCCCCAGCCCTTGTTCCAGAACTCGGGTGCAGCGCGGGTGAACTGATCCGTCACCGGTGCGCGCGACCAGTCCTGAATTCCGCCGGATCCGAAGACGCGCCAGGTCAGCACCAAGGCCTGCGCCTGCATTGCATCCAGCTCGGCGACCATGCCGTCCAGCGTGCCGGAGGGGTGGTTGACACAAAGGAATTCATCGGCGTCCAGGATCAGAACCCAATCCGCCTCGCGCAGCATCGGCTCATCCGCCGCAAGCTTAAGCATTGCGGGTTGCGGCTTCACGCCCTCGGGCACGGCGTTGTTGCGGTGCTGCACGCCGATATCCAACGCCTGCAGCCGCTTGAGCATCTTGTCGGTGCCATCAGTGCAATCGTTGGTATAGACCAGCACATCGGTAAAGCCCGCGGCCAGATGGTGCGCGACCCATTCCAGCACATAGGGCCCTTCGTCCTTCATCGTTGACACGACAAGCAAGGTGCCCTGCGGGCTGGTCTGCCGGACAAAGGTCATTTACTGTCAGTCTTCCAGCGCGGTCGTGGGGTCTATCCCGTGCTTTTCGCACATCCGGGCCATGTAGCTTCCGGGAAGTGGCGGGTTCTTGCGCCACCAGGGACGGGTGCCGTTGGTGTAGATGTGGACGGACCATGTCCGGGGGGTGAAGTGCCCCTCCACGCGCCCGTAAGGATCGTAGAAGACATCGTTCAACTGGAATGGCACCGGGAACAGCGCCTCTCGGGGCAGCGCCTTGTCCAACACCCCTGCAACCTTCGCGCACCAGGTCAGCGCCTGCGGACCAAAGGCCGTCCGTTCGGTCTCGTAGATCCGGGCTGCCAGCGGCAGTGACGGGTCAAGCTCGTCCATCTTGCGGCGCAGGCGCTTGCTCCACCATTCCGGATAGTCGGGTGGATTGTCGAAGAAATCCAGCAACCGGTCCATGATCTCGCTTTGCGGCGGGAACCCCACGACCCCATTGTTCAGCGCCCCCGACAACCCGTGTTCGCCGAAGATGTAGTCTGCGTCGTCTGGGAAAGGTTGATGGCAAAAGGCGTCACAATCCACCCAGATCGCCCCCGTGGCGCGTATCATCTTGATTCGAAAGGCATTCGCCACAAACGCAGGTTTGGTCAGCGCCAGAAGCTTGTCATCCAGCGAGATCACTTCTGACGCGGGGCGGACCTCGATCCCTTCGGGCACGTTTGCGACCGGTCCTGTTGTGTACAACGTGACCGGGTGGCCCTGATCAAGGTGTGACTTCAGGCAAAGCCGATTGATGTAGTGCAGCTTTTCGCCAATCCACAGCGACGCAACGGGACGGCGGTTCAAGGTCATCATTCAGGCCTTTTCTATCGTCGGAAAGACGGGACGGACACTTCGGAAATCTAGCCGGAGCCTTTGGGTCATATCTCGCTGGCCTGCTTGATCAGATCCTTCAGACTGTCGATCGTGCAGCCGGGAAACTCGGCCTTCAGCGAGGCCGCAAGCAGCTTTCTGTAGCGCAGCGTGTTGTGCCCGGGTTGACCAGACAACATCTTGGCAAACTTCCGCCCCTGCGCGCTGCGCGTGTCGCTGCTTTCATGCGCAGAGTGGATGAACGAGGCCGGCGTGGGGTCGCTGAACGTGGTGTAGTTCCGCTGAACGATGGTGTGGCCACACTGGTACGGGTTCTGGATGAGACCGGGCGGGTTCAGAAGCGCAAAGCCTATGGCAACAAAGGGAAAGTGTTCCCGCAGAAGGTAAGAGTTTCCATCCTGATGCGTCAGGTACAGCCCGTTCGGAAAGGACACCACCCGGACCATCCCGGACAATGCCAGCGACGCCTCGATCCGCGCCACCATATTGCAGGACATTGCATCGTCATCGTCCAGCCGGAAATGCGCCGTCGGGACGTCGACCCCCTCCAGCATTTTCTCGACATGCGGGTTGAACGCATAGGTGACGTGTTCGGCGCTGCTGTAAAGGACCTCGATCTGCGGCAGGTCGGCAGTCACCTCGGCAAGTCGCTTCTTGTAGATGTCGGGCATCACGTCCGACGCAAGGATCATCAGTTTGAAATCCTGGTTCGTCTGCGTCTTCAAGGAAGGCAGGCACAGATTCTCGAACAGGAAGAACCGCCGCTCCATCCGGCGAGGTTCGTAAAGCTCGGCTGCGACTTCTTCGAACGTCTCCTTGTTCCTGCTGGCGCGGGCGTCGCTGCGGCCAGCATAGGAAAATCGCATGTAGCCGTAGACGCGCAAGTTCTGCTCCGACATTGAACACTGGCCGGACCCTAGCATCGGCCTGTGGCAAAGTTAAGCTGCCCGGATGGTCATGAGGGGGCAGGCCGGGCAAGTCATATCCGACCTGCCCGGCCGTAGTGTCGGCGCCTCAGTCAGCTGCCGGTTTCTCGTCCCGCGTCTTCCAAAGCGAATAGAAGATGCCCGCTGCAATGATGCCTATGGTGATCGCCAACGACAGGTAGGGGTCGAACTTGCCGAAGAAGTAGCTGTAAAAGCCTTTCAGCCCGATGAAGATCAGCACCACGGCCAGCGCATACTTCAGATAGTGGAAGCGGTGCACCAGCGCCGCCAGCGCGAAGTACAGCGCCCGCAGGCCCAGGATCGCCATGATATTCGCGGTGTAGACGATGAAGGTGTCGGTGGTGATCAGGAAGATCGCAGGCACCGAGTCTACCGCAAAGATCAGATCGGCGAAGTTGATCACGATCAGCGCCACGAACAGCGGAGTGGCGAACAGCACCAGCTTGCCCGTGGTCGGGTGCGGCTGGCGGACAAAGAATTTCTGCCCGTGCAGGTCCTTGGTCACGTTCATGTACTTTGCGGTCAGCTTGACCACCGGGTTTTTCGACACATCCATGTCGCCCTCGGGGACGACCAGCATCTTGATGCCGGTCAAGGCCAGGAAGGCGGCAAAGACCAGCGTCACCCAGGCGTAGTTCGAGATCAGTTCGGCCCCGACGGCGATCATGATGCCGCGCAGAATGATGACACCGATGATGCCCCAGACCAGCGCGCGGTACTGGTATTTCCGCGGGATGGCGAAGTAGCCGAAGATCAGCGAGATGACGAAGACGTTGTCGATCGAGAGCACTTTCTCGATGATATACCCTTGGAAATAGCTTGCCACCGGGTTGGTGCCGTCGCTGGTCACCAGCGTGCCGTTCGACCAGGCCCACCAGATGTAGCCGCCGAAGGCTATGGCGATTGCGATATAGAAGGCCGAAAGCTTCAGACTTTCGGCGACGCCAAGCTCGTGGTCGTCCTTGTGCAGAACGCCCAGGTCGAAGATCATCAGCGTGATGACGATCGACAGGAACATGAGCCAAAGCCATAGCGGCTTGCTGATGAATTCGTAGAACAGGAAATCCAAGGTCGTGTCCTTTCCAAGGTCGCGAAGTAGCCCCGGGTCCAGACAGAAGCGGGCGGGCCTGACATCGAACGGTTTCGATGCGGTCCGACATCACGCCCAAAAAGGAGGCGTCAGAGGGGCCCGGTCCGCTGGGCGTAATTTGCGCAGGTCGGCGCAAGTTTCAACCCCGTACGGGCAGGAAAATTCACGCCAGCGTGATTTCGCTGCGGGATAGGTGCCGATTTGCCGCTTGGTCGACCGCGGCAGGGCTTGTCGGAAGGGTCACCCGGCGGTTATGCCCGGCCTCAAGCCATGGAGCGCATGATGAGCCTCAACACCTTCGGACACCTCTTCCGCGTCACCACCTGGGGCGAAAGCCACGGACCGGCCATTGGCTGTACCATTGACGGCTGCCCCCCTGGCATCGCCCTGGCCGAGGCCGATATCCAGCCCTGGCTGGACCGCAGGAAGCCAGGCCAGAACAAGTTCACCACCCAGCGGAAAGAACCGGACGAGGTGCGCATCCTGTCGGGGGTCTATCAGGGCATGACCACCGGCACCCCGATTCAGCTGATGATCGAGAATACCGACCAGCGGTCCAAGGATTACGGCGACATCGCGCAAAGCTTTCGGCCCGGCCATGCCGACATCACCTATCACCAGAAATACGGGCTGCGCGATCATCGCGGCGGCGGGCGTAGTTCGGCGCGCGAGACGGCCAGTCGGGTGGCGGCGGGCGGTGTGGCGCGGGCGGTTCTGGCGCATCTGATGCCGGGGCTGACGA
>JAPLPF010000121.1 GCA_026400325.1 Rhodobacterales bacterium
GGGAGTCGCGTTGGTTGCCGTGGCTTTGCGACCTGCCGGAGTCTGCACTGGGCGGATCACCCCGTTGCGAGGCGGTTTGGGACCAGCTCGGCCTGCATCCAGTGAACCTGAGACTGGACGTGCCCTGCCCTGACGTATTTGCCTACCTGTTCTGGCATGGCCGTTTCGGCGAAGGCGCCCGCTACCCTTGCGACGAAGCCTTCTTGCCGGCCAAGGTCGAGCGTCTTTGCAAGATCATCAAACAGCCCTTGCCGATATGGGCCGCGATAAAGTGTCGGGACGGGATGGATACCCAACTCTTGAAATCGCGCCAAGGTCGGATCCCAGGCTTGCACTTCGTCGCCAATGATCCAGGCAAAGCCAAGAAAGTAGGAGGGCAAGGCATCATAGGCGACGGAATGTCGGGCATAGAGGTTTTCCCCAACGATCCGCTCACCTTCGCTTAGGAAGGGTGCGATGCCAGCTGCGAATGCCTTGAGCCAGTCACGCGAAGGATGGTGGCGGCTGTCGGGGCTTCGGGCATGTGACCCGGCCCGATGGAGGGTTGTGTTCTCTCCATCCATCTTTTCGGTCACTACAAGGTCATCCACCATCAACCCGGTTTGCGAGAGCATGACTTTGTCATCGCTTGTGGCACCGGGTGAGATCGGAAGGTGAAAGGTTCGGCCGTATTTCTTCACGTTGATACCAAATTGAAAACGGCGCGCCTGCAACGAGCTTGATGGTCTTTGGCTGAAGGAGAAAGCTAACGCCCCTTGGCCCGGAATCAAGGCGCCTTTGCGCCGCCGGGCCGCGCCCTCCCTCCCCCCGGGAGGGCGCTTTGCAACGTCGGTCACCCGAACCGCGGTGGGATGGGTGGCACCATAAAGTGCCTACGTCCACTGTTGGAGCGCCCGCCCGAGGGAGGGCGCGGCCCTGTGTTGAGCTGGGCGAAGCAGGGGCTGGCTAAGGTGCGCTGTAGCGCACCCTACGATGGTCAGAGGTCCGGGTAGATCGGGAAGCGGTGGCAGAGGGCTTCAACCTCGGCCTTCACCTTGTCTTCGACCGCGCTGTTGCCGTCTTCGCCGTTGGCGGCAAGGCCTTCGGTCACTTCGATGATCCAGCGGCCGATCTGGCGGAACTCGGCCTCACCGAAGCCGCGGGTGGTGCCTGCGGGGGTGCCGAGACGGACGCCGGAGGTGATCGTCGGCTTTTCGGTATCAAACGGGATACCGTTCTTGTTGCAGGTGATGTGGGCACGGCCGAGGGCCTTTTCGGTGGCGTTGCCCTTCACGCCCTTGGGGCGCAGGTCGACCAGCATCAGGTGCGTGTCGGTGCCGCCGGTGACGATATCAAGGCCACCCTTCATCAATTCATCCGCAAGGGCCTGGGCGTTCTTGATGACCTGGGCCTGGTAGGATTTGAAGCCGGGGCGCAGCGCCTCGCCAAAGGCTACGGCCTTGGCGGCGATGACGTGCATCAGGGGGCCGCCCTGGATGCCCGGGAAGATCGCGGAGTTGACCTTTTTGGCGATTGCTTCGTCATTGGTCAGGATCATCCCGCCACGCGGCCCGCGCAGGGTCTTGTGAGTGGTGGTGGTCGCGACATGGGCATGCGGGAAGGGGCTGGGGTAAAGGCCCGCCGCCACGAGGCCCGCGAAGTGGGCCATGTCGACAAGGAGGTAGGCGCCAACCGAATCTGCAATCTCGCGCATGCGGGCGAAGTCGATGACGCGGGGAATGGCAGAGCCGCCGGCGATGATCATCTTGGGCTGATGTTCGGTCGCAAGGGCCTGAACCTGGTCATAGTCCAGCGTCAGGTCCTGCTTGCGCACCCCATACTGGACGGCGTGGAACCACTTGCCGGACTGGTTCGGCGCGGCACCATGTGTCAGGTGGCCGCCGGCGTCCAGTGACATGCCAAGAATCGTATCGCCCGGCTTGATCAGAGCCTGGAACACACCCTGGTTGGCTTGGCTGCCGGAGTTCGGCTGGACGTTCGCGAAGCCGCATCCGAACAGCTGGCAGGCGCGGTCGATGGCGAGGTTTTCGGCCACATCGACGAACTGGCAGCCGCCGTAATACCGTTTGCCGGGGTAGCCTTCGGCGTATTTGTTGGTCATCACCGACCCCTGCGCCTCCATCACGGCGCGGGAGACGATGTTTTCACTGGCGATCAGTTCGATCTCGTGGCGCTGCCGGCCAAGTTCGGACGTGATCGAGCCGAAAAGCTCGGGATCGCGGGTGGCCAGAGGTTCGGTGAAAAATCCGGTGTCGCGGTGTGGGGCGTTCATCCTGCAGGTCCTCCTGACGGTCACGATCTGGCGATATCTAGACCACGGGGTGCCAGTCGAAAAGGCAAGAAAGCGACATTATCCCGATTGGCCGCGAAATAATCTTGCTTGGCCGATCTGTCTTCCGCAGGAATGGTGGCACGGGTGGCGCTGTCGTGGGCTTGCTGCAGGGCTTGAGTTTCACACTGGTCCCGGCCAAGACTGGCCTTTGGTGCGGCGTTGGCGCCAGGTCGGGCAAAGGGTGGCGGCGGTGCGTATCAGGTTCACGGCCAGCAAGGCCCCGGCTGCCGTGGCGGCACATGCGGCGCTGACGGGTTCCTACGGTCAGGCCGATGCGCGCAACGCCGAGGTGATCGTGGCGCTGGGCGGTGACGGGTTCATGCTGCAGACCCTGCATGCCGCGCAGCCCCGCAACCTGCCGGTTTACGGCATGAACTGCGGCACCATCGGTTTTCTGATGAACGCCTATGCCGAGGATGACCTGCCCGACCGATTGCGCGCAGCAGAGGCGACGGCAATCCATCCCCTGGCGATGCGGGCGGTCAACGCGAAAGGGCGCGTGACCGATGCGCTGGCGATCAACGAGGTGTCCCTCTTGCGGCAAGGGCCACAGGCGGCAAAACTGCGGGTGCTGATCGACGGGCGTGAGCGGCTGGCAGAACTGGTGTGCGACGGGGCGCTGGTGGCGACCCCGGCCGGGTCTACCGCCTACAACTATTCGGCGCATGGCCCGATCCTGCCGATCGGGGCGGACGTGCTGGCCCTGACGGCGATGTCGGCCTTCCGTCCCCGTCGCTGGCGTGGCGCACTCCTGCCGTCGTCCGCGGTGGTGCGGTTCGAGGTTCTGGAACCTGAAAAGCGCCCCGTGATGGCGGATGCGGACAGCCGGTCTTCGGTCAAGGATGTGGCAAGCGTCGAAGTGCGGTCCGAACCGTCCGTCACGCACCGTTTGCTCTTCGACCCCGGTCACGGACTGGAAGAACGGCTGATCGGCGAGCAGTTCACTTGACCGGCTCGGCCTTCCAGCCCTCGATCTTGCGATAAAGCGTCGAGGGCGAGACGTCGAGCACACGGGCAGCCTTCGGGATGGACCCGCCGTGGCGCACAAGCGTCGCTTCGATAAGCTTGCGTTCCGCCTCGGCCAGCGTGAGGCCGACAAGGCTTTCGGCGGGTGGCAGGTCAGTCGCAGGCTGCGGCCCAAGCAGGGGGCCGGGCGGGCCGATCGGTGCCTCTGCCAGACCGGGGGGCAGCATGTCAGGCGTGACCCAGCCGCCGGGATTCAGCACGACGACATTGCGGATCACGTTCAGGACCTGCCGCACATTGCCGGGCCAGGGCAATCGGGGCAAAAGCGCGCGGACAGTGGGATCAAACCCCTCGAACCTGCGCCCTTCCTCCTGGGAAAATCGGTGCAGGGCGGCCTCGGCGATCTCGATCACATCCTGGCCCCTTTCGCGCAAGGGGGGCATGTGGATCGGCACCACGAACAGGCGGTAATAGAGATCCTCGCGGAAATGGCCGCGCCGGACCGCTTCGACCGGGTCGCGGTTCGTGGCGCAGACGATGCGGACATTCACCTTCGTCGGCCGGGTCGCCCCCACGGGCTGCACGGTCGAGGTTTGCAGAAACCGCAACAGCTTGGTCTGCAGGGCAGGGGCCATTTCGCAGATTTCGTCCAGAAAAAGCGTGCCACCATCGGCGGCGGTGGCGGCGCCCGGTTTGTCGGAAATGGCACCGGTGAAGCTGCCTTTCATGTGGCCAAAGACCTCTGACTCCAGCAGGTCCTGCGGGATGGCCCCGCAGTTCAGCGCGATGAACGGGCCTGCCGCGCGGGCCGACCGTGCGTGGACGGCCAGCGCGCAAAGCTCTTTGCCAGTGCCGCTTTCACCGGTGATGAAAACCGTGGCCATCGACCGCGCAACCGACGCGATGGTCGCGTGGATGCGGCCCATTGCCTCGGACGAGCCGATGAATCCCGACAGTTCTGTCGGGGCAGACCGCTCTGGCTGCAGAGTGGCGGGCAAGGCAACGGGTGCGCCCTGCTGGTCCTGCAGGGCATTTCGCACGGCGTTCAGCAGTCGGATTTCGTCGAAAGGCTTGACAAGAAAGTCATGCGCCCCGGCGCGCATTGCCTCGACCGCGCGGTTGACCGAACCGTTGGCCGTGATTGCGATGACCGCGGTTCCCGGGTGCTGCGCAAGCAGGTCCTGCATGACCAGAAGTCCATCCTGATCGGGCAGCACAAGA
>JAPLPF010000126.1 GCA_026400325.1 Rhodobacterales bacterium
CGTGCAATACTCTGGTGCAGTTGCTGAACTGACCGCCTTTGCCCTGGCGCACGGGATTCCGGTCGTAGAGACCATTGCCGGGCGGGCGAACCTTCTGGCCGACCATCCGCTGAACATCGGTCCCCTGGGCGTTACCGGGTCCGACAGTGCCAATACCATCGCCGGTGCCGCAGATGTCGTGCTGGCGATCGGCACACGGTTGCAGGATTTTACCACCGGGTCGTGGACGGTGTTTGCGCCTGACGCGAAACTGATCGGCCTCAACGCCGGGCGGCATGATGCGGCCAAGCATCAGTCTCTGACTGTGGTCGGTGACGCAAAACTGGGGCTTCACGCGCTGGAGGCAGCCGTTGAAGGCCACAAGGCCCCCGACGCCTGGGTCGCCAGGGCGCAAGATGAACGCAAGACGTGGGACGCCTACGTTGCCGGCAACGTGGCGCATGGCAACCGGCCCAATTCCTATGCCCAGGCCATCGGCGTGGTGAATGCGCTGTGCCATCCGCGCGACCGGGTGGTGACGGCGGCTGGCGGTCTGCCCGCCGAAGTGACCGCCAACTGGCGCACGCTGGGGGTCGGCACGGTCGATGTGGAATTCGGCTTTTCCTGCATGGGATACGAGATTGCCGGCGGCTGGGGCGCACGCATCGCCCAGACCGAAGCCGAGGCGGATCGCGATACCATCGTCTTCGTCGGCGACGGCAGTTATCTTTTGATGAACTCCGACATATACTCCTCTGTTCTGACAAGGAAAAAGCTGATTGTCCTGGTGCTGGACAACGGCGGGTTTGCGGTCATCAACAAGTTGCAGAACAACACTGGCCAGCCGGGTTTCAACAACCTCATCGCCGATTGCCCGACCGTTCCCGATCCCTTCGCCGTGGATTTTGAGGCGCATGCCCGCGCAATGGGGGCCAATGCCGAAACCGTGGCCAACCCCGCAGAGCTTGCCGAAGCGTTCCAGCGCGCCAAGGCCGCCACCAGGACCAGCGTGATCGTGATGCAGGTTGACCGGCGTCCGCGACAAGCACGCCGAGGTTGAAGCCGGACGCGCCGCACAAAGGCGCGGCGTCTGATGGCGGACCTTGCCCGCCTGCGCGACGGCGCTTTCCTGGTCATCGGCCGCGCAGGCATGGATCTTTACGCCGATCCTCCGGGCACCAGCATCGAAGCGGCAACCCGGTTCACCACGGCTCTTGGCGGATCGTCCGCCAACATCGCCGCCGCGATCACCCGGGCCGGGGCCGGGGCAAGCCTGCTGACCCGCGTGTCCGACGATGCGATCGGCCGCTTTGTTCTGGCCCAGCTTGACGGCTTCGGCATCGGTCGCACCCATGTCCTGCCCATCGCGGGCGAGGCGCGCAATTCGCTGGCGGTCGTGGAAACCCGGCTGGAAAACTGCCAGTCCGTGATCTACCGAAACGGTGCCGCCGACTTTGCGATGACGGTGGCCGATGTCGAAGGCGTGGACTACTCCCGCTTTGCCGCCCTGATCACCACGGGCACCGTGCTTGCCGCCGAACCCTCGCGCAGTGCCACGTTCCGGGCCTTCGATCTGGCCCGGGCGGCGGGGCTGCCGCTGATCTTCGACGTGGACTATCGGCCCTATTCCTGGCCCTCGGCCAAGGTTGCGTCAGAGGTATATTCCCGGGCGGCGGCGCTGTGTGACGTTATCGTCGGCAATGATGTCGAGTTCGGCTTCATGGCCGGGCACCATGACCATGGTCTTGAAAAGGCGCGCAGTCTGATCGGGGATGGCGCACAGATCGTCATCTACAAGATGGGGGAAAAGGGGGCCATCACCCTGACACCCGAGGCCGAGATTGCAACCGGCATCTACCGGACAGCCGCGCTGAAGCCCACCGGGGCGGGCGACGCCTTCCTTGGCAATCTTGTCGCAAGCCTGTCGCGCGGGGTGCCCCTGCGCGAGGCGGTCCTGCACGGATCGGCCGCTGCCGCCATTGTCGTGTCGCGCGTCGCTTGCGCCCCGGCCATGCCCACCGGCGAAGAGCTTGCCCGTTTCCTTGCCTACCACAGCGGCCCTACCGGCTGAAAAGGACCATCCATGCACATCGCCCCCCATGACAACCAGAACCGCGCAATCGTCGATCTGAACGATCCGCTGGTGCCGCTGGTCTATTTCAACATCGTCCGTCTGCAGGCGGGGGACCATTTCGACTACCGCACTCCGGGTTATGAAACCTGTGTCGTCCCCGCCACCGGCACGGTGACGGTAGAGACCATGGGCGAAACCTTTGCCGCCATCGGCAATCGTGGCGTCGATGTCTGGGACGGTGAGCCTGAGGGGGTCTATGTTCCAACCGATGCCGGCACCCGGATCACCGCCTTGACCAATACCGAGATCTTCATCGCAGGCGCGCAGTTCGCCGAGACCCTTCTCCCCTTCGCGATCAGGGCTGCAGACATCGACAAGGTGCAATACGGGTCGGACGACACGAAAACCCACCGCAAGATCAAGCACATCCTTGGCGCGGCCTATCACGACCGTGTCGGCCGCCTGCTGGTGTCGGAGCTTTATACCGTGGGCGCCGGCGGCTGGTCGGGTTTTCCCAGCCACAAGCACGACACCGACCGGCGGGAGGGTCCCGGGAGGGACATGGTCGAGACGCGGCATGACGAATGTTACAACTTCCGCTTCCGGCCCGAGTATGGCTCGGGTCTGCAGATGATGCAGCGGGTCGATAATGAACCGGGCGATGCCTATCACATCATGAACCGCTCGACCGTGCTGATCGACACCGGCTATCATCCCTGCTGCGTGCTGCCGGGTTATGAGATGTATTATTTCACCATCCTTGGCGGCCAAAGCCAGCGCAGCCTGAAGCAGTATTTCCAGCCCACCCATGCCGCCCAGTTGCACACGATTCCCGGCATCATGGACATGGTGGCCAAGTTCAAATGACGGGCTTTGCATGACACGGGCAACTCTGGCCGAGGTTTTGCAACCCGCGCTGCTGCGCGGCTACGCCGTGCCGGGTTTTGTCTGCCTTGGCTGGGAGGATGCCCGCGCCTATGTCCGCGCGGCCGAGGCGGAACGCGCCCCGGTCATCCTTCAGGCTGGCCCGGGCGCGCGGGCGCACATGCCGCTGCCGGTCTGGGCGGCGATGTTCCGGCACCTTGCCGAAGGGGCCAGCGTTCCTGTCGTCAGCCACCTTGACCATGGCGCCTCGCTTGAGGACTGCCGCAGGGCGCTGGACCTGGGGTTTTCCTCGGTCATGTTCGACGGCTCGCGTCTGCCCCTTGCGGAAAACATCGCCGCGACGGCGGCGGTCGTGGCACTGGCCCATGCGGCAGGGGCGTCCTGCGAGGGTGAGATCGGTTTTGTCGGCTATGCGGGGGGTGCCGTCTCACATGGCACCGACCCGGACGAGGCTGCCCGCTTCGCCCGGGAGACAGGCGTTGACGCAATGGCCGTGTCCGTGGGCAACCTGCATCTGCAAAGCAGCCCCGGTGCGGGTCTGGACCGCGACCGTCTGCGTGCGATCGAAGCGCTGACCCCGGTTCCGCTGGTGATCCATGGCGGTTCGGGCGTGCCGGTGGCCGAACGCCGCGCCCTGGCGACGACCTCGCGGATCTGCAAGTTCAACATCGGCACCGAGTTGCGCCAGACTTTCGGCAGGGCCCTGCGCGCGACCCTGCTGCAAGACCCCGACCGCTTTGACCGGCTGGAGATTCTCGGGGCCACCGAAGCGCCGCTTGCCGCCGCCGCTGCCGAGGTGTTGCGACAGACGGGCGCGTCGGGCAGGGCCTGAGGTGCGAAAGGGTCAAGGTCGGGAAAGGTTGGCTGGGGCGCCAGGATTCGAACCTGGGAATGTCGGTACCAAAAACCGATGCCTTACCACTTGGCGACGCCCCAACCGTGCGGCGGTGTTTAGCGGGTGGTCCGGACCCGTGCAAGGGGCGAAAGACGAAAATCCTGCACCCTGTCGAACCTTGCCCTGCAGTTCCAGGATGGCTAGGACATCGGGATGATCTGGGATGTGGTCATTCTTGGCGCCGGGGCTGCCGGCATGATGGCCGCGATCGAGGCCGGGCGGCGCGGGCGCCGGGTGCTGGTGATCGACCATGCCAGGGCGGCTGGCGAAAAAATCCGGATTTCGGGCGGCGGGCGCTGCAACTTCACCAACCTGCAGATCGCGCCAGACCGCTTTCTGTCGCAAAATCCGCGCTTTGCGCTTTCGGCGCTAAAGCGGTTCACGCAATGGGATTTCATTGCACGGGTCGATGCAGCCGGGATCGCCTGGCACGAAAAGACGCTGGGGCAGCTGTTCTGCGATGGCTCTGCTACCCAGATCATCGCAATGCTTCTGCGCGACATGGACGCGGCGGGGGTGACGCTCTGGCTGGACTGCGCGCTTGGCGAGGTGCGGCAGGAGGGCACCGGTTTCCGGGTCGAGACCGCACGCGGTCCGCAGACGGCCCGGGCGGTCGTGGTGGCGACGGGTGGCAAGTCGGTCCCGAAAATGGGCGCGACGGGCTATGGCACCCGCGTCGCCGAGCAGTTCGGCTTGCCGATCGTCGAGACCCGGCCCGGGCTTGTGCCGCTGACATTTGCCGAACAGGAGCTGGCCTGGATGCGGCCCCTTGCCGGATTGTCGCTGTCCGGTCGGGTCACGGCGGGACGGACTTCGTTTGACGAGGCGCTTCTTTTCACCCATCGCGGGCTTTCGGGGCCGGCCGTGCTGCAAGCCTCAAGCTATTGGCGCGAGGGTGACGAGATCGGAATCAATCTCCTGCCCGGGCAGGATGCCGCACAGGCGTTGCGGGCGGCAAAGTCCAGCCAACCCAGGTCGGCGTTGCGCACGGTGCTTGGCTGCTGGCTTCCCGACCGGCTGGCGCGGCACCTGGAAGACATGGCCGGGGTGGCGAAGCCGATGGGCGAGCTTTCCGGCGCGGTGCTTGATCGGGTTGCAGCGGGAATCGCCGACTGGCGGCTGACCCCGGTCGGGTCCGAAGGCTACCGAACCGCCGAAGTGACGCTGGGCGGGGTCGACACCCGTGCGCTGGATGGGCAAAGCATGGCAGCCAAGGGCGTGCCGGGACTGTATTTCATTGGCGAAGTTGTGGACGTGACCGGCTGGCTGGGCGGCTACAACTTTCAATGGGCCTGGTCCAGCGGCTGGGCAGCGGGGCAGGCGGTGTGACCGCGCTTTGGCGCAAGCCACGAATTTTCTGCGAAAACTCATGCATCCGGGACGCCGGGCGCGGTCAGACCCGCAGCGGATCGGCCTTTGCCAGCCGGTCAAAGGCCATCAGGCTGGCAATCAGCGCAGGCATTGCGGAAAGCGGGATCATGTTCGGCCCGTCGCTGGGGGCGCGGTCGGGGTCTTCATGCGTCTCGATGAACACCCCGGCAATCCCCAGAGATACCGCTGCCCGCGCCATCACTGGCGCAAACTCGCGCTGACCGCCCGAGCTTGTGCCCTGGCCGCCCGGCTGCTGCACTGAATGGGTCGCGTCCATGATGACGGGGTATCCGGTGCGCGCCATGATCGGCAGGCTGCGCATGTCGGTGACGAGGGTGTTGTAGCCAAAGCTTGCGCCGCGTTCGGTCAGAAGGATGCGGTCATTGCCGGTCGAGGCCACCTTGGCGGCGACATTGGCCATGTCCCAGGGGGCAAGGAACTGACCCTTCTTGATGTTCACCACTGCCCCGGTTTCGCCCGCAGCCAGCAGAAGGTCGGTCTGGCGTGACAGGAAGGCGGGGATCTGGATCACGTCCACCACCGCTGCCGCCTCACGCGCCTGGGCGGCGTCGTGGACATCGGTCAGAACCGGCACCCCGGTGGCCCGCACCGCCTCCAGCATCCTGAGGCCCGCCTCCATCCCCAGGCCGCGCTTGCCCGCAAGCGAGGTGCGGTTGGCCTTGTCGTAGCTTGCCTTGAACACGAACTGCGCCCCTGCAGCCGCGCAAGCCTCTGCCATTGCGGACGCGATCATCCGGGCGTGGTCCAGGCTTTCCAGCTGGCACGGCCCCGCGATCACCAGAAGCGGTTGATCGTTGCCGATGGTCAGCCCACCGATCGAGACGTGCTTCATCCTGCCCCCCATGCGCCAGATGTCAGGCCGAGACCTGCTCCCGCAGGATTGCTGCGGTCATCGAGACCATGAGGTAAATGCCCAGCATGATCAACATGGTGACCAGCGTATTCTCGAACGCGCGCGGATAGGCCGGGGCATCGGTAGGCGTCGGGGTGACGGCAAGCGACAGATAGCGCACCTGGCGGTTCGCCTCGACCCGGGAGGTTTCCATCGACTGCAAGGCCTGGGCAAGGATCATCTGGCGGGTTTGCAGGTCGGACTGGGCGACCAGAAGTTGCCCCTGCACTTCGGCAAGACTGGTCTCTCCGGAGCCGCTTTCCGTCATCTTTGCCCGTAGCTGGACGATTTCTTCCTCAAGCCGGTCCTGCGTCAGCTGCGTTTCAAGTGCAGCGATCTGTCCGGTCAGCAGCCCGATTTCGGTCTCGGACGACAGAATCTTGAACTTTTCCTGCAGCTCGATCAGCCGGGCTTGCGAGTCGGCCAGGTTGGTCTGTGCCTTGTCATAGCCAGCCTGGGCATCCCGCATCTGGTCTTCGCGCAAACGCTGGGTCAGATGGTCAATCTGTTCTTCCGAATAGCCGATCAACTGCTCTGCCCAGGCTGCAGCAACCTTCGGATCGGCGGCGACGACTTCCATCCTGACGATGCCTTCGCTTGGATCGTACGAGATCTTCACGAAGCGTTTGTAGATGTCATACGCGGCTTCAAGCGTGGCATCGGGCGCAAGCCGTTGCAACGGGTCGATGTCGGGGTTCTGGAAATGTGCGCGGAACCCCAGGTCCTTTTCCAGACGCGCCATCGCCTCGCGCGATTGCAGATAGCCTTGCACGGCAATCGAATCCTGCGATGTGGCAATCCCCATGCCGGAAAACAGCCCCCCCAGGGCACCACCCGCATTCGCCGGTCCGGCTTGCTGGATCACGAATTCGGCCTTGATGGCGTACATCGGTGTCGCAACCCGGTAAAAGTACCAGCCGGCCATGAGCGTCGGAAGCAGAACGAAGACGATCATCCGCGCAGCAAGCAAGACCAGACGGCGGCGACGGCGACGTGCGATTTCGGACTGCATGCGCAGGATTTCGGCGGCCTGGTTGACCTCGGCGCGCTGTTCGGTCGAGGGCAGGCTGATCGGTCGGGCCCGCTGCGGAAGCTGGACCTGGTCGCCGGGCAGACGCGCAAGCTCGCGCCCGGGGCCGGGCGGAACGGGCGCGGGGTCGGCGCTGCCCTGTCCGGGCTGGACGACCTCCAGCATCGAGGATTGCGCGAAGGGGTCGATCCCGATCCGCCGCAGTTGCAGGACAGCATCCAGGTCCGACTTCGGCTCGATCCCGTGCTTCTGGGCCAAAAGCCGGGCACGACGGAACTGCTTTCCGGTCAGACCTTCCGCTGCAATGGCGGCAAGCGCCGCATCATCGGGTTCGCGGTCCCCGGCCTGCGGTGTCGCCCGCCCGGGTGTCACCGCAGTGGGGACGACCGGTTTGCCCGGTTGGACGTCCGCAGTCCCGGGGCGGCGAAAGTCCATGTTGCCGAACCCGTCCTCCTGCGTATCGAACGGCAGGTCAGCTGCCGGGGACGGACCCGCTGAGCGATCAACACGGCGCAAAAAGAAGCGCGCGGCCTTAGGCTTGGTAGTCATACAGGCGTTTCGCTTCTTCTAGGGTTTCGAACTGGTAAAGCTTGCCATGTCTGAGGACTGCAGCAGAACGACAGAACTTCTGCAAGGTCGCCGGCGAATGCGAGACGATCACGACGGTCGCGGTCTTGAGCCGCTCTTTCAGGATATTGCCGGCCTTGCGGTTGAATTCCACATCTGCCGTGGCAGGCATGCCTTCGTCGATCAGATAGATGTCGCAGAAGCTTTCGACATAGTCGGGATCAAGCCCGTAGAGCCGCGCGATGGACCGGCAGTTTTCATGCGCCGAATGCCGGGAGCTGACGCCCCCCATGAACCCAAGCGGAAAGGAAACGCGAGAGGTCTTGCGGATCACGCCTTCGTCTGGCTTTTCCAGCCCGGCCATCATGTTGATGATCGTTGTCTTTCCAGCGCCGTTTTCGGCAAGGATTCCCATCGAGTTTCCCAAATCCACACGGAACGACGCCCGGTCAAGGATGACCTTGCGCTGCTTTCCGGTCCAGAACGATTTGGAGACGCCCTGAAACTCGATCATCGGAACCGTTCATCCCCGCCTAGGATATGGTCAAGCCCAACTGGTGACATCACGCAGCCCGAAGTCATCCTGGCGCAACAGGATTAACATTCCCTTTGTGGCGTTTAAAGGGCCTGTCACGGGCAAGGGCGGGGAATGGCCCGCGCGCCCTGCCGTCACGGTTCTGGGACCGGCAGGACCGGACAGCCGCCGTGGCGGATTGGCGCGGCGATGAGGCTGGCGATGGCTTTCCCTTGCCGGACCCGGTCTGGCGGACTAGGGGGTGGATGAAGCGCACCCCCGGGAATGTGGCGGAAGGTCGTCCCGCCCTGCACGCGCGGGTGTTGGAGATGAGTGATGGCGGACCTGCTGACCTTGCTTGATGCGGCCCATGCCGCTGTTTCGGCCGACCCCGAAAACGAGGCACTGCGCTTGCGGTTCTTCGAACGGCTGGCGGATGGCGAGATGGTCCTGCTTCTGGAACGCGAGGCCCATGGGGACAGACTTGAGCCGAAGGTGTTCGAGTTGGAGGACGGTCCAGTTGTTCTGGTCTTTGACCGGGAAGAGCGGCTTGCCAGCTTCACCGGCGGAATAGCGCCCTATGCGGCGCTGCCGGGGCGGGTGATCGCGGGGTTGCTGAACAGCCGAGGCGCTGGACTGGCTGGCCGAGACGCTGGAAGACGGACCCGATGAAGTCGAGGCCAAGCCCGAGGCCTTCGTGGCCCCATCCGTGCCGGAAGCGGTGATTGCAGGGCTGGACGCCAAGCTTGCCCGCGCCGGGGGACTGGCCGAGGCGGCGGTCCTGTGCGGGGTGGTCTATGAGGGCGGGCGAAGGGGGCACATGCTGGCCTTCGTGAACGCAGCCGAAGGGGCGGAAGCGGCGCTTGCGCGCGCAATGGGCGAGGCGCTGGTCTTTTCGGGCGTCGAGGCGGGCGAACTTGACGTGACGTTTCTGCGTTCTGGCGATGCGGCTGCCTTGGCGATGGCCCGCGTCGGGCTTCGGTTCGATCTGCCCGCGCCGCAAGTGCCGCAGGCTCCGGCAGCGCCCGGCATGGACCCGTCGCGTCCGCCGAAGCTGCGGTAGGAAAATTGAGCGTCAGTCGGCGCAAGGTTTCCGTATCGCCTTGTCCTCTGGCCGCAGGCTTCACCTGCGGCCAGCCAGCTTGGCAATTGGGGGCACCTCACCCCCCAAACCACCTGAGGTTATCTGCAGAAGTGAAAGACGATTGTGTGGGGTATCATATTACCGGTCTTGCAAGACCATGATTTTACGTCATTAAATGTTCCGCCACGTCCTTGACGCCGTGTGATCCTTCGGCGATAAGCCCCCATCCGAGATTCCGGGGCCAGATCGCCCCCCTCTTCGTTGGGACTGACATGAAAACCTTCACCGCTACTCCGGCGGACATCGAGAAGAAGTGGATCCTGATCGACGCTGAAGGCGTTGTTCTGGGTCGCCTTGCCACGATCGTCGCCAACATCCTGCGCGGCAAGAACAAGCCGACCTTCACCCCCCACATGGACATGGGTGACAATGTCATCGTGATCAATGCGGGCCTGGTCCAGATGACCGGCAAGAAGCGCGATGACAAGATCTACTACTGGCACACCGGCCATCCGGGCGGCATCAAGCAGCGCACCGCGCGGCAGGTGCTGGAAGGCAACCACCCCGAGCGTGTGGTGGAAAAAGCCGTCGAGCGGATGATCACCCGCAACCGTCTTGGCCGCGTGCAGATGACCAACCTGCGTGTTTACGCCGGGGCCGCCCATCCGCATGAGGCGCAGCAGCCCACCGTTCTGGACGTCAAGGTCCTGAACCCGAAGAACACCCGGAGCGCGTGATCATGGCCGATATCAAATCTCTTGACGACCTGAAGTCGGCTGTCGGTTCGGCGCCTGTTGCGGTGGAAGCTGCCCCCCGGGTTCCGGTGCGTGACAAGTTGGGCCGGTCCTACGCCACCGGCAAGCGCAAGGATGCGGTCGCCCGCGTCTGGGTCAAGCCCGGTTCCGGCAAGGTCGTGGTCAATGGCAAGGAAATGGCGGCCTACTTCGCCCGTCCGGTGCTGCAGATGATCCTGAAGCAGCCCTTCACCGTCGCCAATGTCGAAGGCCAGTTCGACGTCTTCGCCACCGTTGCAGGCGGCGGGCTTTCGGGCCAGGCTGGCGCGGTAAAGCACGGCATCTCGAAGGCGCTGCAGCTTTATGAACCCACCTTGCGCCCGGCCCTCAAGGCCGCAGGCTTCCTGACCCGCGACAGCCGCGTCGTGGAACGCAAGAAGTACGGCAAGCCGAAGGCGCGCAAGAGCTTCCAGTTCTCCAAGCGTTAAGGCGGTTCGGGCGGATCGCCCACCCCATGGATCGCACAAGGCCCGCCCCTCTGGCGGGCCTTGTGTTTTTCGACGATGCGATAAAGTGTTCCGCAGATGACGACTGCCATGGCCTACCGCCCTGAAATCGACGGCCTGCGCGCGATCGCCGTCGTGCCGGTGATCCTGTTTCATGCAGGCCTGCCGGGTTTCCCTGGCGGTTTTGTCGGTGTCGACATCTTCTTCGTCATCAGTGGTTATCTGATCATGGCTATCTGATCACGACGATCCTCATGGCGGAAACTGCTGCGGGCAGCTTTTCGATCCTGCGGTTCTACGAGCGGCGCGCGCGGCGCATCCTGCCGGCGCTCTTTGTCGTCCTTGCCGCCTGCATTCCCTTTGCCTGGCTTTGGATGCTGCCCGATCAACTGATGCGCTTCTCCGCCAGCCTGGGGTCGGTGCTGGTGTTCCTGTCGAACATCTACTTCATGGGGCAGGTCAGCTATTTCGCCCCGGCGGCCGAGTTGCAGCCGCTTCTGCACACCTGGAGCCTTGCGGTCGAGGAACAGTATTACCTGTTCTTTCCCCTCCTGGTCGTCTGGGCCATGCGTGGCGGCCGTCGGCGGCTGCTCATCGTCACTGCCGTCCTGACCCTGGCCAGCCTTGGCTTCAGCGAATGGGGGATCAGGCAGGACGCCAAGCGCAACTTCTTCTTCACCCTGTCCCGGTTCTGGGAGCTTGGGGTCGGGTCGCTTTGTGCGGTGCTGCTGGCTGGCCGCACTCCCTGGCGACAGGGGCCCCTGGCCCTCGTCGGGTTGGTGCTGACCCTGGCCCCGGTGTTTCTCTACACCGCTGCCATGCCCTTTGCCGGGCTATGGGCGCTGGTGCCGGTTGGCGGTGCGGCGCTGCTGATTCTCTGTGCGCGGACCGACACTCTGGCCGCGCGCATCCTGTCGCTGCGCCCGATGGTCGGGATCGGGCTGGTCAGCTACAGCGCCTATCTGGTGCATCAACCGATCTTCGCCTTCGCCCGCATCCGCAGCCCCGAAGAGCTTGGAATTCCTGCCTTGCTGGTGCTGTCGGCCCTGTCGCTGGCCCTTGGCTGGCTGAGCTGGCGGTTTGTTGAGCGTCCGTTTCGTGGCCAGCGCCCGGCCGTCCTGCCGACGCGCGGCCTCTATTTCCTGGCCTGTGGTGCGGTTGGTGCGGCCCTTATGGCGGCGGCTGTCACGATCCGGGTCAACGACGGTTTCCCTGGTCGCGCAACGGAGCGTCATGCAGGCGAGATCGGGGGCGAGGCGTTCACCCGCTATGGTGACCGCTTTGCCGATTGTCAGCCCGAGGCGGCGCGTCTGGCTGTGGCACAGTTCGAACGGGAAAGGCGGTGCCTGCAAAGCCGGACGGACGGCCTGCCGTCCGTCGTGGTCCTTGGCGATTCCCATGCCGAGCATCTGTTCTATGGCGTTGCCGAAGGGCTGCCCGACCGGACGGTGGCCATGTATGTCCAGAATGACGTGCCGTTTCTCGACGCGCGGCGATTTGCGCCATTGTTTGCGGCTTTGAACGAAGATCCCGATCTGCAAACCGTGGTCTATGCGATGAACTGGTCGCGCCGGATGACGGAACTGGACGATGACACAGGGTTCGAGCGTCGGCTGGGCGAAACGCTGGGTCTCCTGCAGGGCCTTGGCGCCCGGGTCCTGGTTGTGGGGGATTTGCCGTGGTTTGCCTCGGAACCACCCTACTGCAAATACGCGGTCATTCCCGGCAA
>JAPLPF010000136.1:0-5947 GCA_026400325.1 Rhodobacterales bacterium
GCGCATCTTCACCATCGACGCGGGCGTGACCGTCAGCGCCACGTCCACTGGCGGCGGCACGCTCTGGTCGACCAACCTCACCGCAAGCTATGATGCGGGCGGCGGCCAGTCGGGCGGTGGCCTGGCGGTGGCTGGAAACCGGCTGATTGCGACGACAGGATTTGGCGAGGTCGTGGCTCTTGATGTCGCAACCGGCGGCATCGCCTGGCGCCAGCGGGTGGACTCTCCCCTCTCCGGCGCTCCGGCAACGGACGGACAGCTTGTCTATGTCATTGGCCGGGACGGGTCGGCCTGGGCGAGTGACCTGTCCGATGGGTCCGTGGTCTGGCAAGTTGTCGGCACGCCAGGCACCTCTGGGTATGTCGGCACTGCGGCCCCCACTGATGGTGGTCGCGCGGTGTTCTTTCCCAGCAGCGCCGGGGATCTGATGGCTGTCCTGAAGATCGGTGGCGGAACGAAGATCTGGCAGACCTCGCTTGCGGGCAAGCGTCTGGGTCGGGCCTATGCCTATAGCCCGGATGTGACGGGTGACGCCGTGCTGTCGGGCAAGGTGCTGTTCGCGGGCACCGCCTCGGGCCGGACTGTGGCGCTCTCGGCGTCATCCGGCGACATGATCTGGTCGGCAGACGAAGGGGCACTTGGCCCGATCGCAGTCGGTGGCGGGTCGCTGTTCCTGGTGAACGACGAGGCCAGGCTGGTGCGGCTGGATGCGGCGACCGGCGACGTGATATGGTCCGTCCCGATGCCCTATTTCCCTGATGGCAAGGTTCAGCGACGCAAGGGTATCTATGCCCATTACGGCCCGGTTCTGGCCGGTGGACGCGTGATTGTCGCATCCTCCGACGGGCTGTTGCGCGTCTTCAACCCGGTCGACGGCAGCCTGACCCATACCGCCGAAATCCCCGGCGGCGCTTCGGCCCAGCCCGCAGTGGCAGGGGGCGTTCTCTATGTTGTGTCGGCGGCTGGGCAACTTCACGCTTTCCGCTGACCGCCTTCCCGTGTAGGACAGCCCCTTCGCCATTGCCGGACCTGAACCATGAGCTTTACCCTCGCCATCGTGGGCCGCCCCAATGTGGGCAAATCGACGCTTTTCAATCGCCTTGTCGGGCGCAAGCTGGCGCTGGTCGATGACCAGCCCGGCGTGACGCGCGACCTGCGCGAAGGCGATGCGCGACTGTTCGACATGCGTTTCACCGTGATCGACACGGCGGGTCTGGAAGAAGTGACGGACGACAGCCTGCAGGGCCGGATGCGCCGCCTGACCGAACGCGCGGTGGAAATGGCCGACGCCTGCCTGTTCGTGATCGACGGGCGGGTCGGCGTGACCCCCACGGATGAGGTTTTCGCCGACATCCTGCGCAAGAAGAACGCGCGTGTTTTCCTTGCGGTGAACAAGGCCGAGGGCAAGGCAGGCGATGCCGGCGCGCTTGAGGCCTACAGCCTTGGTCTGGGTGAACCTATCCGCATTTCTGCCGAACATGGCGAAGGTATGGATGACCTTTACCGCGAGTTGAAGCCCCTGGAAGGCGAGTTTGCCGAGCGCGAAGCCGAGAACGCCCCCGAGGTTGACATAGACCTTTCCGAAGAAGAGGCAGAGCTTGAGGCGGATGAAACCGCCCACCACCCGACGTTGAAAAAGCCGCTTCAGATCGCCGTGATCGGTCGCCCGAATGCCGGAAAATCCACCCTGATCAACAAGATCCTTGGCTATGATCGTCTTTTGACCGGGCCGGAAGCGGGGATCACCCGCGATGCGATTTCCGTGCGCGCCGACTGGCAAGGCACCCCGATCCGCATCTTCGATACCGCAGGCATGCGCAAGAAGGCCCGGATCACCGAAAAGCTGGAGAAGCTGTCGGTATCCGACGGCATCCGCGCGGTGCGTTTTGCCGAGGTGGTCGTCGTGCTGCTGGACGTGGAGATTCCCTTCGAGGTGCAGGACCTTCGCATCGCCGACTTCGCCGAAACCGAGGGCCGCGCGGTCGTGGTGGCGGTCAACAAATGGGATCTTGAGGACGACAAGCAGGACAAGCTTGCCGAATTGAAAGAGATGTTCGAACGTCTCTTGCCGCAGCTTCGGGGCGCTCCCCTGATCACGGTTTCGGCCAAGACCGGCCGTGGGCTGGACCGGTTGCATGACGCGATCCGCAAGGCGCATGACGTCTGGAACCGCCGCATCGCTACCGCCAAGCTGAACACCTGGCTGGGCGCCATGACCGAGGCACACCCGCCACCAGCCCCCGGCGGCCACCGCATCAAGCTGCGCTACATGACCCAGGCCAAGACCCGGCCGCCGGGATTCATGATCAAATGCTCACGGCCTGATGAGTTGCCGGAAAGCTACAAACGCTATCTGGTCAATGGCTTGCGCGACCATTTCGACATGCCGGGCACGCCGATCCGGCTGTTCCTGCGGTCGCAAGGGGGCGAGAACCCGTGGAAGGACCGCAAGTTCCACACGCCAAGCCGCCTGCGCAAGCACATGGATGGCAAGGCCGGGCAAAGCCCCAAACGCTAGGCGCGACGCGCGACCAGCGTCAGGGCCATCAGCGTGATGCCTGCCCCGGCGGCAAGGGCGACGGGTATGTTCAATCCCGCATTGGCGACGATGACGCCGACAAGTGCCCAGATCACGGTCAGCCCGTAGACTGGCATCCGCGGTTTTTGCCACTGGACCGCGATGGCAAGCCCCAGCACCAGCGCCAGCATCACAATGGCCGCACCGGTGTCGCCAAGCCATCCATAGCCCGCGATAAAGACTCCGGTTGACACCGCCGAGGCCGCCGACAGCCAGCCCGCAAAGATCGCTGTCGGTCCGGACAGCATGCAGCGGTCCACTCCGGTATCCGCGCGCAGAAACGCAAGGATCGCGCCCCCCGCCATGATCCAGATCGTGATGGTGCCCCAGATCGCACTGTGCCCCGCGATCCATAGCCAGACCGCACCCATGCCGACCGCCACCGTCAACGGCAGGCGCACGGCGTTCCACGCCGGGTCTTCGCCGCGCTTCCACAGACCAAAGACCGCATGGGCGATCAGCCAGAGGTAGATCACGCTCCAGATTGCAAAGGCATAGCCGGCAGGCTGGATCGAGGGGGGGTCTATCCGGATCGGAAACAGCGCTGGATCATAGCCGGTGAACGGCGGGGTCACAAAGGGGGCCACACCGAACGCGAAGGTAGCCAGCAGCAGGATCAGCGCATTTGATTTCATCATGGGTGGTATACGCCCCGCTGGAAGGTTCAGACCAGTTGCCCGTCCGCCGTGATCCGGGTCCTGCCGCCAAGATACGGCACCAGCGCCCCGGGCAGGGTGACCGACCCGTCGGCTTGCTGGCCGTTTTCCAGGACCGCTATCAGACAGCGCCCGACCGCAAGGCCCGAGCCATTGAGCGTGGCCACGAACTCGGGCTTGCCACCGGGGGCGCGATAGCGTGCGTTCATCCGCCGCGCCTGGAACTGCCCACAGGTCGAAACGGAACTGATCTCGCGGTAGGTGTTCTGGCCCGGCAGCCAGACCTCGAGGTCATGCGTCTTTTGTGCACCGAACCCCATGTCGCCGGTGCACAGCACGATGGTGCGGTAGGGCAGGCCAAGCCGCTCCAGCACGGCTTCGGCACATTTCGTCATCCGGTCATGTTCGGCAAGGGCAGTTTCGGGGGTGCAGATCGTCACCATCTCGACCTTTTCGAACTGGTGCTGGCGCAGCATGCCAGAGGTATCCTTGCCTGCGCTGCCAGCCTCCGACCGGAAGCAATGCGTGTGCGCGGTCAGGCGCAAAGGCAGGATTGCCTCATCCACAATATCGCCCGCGACCGAGTTGGTCAGCGTGACCTCTGAGGTGGGAATCAACCACCAGCCGTTGGTGGTCTGATAGCTGTCCTCGGCGAATTTCGGCAACTGGTTGGTGCCGAACATGGCGTCCTCCTTGACCAGTACCGGGGTCCAGGTTTCGGCCAGCCCGTGTTCGGTGGTGTGCATGTCCAGCATGAACTGCGCCAGCGCACGATGGACACGGGCCACGGCGCCACGCAGGACGACAAAGCGGCTGCCGGACAGCTTGGCGGCGGTGGCGAAGTCCAGGCCTTGCTTGGCTGCCGGAATATCGAAATGTTCCATGGGCTTGAAGTCCAGCACCCGGGGCGTGCCCCAGCGGTGGATTTCCACGTTCGCGGTCTCGTCCGGGCCTTCGGGCACTTCGTCAAGGGGCAGGTTGGGGATGCGCGACAGCGCGTCGCGCAGGCCCGCGTCCTCTGAACCGGCCTCTTCGGTCAGCTTTGCCCCTTCGGCCTTCTTTTCAGCCACCAGAGCGCGCAGGCGCTCAAACTCGGCATCGTCCCCCCGCGCCTTTGCCGCGCCCACCTCTTTCGAGGCGGCGTTCTGCGCGGCTGCGGCGGTTTCTGCGGCAAGGATCTTTGCCCGGCGTGCCTCATCAATAGCCAGCAACTCCGCTGACATCCTCGACAGCCCCCGCCGAGCCAGCGCCGCATCAAACGCCTCTGGATTTTCGCGGATGAAACGGATGTCGTGCATGGTCGGGCCCTCTGGAACGCGTCTGCGGGCGCTTATGCCCGATATCGGCGCAAGGGGGAAGGCATCCGCCGCAAAGCGAACCTGTCTGCGCCCTCTGGCAAAGCGCCGCGAAAGGCCTTACATGACGCCGCAACAGCCGGTTTGCCCCGGATGACACCACCAGTGCCGGGTCCTGCCCGGCCCGCCGGAAAGGATGCCCATGTTCGTCACTCCCGCCTTCGCCCAGGCTGCCGGGTCCCCCTCGGCCGGGGCCGCCTTCGCGCAGTTCCTGCCGATCATCCTGATCTTCGTGATCTTCTACTTCCTGCTGATCCGTCCGCAGCAAAGGAAGATGAAGGAACACCGCGCCATGGTCGAAGCCCTGCGCCGCGGTGACCAGATTGTCACGTCGGGCGGGATCGTCGGCAAGGTGTCGAAGGTGCAGGAAGACAACATGGTCGAAGTCGAGATCGCCGAAGGCGTGAAGGTCAAGGTCATCAAGCACACGATCACCCAGGTCCTGAACAAGACCGAACCCGCCGCAAGCTGAGGGTAGATCCAGATGCAACCTCTTGCGCTTTGGAAGCGTCTCCTCATCATTGCCATTTGTGCGTGGGGCATCGCCGGGGCCATCCCCAACATGTTTTACAGCCAGGTCGAGCGTCACAATGACGCCGTCGCCGCGATCGAGGCGGCTGGTGGCACTGCAACGCCCGAACAAGAGGCGGCCCGCGCCGAATGGCCGGGATTCATGCCCTCCGCACTGGTGAACCTGGGGCTTGACCTGCGCGGCGGGGCGCATCTTCTGGCCGAAGTCAGGGTCGAGGATGTCTACAAGACCCGGATTGACGCGCTTTGGCCCGAGGTGCGTGATGCGCTTCGTGACCTGCGTGACGAGGTGGGGGCCGTGCGCCGCGCGCCATCGCCGGACGATGTGCTGCGGGTGACGGTCGAAAACCCCGCCGGCATGGCTGCCGCAATGGATGCGGTGCGCGCGCTGGGTTCCAGCGTCGTGTCGCTGACCGGGGCTGGTGAAAGCACGATTGACGTGACCGCCGAAGGCAACGACATCGTCGTGCAGCTGTCCGAGGCAGAAAAGCGCGCCACCGACGCCCGCACGATGCAGCAGTCGCTTGAAATCATCCGTCGTCGGGTGGACGAGGTTGGAACCCGCGAACCGACGATCCAGCGCCAGGGCGAGGATCGCGTGCTGATCCAGGTGCCCGGCATCGGTTCGGCGGCAGAGCTGAAGGCGCTGATCGGGACCACGGCGCAACTGACCTTCAACGCGGTCGTCAGCCGGACCGCAGATGCCGCGGCGACCCCGGGCCCACGCAACAAGATCCTGCCCTCGATGAATGAGGAAGGGGTCTACTACATCGTCGAGGAAACCCCGGTCGTGTCGGGCGAAGAGCTGGTCGATGCGCAGCCCTCGT
>JAPLPF010000136.1:5995-15423 GCA_026400325.1 Rhodobacterales bacterium
GCCCTCGTTCGACCAGAACAACCGCCCCGCCGTGAGTTTCCGCTTTGACACCACCGGCGCGCGCAAGTTCGGCGATTACACCGCTGCCAACATCGGTGCCCCCTTTGCCATCGTGCTGGACAACGAGGTAATCTCGGCCCCCGTCATCCAGAGCCACATTCCGGGTGGGTCGGGCATCATCACCGGCAACTTCGATGTCGAGGGATCGACCCAGCTTGCCGTTCTGCTGCGCGCGGGTGCCCTGCCGGCCGAGATGACGTTTCTGGAAGAACGGACCATCGGCCCCGAGCTTGGTGCCGATTCGATCGCTGCGGGGCGGATCGCGGCGTTGGTCGCCGGTGTGGCGGTGATGATTTACATGGTTGCGAGCTATGGCCTGTTCGGCATGTTCGCCAATATCGCGCTGGCCTTCAATATGGCGTTGATCTTCGCGGCGCTCTCGGCCGTCGGGGGCACGCTGACACTGCCCGGCATCGCCGGTATCGTGCTGACCATCGGCATGGCCGTTGACGCGAACGTGCTGGTGTTCGAACGCATCCGCGAAGAGTTGCGGGTCAACAAGAACCCGGCCCGCGCGATCGAGCTTGGCTATGAACGGGCGCTGAGTGCGCGGTGCTGTTCACGGTGGGCGCCGGTCCGGTGCGGGGCTTTGCGATCACGCTGGGCATCGGGATCATCACGTCGGTTTTCACGGCAATCTACGTCACGCGCGTGATCATCGAATACTGGTATCGCTGGCGCAGGCCCGCGACGGTCACGGTTTAAGGGAAAAGAACATGGCCTGGCGTTTCCGACTTGCCCCCGAACATACCAACATCGACTTCTTCAAGCATCAGTGGCTGACGTTCGGCGGCTCGATGATGCTCACGGTTGTCGCCATTCTGCTTTGGGCGGTGATGGGGCTGAATTTCGGCATCGACTTCCGCGGCGGCACGACCATTCGCACCGAGGCAACCCAGCCGGTCGACGTTGGCGCCTACCGCGCGGCGCTGGAAGGCCTGGACCTTGGCGACGTCGCGATTACCGAGGTGTTTGACCCGTCGTTCCGGGATGACCAGCACGTCGCGCAAGTGCGCATTGCGCCGCTTGACGGGGTCGAGGCCGTGACCCCCGAGACCATTGCACTGGTCGAAGCCAAGCTTCAGACCGTCGATCCGTCGATCACCTTTCCGTCGATAGAATCCGTTGGCCCGAAGGTTTCGGGCGAACTGATCTGGAAGGCGATCACAGCGATGGTCGCGGCCAGCCTCGGGATCGGTATCTACATCTGGATGCGGTTTGAATGGCAGTATGCGCTGGGGGGCATCATCGCGCTCATCCACGACATCTTCATCACCATCGGCGTCTTTGCCCTTTTCCAGCTCAAGTTCGACCTGACGATCATCGCGGCACTGCTGACCATCCTCGGCTATTCGATCAACGATACTGTCGTCGTGTTCGACCGGTTGCGCGAGAACCTGCAGAAGTACAAGTCGATGCCCTTGCGCGAGGTGATGAACTTGTCGGTGAACGAAACACTCAGCCGGACGCTGATGACGTCGGTTACCACGCTGGTGGCCCTCGCGGCGATGCTGATCTTCGGCGGGGACGTGATCCGTGGCTTTTCCTTCGCAATCTTCTTCGGCGTGGTTCTTGGCACCTACTCGTCAGTCTTTGTGGCAAAGAACATCGTGCTGATCATCGGGCTTGATCGCAGCGACAACCCGAAGGCGCCCAGTCCCAAGAACGAATTCGCCAACATCGACGCCTGACCGATGCGGTTGACCGAGGTCACCTATGGGACGGCCAAGGCGGTCGAGGGCTACGGCCCGGGCTTCTTTCGCGTCGCGGGCCACGTTCTGCGCGGGCCTTGCCTGATCACCCCATGGGATGCCGGCCCCTGGGGAGGATTTGACGACACCGCGACCCCGCTCAGCCTTTTGGGCAGGATTGACGTGTTGTTCGTCGGAACCGGCCAGAACATTGCCCATGTGCCGCCGGCGTTCCGCGCACAGCTTGAAGAGCAGGGCATCGGGATCGAGGCCATGGCCTCTCCCACGGCGTGCCGGACCTACAACGTGCTTCTGGGCGAGGGGCGGCGCGTGGCCGTGGCGCTGCTGCCGGTCTGAGGTGCCATGGTTTTCCAGAACCATGGACCGCAGCCTTCACGGAAATCGCGCATTACCATGATCCGTGAACATGGCCCCTGATGTGGCGGTCATAGACCTCGCGTGCGGCGGCCATGACCGCAGGCGTGACAGGTGCCAGATCTGCTGCCACCGCATTCGCCCGTGCCTGCGCCGGTGACTTGGCACCCGGGATGACCACGGTCACGGCTGCTTCCATCAGGATCCAGCGCAGTGCGAAGGCGGCCATCGCAGTCCCGACGGGAACCAGCGCGCGCAGGTCCTCCACGGCGTCCAGCGCCACGTCGAAGGGCACGCCCGAGAAGGTCTCGCCCTTGTCGAAAGCCTCACCATTGCGGTTGAAGCTGCGGTGGTCGTCGGCGGCAAAGGTGCTGTCCCGGTTCATCTTGCCCGTCAAAAGGCCCGAAGCCAGCGGCACGCGCGCAATCACCGCAACGCCTTTTGCCTTCGCTTGCGGAAAGAAGACGTCCGCCGGTTTCATCCTGAAAAGGTTGTAGATGATCTGGACCGAGACGACCCCGGGTTGCAGGATCGCCGCCTGCGCCTCATCCACGGTTTCCACCGAAACGCCGTAGTCGGCGATCTTGCCCTTGGCCTTTATCGCCTCCAGCGCCGCAAAGACGACCGGGTCCGAGTAGACCTGCGTCGGCGGGCAGTGCAGTTGCACAAGGTCCAGCCGTTCGACTCCGAGGTTGAGAAGCGACCGGTCAATGAAGGCTTCAAGGTTCGCGCCCGTGTAGCCCGCGGCCACATGCGGGGTCAGCCGTCGCCCGGCCTTGGTTGCAACGTAGGGCCGATCGCCACCGCGTTCCGCCAGAACCTCGCGGATGATCCGTTCGGACCGGCCGTCGCCATAGACATCGGCGGTGTCGATGAACGTCATTCCGGCATCCAGGGCCGCATGCAGCGTGGCCCTGGCATCTTCGAGGCTGACCTCGCCCCAGGTGCCGCCGATGGCCCAGGCGCCAAAGCCAAGCCGAGTGGTGGTGCGGCCAGTGCGGCCGAAAGGAACATGCTGCATCATCGTCTCCTCTTGTCCCGCCCAGACATAGGGTCGTGCGCCGGGCTTGACCATTCCCCTTTTCGCCGGGGCCTGCTTGCGCTAGGCCTGTCGCCCATGGGGATCGAGGTGCGCAATCTGGCGGTGGCACGGGGCGGGGTTACCGTCCTGCATGGCCTGTCCTTTGCTGTTCCCCCCGGCAAGGCGCTGGTCCTGCGCGGGCCGAACGGGTCCGGCAAGACAACGCTTCTGAGGACGCTGGCCGGTCTGCAGCCCGCCACCTCGGGCGAGATCGCGATGCCTGCTGACGCAGTCGCTTACGCGGGCCACAGCGACGGGCTGAAAGCCACCCTGACCGTTTCCGAAAACCTGGCCTTCTGGGCAGCGATCTATGGCGGCCCGAGCATTGAGGACGCCATCCGGGCCCTTGATCTTGCGACACTGGTCAGACGCCGTGCCGGAGAGCTTTCCGCCGGCCAGAAGCGCCGCCTTGGATTGGCACGGCTTTTGGTGACCGGACGCCCGCTCTGGCTGCTTGATGAACCGACGGTCAGCCTTGACGCAAGCGCGGTAGCACTGTTTGCCGGCGTCGTCCGAAGCCATCTGGCGGCAGGCGGGGTCGCCATCGTCGCCACCCATGTCGACCTTGGCCTTCCGGAAGCCGAAGTGCTGGACCTTGACCCCTTTCGAGTGCGCGTCCTGGCGCGCGACGGGTTTGACGAGGCCTTTGCATGAGGGCCCTTCTGCTTCGAGACCTCAGGCTTGCCATGCGCACGGGGGGCGGCTTTGGGCTGGGGCTGGCCTTCTTTCTGCTTCTGGCGGTTCTGGTGCCCTTGGGCGTGGGCGCAGATGGAACGGTTCTTGGTCGCATCGCGCCCGGTATCCTGTGGGTCGGGGCGCTTCTGGCCTGCCTTCTGTCGCTGGACCGGATCTTTGCGCTCGACCACGAGGATGGCTCGCTGGACCTTCTTGCCACCTCTCCGATCCCGCTGGAGGCGGTGGTCGCGGTCAAGGCCCTGGCGCATTGGCTGGTGACGGGCCTGCCGTTGACGCTGCTGGCCCCGGGCCTGGGCATCTTGTTGAACCTTGATCCGTCGGCCTATGGCTGGCTGGTTGCAAGCCTGATTCTGGGGACACCGACGCTGTCCATCGTCGGGGCCTTCGGGGCCGCGTTGACAGTGGGCCTGCGCCGGGGGGGGCTGCTTCTCAGCCTTCTGGTCCTGCCACTTTATGTGCCCACATTGATCTTCGGGACCGAGGTCGTGCGGCGCGGGGCCGAGGGGATGGCACTTGGAACACCCCTTGCGCTTCTCGCGGCCATCAGCCTTGGCGCGGCGGCCCTGCTGCCGTTCGCGGCGGCTGCGGCGCTCCGCGTCAATTTGCGCTAGGCCTTCGCGTGAAGGTGAGTTGAGGTCGCGGGTGGAAAGGGATAGGCGGGGCCAATGTCGATCTGGGAATACGCAAACCCGAAGAAGTTCATGCAGACCTCGGCCCGGGCCTTGCCCTTGGTTGTCGGGCTGACGGTCTGTCTCCTGCTCGTGGGGCTGGTCTGGGGATTTTTCTTCACGCCGGACGATTACAAGCAAGGCTCGACCGTAAAGATCATCTATCTGCACGTGCCGGCTGCCATGATGGCGATCAATGCCTGGGTGATGATGCTTGTGACCTCGCTGATCTGGATCGTGCGGCGCCACCATGTCTCGGCGCTGGCTGCCAAGGCGGCCGCTCCGGTCGGGTTGACCTTTACGCTGATCGCGCTGGTGACCGGGGCGCTTTGGGGCGAACCAATGTGGGGAACCTGGTGGGCGTGGGACCCGCGGCTGACCTCGTTCCTGATCCTGTGCCTGTTTTACCTTGGCTACATCGCGTTGTGGTCGGCGATCGAGAACCCCGATACCGCGGCCGATCTGACGGCGATCCTGTGCCTTGTCGGATCGGTGTTCGCGGTCCTGTCGCGCTATGCGGTAAACTTCTGGAACCAGGGCCTGCATCAGGGCGCGTCGTTGTCGCTGGACAAGAAAGAGAACGTGTCGGATGTGTTCTGGCTGCCCTTGGTCGTCTGTATTGCCGGCTTCGTGCTGCTGTTCGTTACCCTGGTCCTGATGCGGACCCGGACTGAAATCAGGGCTCGTCGTCTGGCCGCACTTCTGGCGCGGGAGAGGGTGGCATGATGCCGGATCTAGGGAAGTACGCCTTCGCCGTGCTGGGGTCCTACGCCGCCACGGCCGTGCTGATCGCCGCACTTCTGGGGCTGTCGTTCTGGCAACGCGCACGGGTCAAGCGGTCCTTGGCCGAGGTCGAGGCGCGACAGGGGAAAACCGATGGCTAGATGGCTGCTTTTGCTGCCGGTCATCCTGTTCGCAGGGCTGGCGGCGATGTTCTATGTCGGCATGTACCGCGAGGGTGCGGGAGAATTGCCGTCAGTCCTGATCGGCCACGAAGCGCCGGTGGTGCCATCCACCGGCCTTCCCGGCATTCCGCAGCTGTCAGCAGCCGATCTGCGAACCGGGGAGGTGACGGTTCTGAACTTCTGGGCCAGTTGGTGCCCGCCGTGCCGCGCCGAACATCCGGTATTGCTGGACATGGCCAAGCGGGGCATCCGCGTCGTGGGCATCAACATGATGGACGACGATGCCAAGGCGGCAGCCTACCTGGCCCGCGAGGGCAATCCCTTCATCGGCATCGCGACGGACCCGAACGGTCGGAACCGTGTGGAATGGGGCGTGACCGCGCCGCCCGAAACCTTCCTTATTGCCGGGGACGGCACGATCCTGTTCCGCTTTGTCGGCCCCCTTGTGGGAACCGACTACGAGACGCGATTCGTGCCGGAACTGGAAAAGGCGCTTGCCGGGCAGAACTGACGGCGAGGAACGCGGCCGGTCGTCCAGCCCCTGCGCTGGTCCTGTCATGCCAGGACAAGCAAGAGTCCTATGACCGCAAACAGGGCCAGTTCAAAAGCTGGAAGGCTGTTGAAAAGGCTGGCTGACCGGCGGAGGTGCGGGCTGGATCGGCGCAGCCGCAGGGGGGCCGCGGCATTGGCGGGGTAAGGCGAGAAACGGATCAGCATGGATGCGGCCTTCTGGCTTTGGGGTAGGCCCAGACTGGTCGGCACAGGTTGCGAAACGCTGAAGGCCCGGACGTGCCGGGCCTGCAGAATTGGAAACAATCCGTTTCCGAAATCAGGACGATGCCAGATCCCGCAGCACATAGTGCAAGACGCCGCCGTGCTCCACGTACTCGATCTCGATCTCGGTATCGATGCGGCACTTGATCTGGATGGTCCTGGTCGTGCCATCGGGATAGGTGATCGTGCAGGGCATCAGGCTCAGGGGTTTCAGATCGCCGGAAAGGCCGCCGATGCTGACCGCTTCATTGCCTTTGAGGCCCAGCGACTTGCGGGTCATGCCGTCGGTGAACTCGAAGGGGATGACGCCCATGCCGACAAGATTGGAGCGATGGATACGCTCGAAGCTTTCGGCGATCACGGCCTTTACACCCAGAAGGGCCGTGCCCTTGGCCGCCCAGTCTCGGCTGGAGCCAGCACCGTATTCGATGCCGCCGAAGATCACCAGCGGCGTGCCTGCCGCCTGATAGGCCATCGAGGCGTCAAAGATGCTGGTCTGCACACCGTCCGGCCCAAGGGTGTAGCCACCCTCAACCCCGTCCAGCATCTCGTTCTTGATGCGGATGTTGGCGAAGGTGCCGCGCATCATCACCTCATGGTTGCCGCGACGGGCGCCGTAGCTGTTGAACTCGGACACCGGAACCTGCCGTTCCGTCAGATACTTGCCCGCCGGAGTTGAGGCTTTGAATGAACCTGCGGGGCTGATGTGGTCGGTGGTGATCATGTCGCCCAGAAGGGCAAGGATGCGCGCGCCGGTGATGTCGGAGATGGTGCCGGGCGTGCGGGACATGCCTTTGAAGTAGGGCGGATTCTGGATATAGGTCGAGGACGGCGGCCAGTCGTAGGTTTCCGAATCCGTCACCTCAACCGCCTGCCACTTTTCATCTCCCTTGAAGACATCGGCATACTTCTTCTGGAACGCCGCACGGGTCACGGTGGCGTGGACCAGATCGGCGATTTCCTTGTTCGTGGGCCACACGTCCTTCAGATAGACCGGGCCACTAGTGCCCATCCCCAAAGGTTCCGTCGTGAGGTCGATGTTCATGTCGCCAGCCAGCGCATAGGCGACAACCAGCGGCGGCGAGGCGAGGTAGTTCGCCCGCACATCGGGGGAAATCCGGCCCTCGAAGTTGCGGTTGCCCGACAGGACGGCGGCGGCCACCAGGTCACCCTCGTTGATCGCCGCGCTGATTTCCGGCTGCAGGGGGCCTGAGTTTCCGATGCAGGTGGTGCAGCCGTAACCCGCAAGGTTGAAGCCGATGGCGTCAAGGTCTTCCTGAAGGCCGGCGGCGTTCAGGTATTCGCTCACGACTTGGGAGCCTGGGGCAAGCGAGGTTTTTACCCAGGGTTTGCGGTTCAAGCCCAAAGCGCGGGCCTTGCGGGCAACCAGCCCCGCCCCGATCATCACATAGGGGTTCGAGGTGTTGGTGCAGGAGGTGATCGAAGCGATCACCACCTTGCCCGAAGACATGGTGTAATCCTCACCCTTCACCGCAATCTCGACGTGTTGAGGGCGCTTGAAGCTGCCCTCCATCTCACGCGCGAAGCCGGCTTTGGCATCGGTCAGCGGCAGGAAATCCTGTGGGCGCTTCGGCCCGGAAATCGCTGGAACAATCGTTCCCATGTCAAGGTGCAGGGTCGAGGTATAAATTGGGTCATACCCGTCATCCCGCCACATGCCGTTGGCTTTGGCATAGGCCTCGACCAGGGCAATACGGCCCTCATCGCGGCCAGTCATGTGCAGATAGCGCAGCGTTTCCGCGTCGATCGGGAAGAAGCCGCAGGTGGCACCGTATTCCGGGGCCATGTTGGCGATGGTCGCACGATCGGCGAGGGGCAGGCGGTCCAGCCCGTCACCGTAGAACTCGACGAACTTGTTCACCACGCCGTGCTTGCGCAGCATCTGCACAACCTTGAGCACAAGGTCGGTCGCCGTGGTGCCTTCCATCATGCTGCCGGTCAACTTGAAGCCCACGACTTCGGGGATCAGCATGGAAACCGGCTGGCCCAGCATCGCCGCTTCGGCCTCGATCCCGCCGACGCCCCAGCCAAGGACGGCAAGGCCGTTGACCATGGTGGTGTGGCTGTCGGTGCCGACCAGGGTGTCGGGGTAAGCCACAACCGCACCGTTCTGGTCGGTATCGGTCCAGACGGTCTGCGCGAGATACTCCAGGTTCACCTGATGGCAGATGCCGGTGCCGGGCGGCACGACGCGGAAGTTGTTGAACGCCTTCTGTCCCCATTTCAGGAAGACATAGCGTTCTATGTTCCGCTCGTATTCGCGGTCCACGTTCATCTGGAAGGCGCGGGGGGTGCCGAATTCGTCGATCATCACCGAATGGTCGATGACCAGGTCCACCGGGGCGAGGGGGTTGATCTTCTGCGCGTCACCGCCCAGCCCCTTGATCCCGTCGCGCATCGCGGCAAGGTCAACCACGGCCGGCACACCGGTGAAGTCCTGCATCAGCACGCGGGCCGGTCGATAGGCAATCTCGCGCGGGTTCTGGCCACCCCTGGCGCCCCATTCGGCGAAGGCCTTGATGTCATCAACCGTAACGGTCTTGCCATCCTCGAACCGCAGCATGTTTTCCAGCACCACCTTCAGCGCGGCTGGCAGGCGCGAGAACGACCCCAGACCTGCCGCCTCGGCCGCTGGAATGGAATAGTAGCTGACGGTCTGGCCACCTGCGGTCAGGGTCCTGCGGGTGCGGCTTTGGTCATGTCCAACGGTGACGGTCATCTTGGGGCTCCAGAGAGTTGGCGGCTGGCAGGATTGTATGCAATTGTATGCCGAATATCCAGCCCCTGAATCCGGCGTTTCCGGGCGATCATGTCAGGCCTCTCGCAAAACCTTGATTGGCGGGGCAGGGATCACCTTACTATAACACAGGCGGGGACCAAGGGATCAGGATACAGGTAATGCGACATTTCGTCAGCGCCGCGTGCGGCCTCTGGCTTGCGGCGGTTTCCGCGGCCCATGCCGAACCGTTGGTCGTGGTGGAGCTTTACACCTCGCAGGGCTGTTCTTCCTGCCCGCCGGCCGATGAATTCCTGGCGATGATGGCGTCGGATCCCCGGATTCTTCCCCTGGCGCTGCATGTCGACTATTGGGATTACATCGGCTGGGCTGACAAGTTCGCCCATGCCGCGTTTACCGAGCGTCAGCGCAACTATGCCC
>JAPLPF010000086.1 GCA_026400325.1 Rhodobacterales bacterium
AACAACCCTGCCAAGACAGTGAAGCTGACACCTACATCATCGGAACCTCGCGATCCCTAGTAGGCCGATATGCTAGCGCTAGACGCCGATGCGCCCAAACCGCCCGCATATCCCTTCATTACCAATCAGTCTCAAAGAGCGATCGTCAGACAAAAAACGTGCGATCCGCCAAAAGCTTGGCGTATCCCTTCGCGCCGTGTCTTCAGATTTTCCGGAACTTTCCATGGGCCTTGGCCGCTGGTCCGTTCCGTCACCGTCACATCGCTGCTTCGGTGGAGGGGTATTTACGAAGGCGGCGCGGCGCCCGCAAGAGGGAAAAGCGCGATACCCCCAATTATTTTCCAAGGGACGGAAAATACCGCAAAATCTTGGGGTTGGCGCAAGATTGGGCACAAGTTGCCCGATCAAGCCGCAACATTCTTGCCAGGCGGACTGTTCAGGATGCGGCGCGACGGCGGCTTGTCGCCATCGGCACCATGCGCAGCGCCAGAAGCATGGCGGCAAGGGCGGTGTAAATCAGAAGCTCGGTCGTCCAGACCTTCGACAGAAGCGCAAAATGCACCGCTCCGGCAAGAATCGCCACATAGGCCAGCCGGTGCAACCTGCGCCACGCCAGCGGACCCATCGCCCGGATCGCCCGGTTTGACGAGGTTGCGGCCAGCGGCACCAGCGCCACGAACCCGACCATTCCGAAGATCACATAGGGGCGCTTCCACAGGTCGGCGAGCATCTCGCTCCAGCGCAGGCCCAGGTCCAGCCAGACCCAGGCCGTCAGGTGCAGGCTGACATAGGCAAAGGCCAACAGCCCCAGGGCCCGGCGGAACTTGATCAGATTCAGCCCCACCCGCCGCAACGGCGTGATCGCCAGCGAGGCCAGAAGGAACTGCAGCCCGCGCAGGCCAAGTGTCCGCTCGATGGCCTTGACCGGGTCCGGCCCAAGGCCGCCGAAAACTGCGCCCCAGACCAGAAACCCCAGTGGCACCAGCCCAAGCACATAGACGACCCAGGTTGGCACCCGGCGGGCAAAGCCGTTGATCCGGTCCATCAGAAATCGACCGCCAGGTCCTGTCCGGTATAAAGGCTTGCCACCTCGGCCTCATAGCCGTTGAACATCAAGGTGTCCTGCCGACCGCCGAAAAGGCCGCTGCCGACGCGCCGTTCGCTGGCCTGGCTCCAGCGGGGATGGTCAACCGTGGGGTTCACGTTGGAATAGAAGCCATACTCGGACGGTTGCAACATGTTCCAGGTCGTGGGTGGCATCTTGTCCACCAGCGAAATCCGAACAATCGACTTGATCGACTTGAAGCCATACTTCCATGGCACCACCAGCCGGATCGGCGCGCCGTTCTGGTTCGGCATCGCCTCGCCATACAAACCGGTCGCCAGAATCGTCAGCGGATGCATCGCCTCGTCCAGACGCAGCCCCTCACGATATGGCCATTCGATGAAAGGGCTGGATTGGCCCGGCATTTCCTCGGGGCGGACCAGGGTCTCAAAAGCCACGAACTTTGCGCCTGACTGCACGCCGACCCGGTTCAGGAGGCCCGCAAGCTCGAACCCGATCCAGGGGACGATCATTGCCCAGGCCTCGACGCAGCGAAAACGGTAGATGCGTTCCTCCAGCGGCTGGTCCTTGACCAGATCGGCCAGGTCATAGGTGCCGGGCTTGTCGACCAGCCCGTCGATCACCACCGACCAGGGGTCTGTCGTCAGGCCACCGGCATAGGCGGCAGGGTCTTCCTTGCCGGTGCCGAATTCGTAAAAGTTGTTGTAGCTGGTTATGTCTTCCAGCGTGTTCGGCGCGTCTGCCGTGGAATACTTGCTGGCGGCCGCCGTAATCTGTGCGGACGCTGGCCGCACCAGCGCCGGGCTGGCCAGCAAGGCGGCACCCCCGGCGATGATCTGGCGACGGTTCAGCCAAAGTGGCTTTGGGGTCACATCCGACCATCCGAGTTTTGTCTTGTAACCGCGCATCCAGCTTGCTCCTGCGACTTTCACTTGTCCTGCGACATCTGACAGCAATGTGCAGCATGGCGACGAAACGACAAAGCCACTTCGAGTCAATTTGACGTTGCCTTTCTGAAACAATCCCCGCCACGGCATGATCAATGCAGGTCTTGGGCATGCCCCCGCGCCGTGTCCGGGGTCGGGTGTTCTTCGGCAGGGCCGGGGCTATCCTTGCCGGCCCGGGTTCAACCCGTCACCGCATCATGGATTTTCCACATCACGGCGTCCAGCGCGTCCTCCAGTCCCGGCCTGTCCACGTTGACAAAGCCTGCCATCGTGGCACCACCCTCGATCATCACGGCCAAGGTCACCACCCCCGGCAATTTGCCGGTATGCCAGCGGTTGCCATGGTTGGGACTTACGGCCAGACCCCGGCCGTAAAGGCCGCCCGGCTGCGCGGGGTGGGCCATCGCTTCGACCGACTCCCACGTCAGGATGTCCGGCACCGCGCGGAAGCCGTCCATTGCCGCCATCATCATGGCCATGTCCACAGGCGTGGCAAGCCAGCCACCATGCGCGTCCATCCGGGCCACTTTCATGCTGTAGGGGGCATCCCGTTCGCTGACGTAGACCACCTCGTCCGGTTTGCGATCCACCCGCTTGTCGCCAGCCAGGGCGAACGAGGTCACCCCTGCCGCCCCGAAAACGCGGGACTGCATGTAGTCGGCATAGGTTTCGCCCGAAACCGCCTCGATCACGCGGCCCAAGAGGCAATAGCCGAAGTTCGAATAGGCAAAGGCGGTTCCGGGCTCGGTCTGCAGGCGGTCGGATTTCAAGATGGTTCGGATCCGCGTTGCCCCAGCCGCCCGCGCGGTGGCTGAGCAGATGGTCAACCGTGATCGCGGAAATCCAGTCTGGCTGCGCAAGGAACGCAAGATCCGGAGTAAGCGCGGCCAGAAGAGCACTCGGGCCAAGCACCGGAGTGTCAAGCGTCAGCCTTCCGTCTTCCACCAGCAACATGACCCCCGCCGCCGTCAGCGGTTTGGACAGCGACGCGATCCTGAACCGGTGATCCGGGCGCAGGGGTTCAGACGTCGCACGGTCGGCAAAGCCGTAGGCCGCAAGGTGGCGAATCTTGCCCTTGTCCTGAAACGCGACCGAAAACCCGGGTATGTCGTGCTTTGCGACGAACGCCTTGGCAATCGCCTCACCGGTTTTGGCGCTCGCGCTGTTCGGCATAGCCGCAAGCGCAAAGCCACCCGCGATCAAGTGCCGTCGGTTCAGGCACAGGGGCCAGTGGGCCGCATCCGACCCGGATGATCCGGAAGGCATCTGCCACTCCAATCTTGTTCGTCAAACATGCGCTTTTTGCGATGAAAAGCCAAGCAATCCCGCCAAAGTTTGCAAGACTGGCCTGAAACACCCGGTCTGTCGATCACGGCGTCTGACCTTTTGTCACATGGACTTGACTTGACCGGCCAAAATCCGCTGGCTTAGCGCGCACTTTTCGGCAGTCAAGTGCAACTCACGGATTTGTATGGGTGATCCGATGCTGCAGGCGCACCATATAACCTCTGCCAATCACGGCACACCGATCAAACGGGAGTGACACCACATGATCCGCAGAACCTTTCTTGCGATGACCGCCGCCGCCGCCTTTGCAATGCCCGCATTCGCCCAGGACAAGGACATCGTCGACACCGCCGTCGCCGCCGGTTCGTTCAACACGCTGGCTGCCGCACTGACCGCCGCCGGCCTGGTCGAGACGCTGAAGGGCGAAGGCCCGTTCACCGTGTTCGCGCCGACCGACGCCGCATTCGCCGCTCTGCCCGCTGGCACCGTCGAAGACCTGCTCAAGCCGGAAAACAAGGACAAGCTCGTCGCGATCCTGACCTACCACGTCGTGGCCGGCAAGGTCATGTCGACCGACCTGACCGAAGGCATGAAGGCCGCCACCGTGAACGGCGCCGAGGTGACCATCACCCTCGACGGCGGTCCGAAAGTGAACGGCGCGGTCATCTCGGCCCCGGACGTCGCTGCCTCGAACGGCGTGATCCACGTCATCGACAGCGTCCTGCTGCCGCCAATGTGATCTGACGCTTTCTTTCTGTGAGGAAGGGGTGGGATCTTCCCACCCCTTTCTTTTTGGCGCCCGATTGGTGAAGCTGCTTTGGTGCAAAAGGCTCAGCCACAAGGACCGCCCAGGATGACCGACCGACTAGCCAAGGCCCTGTCGCTGATCGACACCGCCAACGCCGCCGATCCAACTATGGACGGTGGCCAGCCCGCCGCCCTGCTTTACGGGGAACGAATGACGGTGGAGTTGTCGCGTCTTTTCCCCTCCGCCTCCGATGTCCTGCAGATCGCCGCGCGCGGCCAGCATGTCGAACGCTGGCTTCTGTCGCGCAAGGATTACCCCGAAGGCAAGGCTGGCTACCTTGACTGGCGGCGCGAACAGGCCCGCCGTCATGCTGTCCGCGTTGCCGGAATGATGGAAACCGCAGGGTACAGCCCCGAAGACTGCACCCGCGTCGGTGTCCTTCTGCGCAAGGAAGGCCTGAAGCGCGACCCCGAGGTTCAGGCGCTTGAGGATGTGATCTGTTTCACCTTCCTGCGCTGGTACTTCGCCGATTTCGCCGCCGCCCGCGATGCGACCGAGGTGCTGGACATCGTGACCAAAACCGCCCGCAAGATGTCGGCCGAGGGCCGGGCGCGGGTGCTGGTGGAGTTTGCGCTGCCGCCAGACCTCGCGGCCGCGTTCCAACCTTGAGCTGATCCGTCGCATACGAAAGGGGCCGCCAAAGGCAGCCCCTTTCCAGATCAGTGCACCACCGCTTCCGGCGGGCGCTCCCGGCGGCTGGGCACCACCCGGTCGCCGATGATCAACCCCTCCGGCCCCGCCGTCACGCTGATCGTTGTGCCGTCCAGCACGTCGCCGGCCAGCAGCATCTCGGACAACGGGTCCTGCAACTGCCGCTGGATCACCCGCTTCAAGGGCCGCGCCCCGAAGACCGGGTCATAGCCTTCGTCGGCCAGCCACTGCTTCGCCCCGGCATCAAGTTCCAGCGTGATCTTGCGCGCGGCAAGCCGCGCCTCAAGCCGCTTCAGCTGGATCTCGACGATGCCCGACATGTCGGCCCGGTTGAGGCGATCAAAGATGATCTGCTCATCCAGCCGGTTCAGGAACTCCGGCCGGAAGTGCTGGCGGACCGCCTCCATCACCTCGGCCTTGGCCCGCGACGCATCCGCCCCCTCTGGCAGCTCCGACAAGGCCCGCGCTCCAAGGTTCGAGGTCAGGATGATCAGCGTCTGCTTGAAGTCCACCGTCCGGCCCTGGCCATCGGTAAGCCGCCCGTCGTCCAGCACCTGCAACAGCACGTTGAAGACATCCGGATGCGCCTTTTCAACCTCGTCGAACAAGACCACCTGATAAGGCCTGCGCCGCACCGCTTCGGTCAGAACCCCGCCCTCGTCATAGCCGACATAGCCGGGTGGAGCTCCAATCAGACGGCTGACCGAGTGTTTCTCCATGAACTCGCTCATGTCGATCCGCAGCAAAGCGGAATCGTCGTCAAAAAGATACGCCGCCAGCGCCTTGGTCAGTTCGGTCTTGCCGACGCCAGTCGGCCCCAGAAACAGGAACGACCCCAGCGGCCGGTTTTCATCCGACAGCCCGGCGCGAGACCGGCGCACGGCGCGCGACACCGCGCCAACTGCCGCCGCCTGGCCCACCACGCGGCGGCCAAGCTCTTCCTCCATCTTCAGCAGCTTTTCCTTTTCGCCTTCCAGCATCTTCGTGGTCGGAATACCCGTCCAGCGTTCCACCACCTCGGCAATCTGCTCGGGACGCACGGCCTCCGCGACCAGCGCCTCGCCCTCGCGGCCCTCGGCCTCGCCCAGCTTCTTCTCCAGCTCCGGAATCCGCCCGTATTGCAGTTCCCCGGCCTTGGCGAAGTTGCCTTCGCGCTTGGCGCCTTCCAGCTCGGCCCGGGCGACGTCCAGCTCTTCCTTCAGCCCGCGCGCCGCATCCAGCGACGCCCGCTCCGCCTGCCACTTTGCTGTCAGGGCAGATGATTTCTGCTGCAGGTCCGCCAGTTCCTTTTCCAGCTTCTCCAGCCGATCCTTGGAGGCCGCGTCATCTTCCTTCTTCAGGGCTTCCTGCTCGATCTGGTACTGCAGGATCTGGCGGTCCAGAGCGTCAAGTTCCTCGGGCTTTGAATCTACCTCCATGCGCAGACGGCTGGCGGCCTCGTCCATCAGGTCGATCGCCTTGTCGGGCAGGAAGCGGTCAGTGATATAGCGGTGAGACAACGTCGCCGCCGCGACCAGGGCAGAATCGGTGATCCGCACCCCATGGTGCAGCTCATACTTCTCCTTGATCCCGCGCAGAATGCTGATGGTGTCCTCAACCGTCGGCTCGCTTACAAACACCGGCTGGAACCGGCGCGCCAAGGCCGCGTCCTTTTCCACATGCTTGCGGTATTCATCCAGTGTGGTCGCGCCGATGCAGTGCAATTCCCCCCGCGCGAGCGCTGGTTTGATCAGGTTCGCCGCATCCATGGCACCTTCGGATTTGCCCGCGCCGACCAGCGTGTGCATCTCGTCGATGAACAGGATCACCTCACCCGAGGCCGCCTCGATCTCTTTCAGGATGGCCTTCAGCCGTTCCTCGAACTCGCCGCGATACTTTGCCCCGGCGATGAGTGACCCCATGTCCAGCGCCATCAGCCGCTTGTTGCGAAGGCTTTCGGGCACGTCGCCGTTGACGATCCGCAGGGCGAGTCCTTCGGCGATCGCGGTTTTGCCAACGCCCGGCTCACCAATCAGCACCGGGTTGTTCTTGGTGCGGCGGGACAGAACCTGCATCGCCCGGCGGATTTCCTCATCCCGCCCGATGATCGGGTCAATCTTGCCATCCCGCGCCGCTTGCGTCAGGTCGCGGGCATACTTGCTCAGCGCCTCCATCGTGTCTTCGGCACTGGCGCTGTCCGCGGTACGCCCCTTGCGCACCTCGTTTATCGCACCGTTCAGCCCCTGCGCCGTCACGGCCCCAGCCGTCAGCGCATCCTTGGCCCGCGTATTGACCAACGCCATCGCCGTCAAAAGGCGTTCGACCGGCACAAAGCTGTCTCCGGCCTTCTTGGCCACGCTTTCCGCCTCGTCCAGCACCTTCACCAGCGAGGGGTCGATATAGGTCTGCCCATCGCCGCCCGAAACCTTCGGTAGCTTGGCAAGTGACGCGTTGATCGCCAGATTCACCTGTTCCGGCGCGCCACCCGCCTTGCGGATCAGGTTCGCGGCCAGACCCTGATCGTCATCCATCAGCGCCTTCAAGAGATGGTCGGGCAGCACGCGCTGATGGCTTTCCCGCATCGCAATCGTCTGCGCGGCCTGAATGAACCCGCGCGAACGTTCCGTGAATTTCTCCAAATTCATCGGTCTTCTCCTCTCACAAAGCGCCCTATTCGCAACGCCCGGAGATCCGGCACATCGCACAGAGCCTTGAAAGGGATCTGGGCGCGGATCAGTCCTTTTGCAATCCCCAGGCCCGGCAAAATCATCCTGTTCCCTGCCCGCGTGCTGGCCGAACTCCGCCGACGCCACCGGGCTTTCTCGGCGGGTTCGGGCACAGCCGACGGGCCAGACCGCGCAACGGCTTGTCATCCGGCGCTTGCGGCCGCCATCTTCGGGCCTTGCCAGTGAAAGGCCTCCGATGACCGATGCAAAGCTTCCCCTGATCCACAAGGCCCCGGTCGAAGGGCTGCAGATCCACGTCGCCCGCACCGGCCTTGCCATCGGCGACGCGGCCTGGCTGGACCGCCTGACCGATGGCCATATCGGGGTGTTTGCCCGGTTCAACCAGCCGCTCCTTGGCCTGATCCGTCACCGTCGCCCCGGGCTTGTCGGCCATCTCGGACCCATGGCCGAAGAAATCGTCGCCCCGTCGATTGCCCATGGCGATGCGCTCCGGGTCAGGATCGTCGATCTTGTGCCGGAACACCTCGCAAACGGCTATCCTTCCGAGGTTTACATTTCGGTCTGGGGTGACCCGCGCCATCTGCAGCCGATCCTGCAGGCAGCAGGCTTGTCCGATCCGCTGACCGACGACGCGCCGGGCAGGTTTTCCGGCCTGAAACCTGCCTACGGCTCGTAGCGCACATAGGCGAATGCGCTGCCATCGGGTGCCCAGCTTGGCACGTTGATCGTGCCCTGCCCGCCGGTAAACTCACGCACCCTGGCCCGACCCTGCCCTTCCAGGTTGCACAAGACCAGAGCCACGGCCAGGTCTTCGGGGTGACCCAGCGTCCCCGGCGGATAGGCGAGGTAGACCAGATGCCGCCCGTCCGGCGACGGATGCGGGAACCAGTTCACCTGATCGTCCGCGAAAAGCTGCCGCTG
>JAPLPF010000047.1 GCA_026400325.1 Rhodobacterales bacterium
ACATCGACGCCCGCCGTCGGGTCTTCGGTGATCAAGAGCCTGCGGCCCGAGTCCAGCCACCGCCCGACGACAACCTTCTGCTGGTTGCCGCCCGACAGAGCCTCGATCGCAAGGGTCGGGTCGTTTGGAGACAGTCCCACGCGGGTGCCGATGGCTGCGGAAAGCGACTCTTCCTGACGCGACGACATCACGGACAACATGCGCCGTCCGGTGGCAGAAGGGTTCAGGAAGGCATTCTCGCGGATGGCCAGTCCCGGAGCCACACTTTCGCCGATCCGATCCCGGGCAACCAGCCCAATGCCAGAGCGCATGGCCGACTGGGCCGTGGCCAGGTCGGGCGTCTTGCCGTCAAGGCTGACCTTTCCGGCGTGGGAAATCACGCCGAACAACGCCCGGCCGATATCCTCGTGCCCCGCACCCCGCAACCCGGCAAGGCCCAGAAGCTCGCCCCGGCGGATCGCGAAACTCACGGGCCCTACTGCGGGCGTGGCAAGACCATTGACCGTCAGGATCGCCGGGCCGTCCAGAACCGCAGGCCGCGCAATCTCGCGCGCCTTGCGGCCGACGATCAGGCTGACCAGCTCCTCGGGCGTGGTGTGGTCAATCGGGCGCATGCCGACCATCTGCCCGTCGCGCAGCACGGCCACGCGGTCAGCGATGCGGAAAATCTCGTCCAGCCGATGGCTGACATAGATCATCCCCACGCCCTTCGCCTTCAAGGGACGAAGCGCCGCGAACAGCCGCTCCACCTCATCGGCGGGCAGGCTGGCGGTGGGTTCATCCAGGACCAGAAAGTCGCTGCTGGCGGCCAGCGCGCGCGCAATGGCGACAAGGGATTTCTCGGTCCGGGTCAGGCTTGACACTCGGGCTGTCGCCGAAAACTCGGCCTCGACCAATTTCAGCGCCGCATCCGCCGCCGCCTCTGTTGCCGCCCAGTCGATCCATCGACCCTTTCGGACATAGCCAAGGGCCAGCGCAATGTTTTCGGCCACGCTCATCCACTCGATCAGGCCAAGGTCCTGGTGGATGAAGGCGACCTTCTGGCCGCCGGCCTTGCCCGCCTCATGCGCGTAGGGCACGCCGTCGATCGCGACGCCGCCCTCATCGGGCCGGTGGATGCCGCCCAAAACCTTGATTAGGGTGGATTTTCCCGCGCCGTTTTCACCCAGAAGGGCGACAATTTCACCCCGTCCGACCGTCAACGACACCCCTTTGAGCGCTTGTGTGCCGCCAAAGGATTTGACGACGCGGTCAAAGAAAAGGCCGTCAGCCGACGGGTGCATTGCAGGTTCCTCCCTTGGCGTTGCGGCGTGGCTGATCTTGCGTCAGGTTTACCGGTAACGTAGCCTAGGGTGGTCCCGGACCCCCCTTGATGTCAAGCGGAAAGTTATCGATAACATGCCGATCTTGGTTGCCAGCGGATCATGTCTGTGAAGGCCAATCTGGAGGACATCGCCAAGGCTGCGGGAGTCTCGAAGATGACGGTCAGCCGCGTGTTGCGCGGCGGAACGGGCTTTTCCCGGGACACGAAAGACCGGGTGGTCAAGGTCGCGGAAAGACTGGGTTATGTGCCGAACCGCCTTGCCGCAGCCTTCGGGGCGGACCAGTCCGGAACGTTGGTCGGCATGTGCGTGCCGCGGCTGACTTCGGGCCTGTTCGGGCATGTGCTGGACGGGGTGGACCGCGCGCTTTCGCGGCTGGGCTACCAACTCCTGATCGGCGCGAACAACCATTCCGCCGACGAGGAAGAGGCCTGGATCCGCCAGGTCATCGCCTGGCGACCTGCAGGTCTGATTCTGTCCGGGCGGACCCATACGCCGGGAACGGTGGATCTTCTGCGCAGCGCAGCTGCCCCGGTGGTCGAGATCTGGGACCTGACCACCAGCCCGATCGACATGTCGGTCGGATTTTCGCATTTCGACTGCGGCGCCGAGATGGGGCAGTTCCTGCTTCGGCGCGGGCGGCGGCGGGCGGGCTATGTCGGCGCCCTGGCCCGGGCCGACGTGATGGGCGCGGCCCGGCTTGAAGGCTTCGACGCCACCCTCTCTCGCGCCGGGCATCCCTTGGTGGCGCGCGAAATCCTGCATGACACGCCCGGCTTTTACGCCGGCTACTATGGCCTTGAAACGCTGCTCAGCCGCCAGCCCGCGCTGGATGTCGTCTATTTCCACAATGACGAGATGGCGATCGGCGGCATGGCCTATGCCCAGTCGCGCGGGCTTCGGGTGCCCGAAGACATCGGCATTGCGGGGTGGGGTGGGATGGAGGCAGCCTCGATCCTGCCACGGCGGCTGACGACCACCGTGGTGACCACCACGGCCATCGGGAAAGCTGCCGCCGAGGCGCTGGTCGCCCGGCTGAAAGGCGAAGCCGGTCAGGACGTGACGGTCGTCCCCACCCGGCTGGAGCCGGGCGCGACGGGCTAACCCCTCACGGCCATTGCACCCCCCTGCGGTTAAGGATGACCGAATAGACGCTGGTCGTCGCGGTGATGAACAACCGATGCTTCGCGCGCCCGCCAAAGCAGATATTGGACACCAGCTCCGGCACCAGAATCTTGCCCATCAGATGCCCGTCCGGCGCGATGCAATGCACCCCGTCGGCCGCCGAGGACCACAGGTTGCCGTCGCTGTCGCAGCGAATGCCATCCGCGCACCCCGGGCTGACGGTGTGGAAAATCCGCCCGTTGACCGGCTTTCCGTCCACCATGTCAAAGACCTTGATGTGTTGCGGATCGCTGTGGAACATCCGCCCGGTATCGGCCACATAAAGCCGCGTGCCGTCCGGGCTGAACGCCAGACCGTTCGGGCAGGCCATGTCGCTGATCACCGCATCGACCCGGCCCGATGGATCGACCCGGTAGACCTGACAGGGCAGCTCCTGCGCCGCCTTGAAGCCTTCGTAATCGGTCCCGATCCCGTAATGCGGATCGGTGAACCAGACTGCCCCGTCAGGTGCCGCGATCACGTCGTTCGGGCTGTTCAGGGGCTTGCCCTGATAGCTGTCAGCGATCACCGTGACCGTCCCGTCCCACTCTGTCCGGGTGACGCGGCGGGTTCCGTGTTCACAGCTGACCAGCCGCCCCTGCCGGTCCCGTGTGTGGCCGTTGGCATAGTCTGACGGGCTGCGGAACGTGGTCACGCCGTCTTCCGTCCAGCGCAGAATGCGGTTCGACGGGATGTCGGAAAACAGAAGGCATCCAAGGTCACCGAACCAGACCGGACCCTCGACCCAATCAAATCCGGTGGCAAGGCGCTTGACCGGAGCATTGCCCAGCACGTAGGCCCCGAACACCGGATCGTGGACTTCGAAGAATGACATGACAGGCGCCTCCCCTTCCGCTAATTGTTATCGTTAACACGACAGGGCGTCAAACCGAAAGACCAAGCCATGCAGATCACCAGACCAACCGAAATGCTGACAGATGCTGCCATTCTCGCCATGTTGCACGCAAGCGCCGAAAGGGCGCAAGCCATGAGCCAGCCGCAATGCATCGTGATTGTCGATCCGTCGGCGGTCGATCTGGCGGTGTTGCGGATGACAGGCGCTCGGGTGCTGTCGATGCGCTCGGCCCGGGCCAAGGCGCAGACAGCTGCCTCGACCGGGAAACCCTCAGGCGCCTTGCCCGAGGCGGTGCGCGTGACGATTGCGGTGGCGACCGACGGCACGATGACCGGCCTGCCGGGGGGCCTGCCGATCTGGCGGAACGGGGTCCTCCTCGGCGGGATCGGAATCGGATCAGGCAGCGGCGCGCAAGATGTCGAGGTGGCCGAGGCAGCCCTGGCCGCCATCGGGGCCAGCGCCACGCCCTAGCCTGAGAACACGATCTGCGCCTTCATCGCCTGCGACCGGTCGCTGGCCAGCCGGAAGGCGGTTTCCGCCTCGTCCAGCCCGACCGTGTGGGTGATGAGCGGCTTCACGTCGATCAGCCCCTTTTGCATCAGACCGACCCCCACGGCGAATTCCGGGTGAAAACGGAAGGACCCGCGCAGGTCCAGTTCCTTCGCGGTGATCGCCATCATCGGCAAGGTCATGTCGCCGCCAAGCCCCAGTTGCAGGATCACCCCGCGCGGGCGCAGCGCCGCAATCCCGCCCGCAAGGGCCGCAGCAACGCCGGTGCATTCGTAAAGCACGTCGAAATGCCCCTTGTCCGCGCTGTAGGCGGCCAAGGCCTCCGGCTCGGTCCCGGTGTTGATCACCCGGTCCGCGCCCACCTTGCGCGCCAACGCCAGGGTGAAATCAGACAGGTCCGTCGCCACGATTTCGGCAGCCCCGGCGCGGCGGGCGGCAAGGATCGACAGCACGCCGATCGGCCCGCAACCGGTGACGAGCACCCGCTTGCCCAGCATCCCGCCCGCCCGCGTGGTTGCGTGCAGCGTCACGGCAAGGGGTTCGCCCATCGCCGCCTCGCCCGCCGTCAGGCCGGTCGCATCGACGCACTGGCTGGCATCGGCCACAAGGCTTTCACGGAAGGCCCCCTGGATATGGGGGAAGGGCATCGCAGAGCCATAGAACCGCATGTTCAGGCACTGGTTCGGCAGGCCCTCCAGACAGAACTTGCACCCGCCGCAAGGACGGCTGGGCGACACCGCGACCAGTTGGCCCGTGGTGAACTTTGTGTCGCCCGCGTCTTCGACATAGGCCGAGACCTCATGCCCAAGGATCATCGGCTCCTTCAGACGCACCGCGCCAAAGCCGCCGTGATTGTAGTAGTGCAGGTCCGACCCGCAGACCCCGCCTGTCGCCAGCCGCAGGCGCAATTGCCCCGGCCCTACGGCCTCTTCGGCCCGATCCTCGATCCGCAGGTCTTTCGCGGCGTGAATGACAATCGCGCGCATTTAGAGAACCGGGGTCAGCAGGGGCTGACCGGCAAAATGTGCGGTCAGGTTGTCGCGCATCAGTTTGCCCATCGCCTTGCGGGTTTCGACCGTGCCCGAGCCATGGTGCGGCTGCAAAAGGACGTTCGGTGCCGTCAGGAAACGCGGGTTCAGGTTCGGCTCGCCCTCGAACACATCCAGAGCAGCCCCGGCGATCCTGCCGCCTTCCAGGGCGTCCAGAAGGGCCGACTCGTCCACATTCGCGGCCCGGCTTATGTTGATCACTGTCCCCTCCGGCCCCAGCGCCTGCAGGACGCGGGCGTTGACGATGTGCCGGGTCTCGGGGGTCGCCGCCAGCGCCACGAAAAGATGGTCCGACCGTTCCGCCAGCGCCTCGGCGTCGGGCACGAAGGTCCAGCTCTCGGCCCCCGGCTTCGGCCCCCGTGCAGAATAGGCGAGGCACGCCCTTTGCAGCCCAGTCGCCCGAGCGGACCCAGGCCTCGGCGGGCCCTGTCCGGCGCACCAGGGACAGCAGCATGGCAACGGCAAGGTCGGCGACATCCTCGGTCAGCACGTCCGGCGTGTTGCTGACGCTGATCCCGCGCGGCTTGCAGGATGGCAGATGCACCGAATCGTAGCCCACCCCGAAGACCGAAATCATCTCAAGCTTCGGGCAGGCAGCGATCATCGCTTCGGACGCCCCAAGGTCGCCGCGCGTGGCAATCGCGCGGATGTCATGGCCAACCTTGGCCAGAAAGGCGTCCTTGTCGGCGGCCTCCCACCAGCGGTGGATATGAAAGGCTGCATCCAGCGGCACCTGATCCCATTCCGGATAGGGGCCGACTTGCAGGACATGGGGCTTTGTCATTCGTGGTTCCGATCCGGGCTTGACAGGTCAGGTGGCTTGACAGCCTATGTTAACGATAACATATACAGGTGAGACCCCGCTTGTCGAGAGCGAACTGAAAGGAAGCAGACCTTGGGATACCGGCTTTTTGATCTGACGGGCAAGCGGGCGCTGATCACCGGGTCCTCGCAGGGCATCGGCTTTGCCTTGGCCGAAGGGCTGGCCGCAGCTGGCGCGCAAGTGGTTCTGAACGGGCGCGACGCAGCAAAGCTCGCCGCCGCCGCCGCGCGGATTGCAGGGGCCGAGATGCTGGTCTTTGATGCGACCGACCATGACGGCGTTCGCGCGGCCGTCGATGCGTTCGAGGCGGCGGGCCACCCCATCGACATTCTGGTGAACAACGCCGGGATGCAGCACCGCGCGCCCTTGGAGGATTTTCCCGCCGACGCGTTCGAGCGCCTGCTGCAGACCAATATCGCCAGCGTGTTCCACGTTGGTCAGGCGGTCGCGCGCCACATGATCGCGCGGGGTCGGGGCAAGATCATCAACATCGGGTCGGTGCAGACCGCCCTCGCCCGTCCCTCCATCGCGCCTTACACGGCGACGAAAGGGGCGGTCGGAAACCTGACCAAGGGCATGGCGACCGACTGGGCGAAGTATGGGCTGAACTGCAACGCCATTGCGCCTGGCTACTTCGACACGCCGCTGAACGCAGCACTTGTGGCGGACCAGGCCTTTTCCGCATGGCTGGAAAAGCGCACCCCCGCCGGTCGCTGGGGCAAGGTTGAGGAACTGCAGGGTGCCTGCATCTTCCTCGCTTCGGACGCCGCAAGCTTCGTCAACGGCCACATCCTTTATGTGGATGGCGGCATCACGGCCTCGCTATGACGCTTCGGCCCGATCTTCGCATCGTCATCATGGGTGTCTCTGGCTGCGGCAAATCCTCGGTCGGTGACGGGTTGGCCGCGCGGCTTGGCATCCCTTACCGTGACGGCGATGACCTGCATCCGCCTGCGAATGTGGACAAGATGCGGGTGGGCATCCCCCTGACCGATGACGACCGCTGGCCCTGGCTTGACCGGGTGGCCGAAGTGCTGGCCAACGAGGCCCCGGTCATCGTCGGCTGTTCCGCCCTGCGCCGCGCCTACCGGGACCGGCTGCGCGAAGGCGCGGGCGGGACGGTGCAGTTCCTCCACCTGACCGGCAGCCGCGAGGTGATCGCTTCGCGCATGGCCGCGCGCACCGGGCACTACATGCCGACCAGCCTGCTGGACAGCCAGTTCGCCGCACTTGAGGCTCCAGGCCCGGATGAGGCGCTGTCCATCGACATAGACCAGCCCCTTGAAGCCATCATTGCCGTCGCCGCCGAAGGAATCCGCCGATGACCGACACAATCGCCCTGATCGGCGCAGGCGCAATGGGCGGGGCGATCGGCGCGCGTCTGGTGGCAACCGGAACGCGGCTTCAGGTCTTTGACCTTGATCCTGCCAAAGTGGCCCCCTTGGTGTCGGCGGGCGCAACCGCCGCCCGTTCGGCCGCCGCTGCCGCTACCGGCGTCCGCGCGGTCATCCTGTCGCTGAACGCCCCCCACATTGTCCGCGCCGCTGTCTTTGGCCCCGCTGGCGTTGCCGAAGGCGCCGCCCCCGGCACGTTGATCATCGACATGTCCTCGATCGACCCCGAGGCGACCAAGGCCCTTGCCACCGACGCCGCCGCAAAGGGCCTGCATTGGGTGGACAGCCCCCTGTCCGGCGGCATCCCCAAGGCCGCGACCGGCGAGTTGACGCTGATGCAAGGCGGCGCGCCCGAGGATGTGGCCGCCGCGCAACGTATCCTTGCCAAGGTGTCGTCAAACCAGACCCGCATGGGCGGCGCTGGTGCGGGCCAGACCACCAAGCTGATCAATCAGGTGCTGTGCGGGCTGGGGTTCCTTGCAGTAGCTGAGGCGACTGCCCTGGCCGAGGCCGCCGGGGTGGACGCCACCATGATTCCCCGGGCCCTGAAAGGCGGCCGCGCCGACAGCGCCATCCTGCAGGAATACATGCCCCGCTTTGCCGCGCGCGACTATCGCCGCACCGGGCGGATCGACAACATGGTCAAGGACCTGAACGGCGCCGCCGACCTTGCCCGGCTGACCCACACGCCAATGCCGCTGACCGCCCTTTGCGCCGAGGTTCACCGCATGCTGACCTCGGCCGGCCTGGGTGGCGAGGATCAGGCCGCGCTGATGGAGTTCTTCAAAGGCCCCGAAAAGGAACAGTTCAAATGATTACCCGCTATGCCCTGTTCGAAGGTACAATCGCACCCGGCCAGACCGAGGCCTTCCGCGCCGCCGTCCTTGCCGAGATCCTGCCCGTCTGGCGGCGCTTTCCCGGCGCACTCGCCATTCACGTCACCTTTGCCGACGATCGTGACGAAGGCGCTCCCGAATTCCCGCTGATCCTTGCCATCGACTGGCCCGACCGCGCGACTGTGGACGCCTTCCTTGACCACCCGATCCGCAAGGAGGGCCGCGCTGCGACCGAAGGCGTGCTGTCGCGCTTCTTCACTGGGCGCATCCATCACCACGTCACATCCGCCCTGAGTTTCGACCCTGTGTAACAGGCGGCGGAAATGCTGGATTCCAGCCGCGGTTAACGATAACAAATCGGGATGAGCAGCGCCCGCAAATCCCCCACGATGGCCGATGTCGCCCGCCTTGCCGGGGTTTCGCCGATGACGGTCAGCCGGGCGTTCAAGACCGACAGTTCGGTCAGCGATGCGACGCGCGATGCCATCCTGAAAGCGGCGGACGATCTGGGCTATGTCTTTGACAGCACCGCCTCAAGCCTGCGGTCGCAAAAGACGGACTTCATCGCTGTTACCATTCCGTCGATCAACAACGCCAACTTCGCCGAAACTGTCCGCGGGCTGTCCGAGGGGTTGAAGCCGCGCGGGTTGCAGATCCTGCTGGGCTACACCGATTACGACATGGCCGAAGAGGAACGCCTGATCGAGCAGTTCCTTCGCCGCCGGCCCGAGGCCATTGTCGTGACCGGCGGCCGACATACCCCCCGCGCCCGGCGGATGCTGGTGAACGCAGGAATCCCGGTCATCGAAACCTGGGACCTGCCGGCCGACCCCATCGGCCACGTTGTCGGCTTTTCCAACGCAGACGCCGTGCGTGGCATGGTCGATCACTTCGTCTCCAGGGGTCTGACCCGCATCGCATTCATCGGTGGCGATACGTCGCGTGATACCCGCGGCGCTGACCGCCGTGTCGGGTTCGTCGCGGCGATGCGGGCGCATGGCCTCGACGCGACCCGCCTCATCGCTGTCGGCGCGCCCCCCATCTCCATGCGCGAAGGGGCCGAGGCGATGGGCCGTCTTGTTGAAACCCTGCCGGACACACAGGCGGTCATCTGCGTCTCTGATCTTTCCGCTTTTGGCGCCCTGAGCGAGTGCCAAAGGCGCGGGCTGGAGGTGCCGGGACGCTTGTGGATCGCGGGTTTCGGCGACTACGAGATTGCCGGAATCGCCGTCCCTGCGCTGACCACGATCAACCCCTTCCCGCGCGAGATCGGAACACGCACGGCGCGGCTGATCCTTGACGTGATGGATGATCGTCAGGCCACGCCTGCCCGGATTGTCATCTCGCCCGAACTGCTGATCCGCCAGTCGACCGGCTGAAGCACCAGGGCCGACAGCCCGAGGCGATCCTTGATCGGTTCGCAGTCCTGTGGCATTTTGGCTGCAATTACGACGATGCACCTTCTTGCCAACCCGTTTTCAACAGGGGGATCGCAATGCGTTGGATCTTTGTCGTTCTTGCCCTGGCTTCCGGAGCGGCCAGCGCCAAGGACTGTGAACCGCCGAAGAGAGTGAACGAAGAGCTCAGCGGGGTCATCAAGTTCTCTGAATGCATGATCGACAAGGTTGCCGGTCTTGAGCGTGAAAACGCCGAGCTTCGCAAGGAGCTGGACAAGATCCAGACGGCGTTGACAAAGTTCCCGGGTGAAATGCGCAACGAGGATGGGCGCGTGACCCGCTCGGGGGGTGAAAACCTCATGCAGGCGACGTTCATCACCGGCGCCCGGCGTGGTGCGGGGCCTGCCGCACTTGCGATTGACCAAAAGGCCCTTGAAGCGATTTGCGCTGTCGGCTGCACGGTCAATCTGGTGCTGGCCGCCGAGGCGTTGCGCAAGGAAGATCCCGGATCGGTCAATACCGCAGCCACATGCAGCCTGCGCTACACCGCGAAAAGCGGAACCTGGTCGCAAGGTGGCGGATGCGGTGATCCGGTCTCGGGGGTTGACGGCGACGGCAAGCCTCCGGGAAAGTCCGGTGGCGAGGTCATCGCAACGGTGGGTGATGCCTGCGTGCTGGCCGACAGCGAACCTGGCCGCAGTGTCGATGCCGCTGGTCAGCTTCTGGGGGCTGATCGTGCGAAGGGTATCTACCTCATCGCGGCCCCGGCGCTGTGGACCGGGACAGAAGCCCGTTTCCGCTGCGAGATGAAGATCTCTCGATAGACCCTGCACCCGGACTTGCGGCCGGTCCGACCCCTGACGTTCGGCACTCTGTGGCTTTCGGGCTTGTCGATACCCTGCGTCGCCGCTTTGCAATTGCGGTTCCCTCAAATCCCTCTAACTTTCCCGGTGTCCGGAACGTCGACGTTCCGGACTGCCCGCTTGGCCAGAATCGATAAGAACGGAAGCGCCCCATGAAGATCCTGCTGCACATGGGGATGCCCAAGACCGGCTCCACCTCTCTGCAACATTCGCTGCATGCCTCGTCCGACAGGTTGCGCGAAAGCGGTGTCTTTTATCCGCAGTTTGGCAACAAGACCATTGCGCACCACTTGCTTTTGCTCTTGCACCAAAGCCCAAGCCAGATGTCGCCATTCTTCTTGCAAAGGAATGGCGGGCCCAAAGAGGCCGTCGATCGTGCCAATGCGGCCTGGGAGATGGTTCGCCGCGAAGTGCAGCGCCGCCGACCGGAAGTCCTTGTCCTTTCCAGCGAACTTCTCATCCTCCCGGAAGATCCCTCGATAAAGGCCAGGATTGCCGACCAGCTTTCCGAACTTTCTGGCGACATCGTGCCGATCCTTTACGTCCGGCACCCGGTCCAGCACTTTCGCTCAAACCTCCAGCAACTGCTGAAAGTCAGCAATCAACCGGTCCATCCTCACAAAGCGCAGATCAAGGACGCGATCCTTGAAACCGAGGCGATTTTTTCCAATCCGCTCCAGCTTGTCGCCTTCGACAGGAGTGTGCTTCACGGCGGCGATGTTGTCGCTGACTTCGCGACGCGGTTCCTGTCACCCTGGATCAAGCCGTCCGACTTGCCCGAATTCCAGTCCAACGTCTCGCTTTCTGCCGAGGCTCTGGTGTTCATGGCGCAACGGCGCAGGGAAGGTGGCAACACCGATGAGATCTCTCACAAGGTCAGCCTGATGACGCAGTACCTCAGGAAACTGGATCGCGAGGATCCCCCGTCCAAGCCGATGGAACTCTATCCAGAGGCGGCCGAGGCAGCCCTGCGCAGTGCCGTCAGTCACCGCTGGCTGAGCGAGACAGGCAGGTTGCAGATTCCCGGGCTTGATGTCAGCAAGATCGACGGCGCACCCCTGCCGGACTGGATGGTGACCGCAGCCCCCGATACGCTTTTCCCGCACGACCCCGCGCGTCTGGACCGCCTGCGTGCCGCGATCGAGGCAGTCGAAAAGAAGCACAGGTCCGGCATGTGGCCCTGGACCCGGCCAACCGACCCTTGGGCAGATCCGAAACCGCGAAAGCGCGATTTGCTGTTGCGATTCCTGCAGCGGAAACTAGCCTCTGTCCAGGACCGGAACACCGGCGCTGCGCCGTAGCGGGCAAATTCCGCACGGCGCGTATCACAGGGGAGATAGCAATGAAGACACTCAGACTGATGGCAACTTCGGTCTTGGCCATCGCAACCGGGCTTGGGCCGGTTCTGGCCCAGGTCACCGAAATAGGTGCGCCGGAGGGCCAGGTGAACATCGTCGCATGGGCTGGCTATATCGAGCGTGGCGAGACCGACAAGGCCTTTGACTGGGTCACCAAGTTCGAAGCCGCGACCGGCTGCAAGGTCAACGTCAAGACCGCCAACACCAGCGACGAGATGGTCGCCCTGATGAACGAAGGCGGCTTCGACCTTGTCACCGCCTCGGGCGATGCAAGCTTGCGCCTGATCGCGGGCGACCGGGTGCAGCCGATCAACACCGACCTGATCCCGTCCTGGTCCACGGTCGATGAACGCCTGAAGAACGCGCCCTGGCATACTGTCGACGGCGTCCACTTCGGCGTGCCCTACATGTGGGGCCCGAACGTGCTGATGTACAACACCGAAGTGTTCAAGGAACCCCCGACCTCGTGGAACGTGGTGTTCGAGGAAATGACCCTGCCCGACGGCCAGTCGAACAAGGGCCGCGTGCAGGCCTATGATGGCCCCATCCACATCGCCGATGCCGCCCAGTACCTGATGTTCCACAAGCCGGAGCTTGGGATCACCTCGCCCTACGAGCTGAACGAAGAGCAGTACAAGGCAGCCCTTGACCTTCTGCGCGTGCAGCGCACCCTGGTCAGCCGTTACTGGCACGACGCCTTCATCCAGATCGATGACTTCAAGAACGAAGGCGTCGTCGCTTCGGGGTCCTGGCCGTTCCAGCGCAATCTTCTGCAATCGGAAAACCTGCCGATTTCTTCGGTAATCCCGCAGGAAGGCGCAACCGGCTGGGCCGACACGACGATGATGCATGTCGATGCCGCGAACCCGAACTGTGCCTATCTGTGGATGGAACACTCGCTGGCGTCGAACCTGCAGGCCGACCTTGCGGTGTGGTTCGGCGCGAACCCGGCGGTCCCTGCCGCCTGCACGGATGGTCGCGGCATGTCGACGGCCGAAACCTGCGCCGCAAACGGCATGGATGACTTCGAGAAGATCCGCTTCTGGACCACGCCGGTGTCGAACTGCTCACAGGGTGAGGGTGCCTGCGTGCCCTATTACCGCTGGGTCAGCGACTACATCGGTGTGATCGGCGGCCGCTGATCCCGACCTTCCGGGGGTGCGCAGTCACTGCGCACCCTTCCCCTTGCCAGTGGTGCGCCATGACTGCGCACGCTATGGATATTCCATGACCAATGCCGTCGAATTCTCCAACGTTTCCCGTCACTTCGGCCTGATCAAGGCTGTCGACGGGGTTGACCTCGCCATTGCCGAGGGGTCGTTCTTTGCCATGCTCGGCCCTTCAGGCTCGGGCAAGACAACCTGCCTTCGGCTGATCTCGGGCTTTGAAAAGCCAACCGGCGGCCAGATCCGCATCTTTGGCGAGGACGTGTCGAACACCCCCCCGCACCTGCGCAACGTGAACACGGTGTTTCAGGACTATGCGCTTTTCCCCCACATGAACGTGCGCGACAACGTGGCCTACGGGCTGATGGTCAAGGGCATGGGTCGCGTCGCGCGTCACGCAAAGGCCGAAGAGATGCTGGCCCTGGTCAAGCTTGACGCCTATGGCGACCGCAAGCCCGCCCAGCTTTCCGGCGGCCAACGCCAACGCGTGGCCCTGGCCCGCGCCCTGGTGAACGAACCCCGCGTGTTGCTGCTTGACGAACCGCTTGGCGCGCTTGACCTCAAGCTGCGCGAGGCGATGCAGGACGAATTGAAAGCGCTGCAGCACCGGCTTGGACTGACCTTCGTCTTCGTGACCCACGACCAGCACGAGGCGCTGTCGATGGCCGATCACCTGGCGGTCTTCAACGACGGGAAGATTGCCCAGATCGGCACCCCGCAAGACATCTATGACCGCCCGGCCACGCGGTTCGTGGCCGATTTCGTCGGTTCCTCCAACGTGTTGCCACCCGCCCTGACCCGCGCCCTTGGCGGGCCGGAGGCATGGGCAAGCCTGCGCCCCGAGGCCACCCGTCTTGCCACAACCGGTCCGGTTCGGGGCCGCGTTACCGCCCTGCGATATCTTGGATCCGGCACCCGTGTGGTGCTGGATGCCAATGGAACCGAGATCGCCGCCCTTGTTCCATCGGGCCAGCCCGTTCCGGCAGAAGGCGAAACGACCGCCATTGCCTTCGAGCCTTCCGCCCTGCATCTCATGGCGGGTGCGTGATGCCTTGCCGTTTCGTCCAACCCCGCCGCCGGGGGCGCCGCCCCCTCGCCCTTCGGGCTCACCCCCGGGATATTTGGGGACAGATGAACCCCCTTGACCATTTCATCTGTCCGGAAAATATCCCCGCCGGAGGCTCCGCCCATTTCCCCAGGTCTGACCTGTTCAGAAGGGGCGCCCAAAATCCTTCCTTCAAGGATTTTTCCGGCCCCGGGGCATGCCCATGACCGCGCCCGCGATCCTTCCCGCCCGTGGTGTTTCCGACAGGCTGACCGGCGTTTTCTGGCGCAGGCCCAACGTTCTGCTGGCCCTCCTCGGCTCTCTCGCTGCCTTGCTCCTGCAGTCCTTCTATTCCATCGACGAGTTTTCGGGCGTGGTGAAGCAGGAATTCACCCTCAAGACCTATGCCGAACTGTTCCGGCCCCAGAACCTTGACATCATCCTGCGCACCCTTGTCATGGCCGCCGTTGTCACGATGGCCTGCGCCGTCCTTGCGTTTCCCATCGCCTATTTTGCCGCGCGCTATGCCAGGGGCCCCTGGAAGGCCGCCTTCTATCTGGGTGTGATGCTGCCCTTGTGGTCGAGCTATCTGGTCAAGGTCTACGCCTGGAAGCTGATCCTGGCAAAGGAAGGCATCCTCGGCTGGGCCGCCGACGGCACCGGCACCTCCTTCATCATCAACGGCATCCTCTCGGTCCCCGGGCTTGAAGGCTCGTCGCTCTCCACTTCGCCCTTCGGCACATTCCTCGTGTTCGTCTATGTCTGGCTGCCCTACATGATCCTGCCGATGCAGGCCTCGCTGGAACGGGTGCCGACCTCGATGCTGGAGGCGTCCGCCGACCTTGGTGCCACGCGGTCGCAGACCTTCCGCAGCGTGATCCTGCCGCTGGCCCTGCCCGGCGTGATTGCAGGGTCGATCTTCACCTTCTCGCTGACGCACATCATCCCGCAGATCGTGGGTGACAGCGCGCGTTTCATCGGCCTAGCGGTATACCAGCAGCAAGGCACGGCCGGGAACATCCCGCTTGCCGCTGCCTTTGCGGTGGTCCCGATCCTGATCATGCTGGTCTACCTGGCCCTTGCCAAGCGCGCGGGGGCTTTCGATGCGCTCTGATGCCTCACCCGACCGGGCCTCGTGGGGCCTCAAGTTTGCTGCACTCGGCGGGCTTTTGTTCCTGCATCTGCCGATCCTGCTGATCTTTCTTTACGCCTTCACGACCGAGGAACGCACCTACCAGTTCCCGCCCCCCGGCCTGACCACCAAATGGTTCGCCGTGGCCTGGGCGCGTGAAGATATCTGGCCGCCCCTTTACCTTTCCCTCAAGGTCGCGGCGATCTCGACGACCCTGGCAATGATCCTTGGCACCCTTGTCGCGGCCGCGATGGCGCGGGCCAGGTTCTTTGGTCGGGATCAGATCAGCCTCTTGATCCTTCTGCCCATCGCCCTTCCCGGGGTCATCACGGGCATGTCGCTGCGGTCGGCCTTCGGCATCATGGATATTCCCTTCAGCACATGGACAATCGTCCTTGGCCACGCGACCTTCTGCATCGTCATTGTCTACAACAATGCCGTCGCCCGGATGCGCCGCCTGTCCGGCGGGATCATGGAGGCCAGCGCCGACCTTGGCGCGAATGCGTTTCAGACCTTTCGCCATATCCTGTTGCCGAACCTGGGCTCGGCCCTGCTTGCCGGGGGGATGCTTGCCTTCGCGCTGTCGTTTGATGAGGTCATCGTGACAAC
>JAPLPF010000078.1 GCA_026400325.1 Rhodobacterales bacterium
ATGGCAGCCGCATGTTCGTGGGAATTGCCTACGCCATTTCGGCGGCGGACCTTGACCGGATCGTGACCGGGCTGATCGACGAGACCCTTCCGCCGGTTCCCGCCATGGGAATGAAGGCGCGACAGGTTGACCGGCAGGTGGCGAAGGCCCTTGGCGTGGCGGTCGGTGGCCTGCTTGTCGACAGCGTCGAGGCGGACGGCCTTGCTGGCCTCGCAGGCCTGAAAGCCGGGGACGTCATCCTTTCGGCCGGTGGGGTCGACCTTGTCCAGCCGGGTGATCTGGCCTTTGCGGTCGAAGCGGCCGCTGCGGCCGGACCGGTCACCATCAGGATCCTGCGCGGAACCGATCAGATGGAGCTTGCGCTGGCGCTGGATGCCGTGGCGGCGGTCCCTGACACCGGACTGAAGCTGCGTCAGGTGACGCAAGGCCAGCCCGAGACGGTGACCTCGTACCGGCTGTCCGCCCTTGGCGTGGTGCTGGGCGACGGTGGCCTGGTGACGGCGGTCACCGACAACTCGCCCGCCCTGTTCGCCGGGCTTGCGCAAGGCGACCGGATCGTCACGGTGAACGGTGCCGAGGTGGACCTTGGCGCTTACGAGGTGTCCGAGCCGGTGCTGATCCTGGTTCAGGCCCCGGGCGGCGAGACGCGGCACATCTACCTTGATCCATGGGGTGCGACCGCTGGGGTGCGTCCGGTCGGCGGGGCGAATGTTCTTGACCCGGACGTGGTGGTGTTTTGAACGAAGCGGCAAGCAAAGGTGGGGCGATGGACGAGCGCATCCTGATCGTCGAGGACGACATCGAGACTGCCGAAGCGGTGCGCGCCGTGATCGAGGGGATGGGCTGCGCCGCCGATCACTGCGACACGCTGGAGACGGGGATCGCGGCGGCCTTGGGCACGCCCTACAAGGTCATCGTGCTGGACCGGATGCTTCCGGGGGGCGACGGGGTCGAAGCCATCGCGCGGCTTCGCGCCGGGGGTTCTAATGCACTGATCCTTGTCCTGTCGGCGCTTGGCCGTGCGGCGAACCGGGTCGAGGGGTTGGAGAAGGGCGCGGACGACTATCTGCCGAAACCGTTCGAGCCGGACGAGCTGCGGGCGCGGCTGCGGGCCCTTCTGCGCCGGGGCACGATGCAGGTTCTGGACAATGACCTGCTGGCGTTTGGTGATCTGGAAATCCGCATGAAGGCCCGGACCGTCCATGTCCGGCGCGCCTATGTGGCCGTCAGCCCCAAGGAGTTCGAGCTGATCACCTATTTCGCACGGAACGCGGGCCAGGTCGTCACGCGGATGCAGCTTCTGGAAAGCGTCTGGAACCTGCATTTCGACCCGGGCACCAATGTGGTCGATGTTCACGTCGGCCGGCTGCGCCGCAAGCTGGAAGAGGCCGGTTCGGCCGCGATCCAGACTGCGCGCGGCGAGGGATACATCTTTGCCCCGCTTGCAGGTGCGGCGGGGTGACGCCTGCGCGTCCCCCGGATCGGCCCCCGGTTCGACCCTGGGCGGCGCGGGCGACACTTCGGCTGGCGGCCGGAATGGCGGTGGCGGTGGCGGTCCTGTCGCTGGGGGCCATGGGGTTGCAATACCGGCTGGTCGAGGCGCGACTGATGGACGCGCAGCGCAGCCTTCTGTCGGCTGATCTGGATGGGTTTGCGGCACTTTATGACCAGCGCCGGATCATCGCCTTGCGGCAAGCCATCGACTATCGCGCAGCGGCGGCGACAGGCGACGAGATGTTGCTGCTCATGGACCGTCAGGGCGCCGTGCTGGCAGGCACGCGCGGCGATTGGCCCGCAGGCCTTACCGCCGAGGGTGAGGGATTCGCGGTAAACCCGGCGCGCGCTTTCACTGAAGGCGGCACGCGATGGCTGGCCGTCGCGCGTGAGTTGCCGGGTGGGTTCCCGTTATTGGTGGCGCGATCCCTGCAGCCGGTGGATGACACCCTTGGCGCCATGCGTCGGGGGATGCTTGGGATGCTTGCGGCCATGCTGGTCGCGGGCGGGCTGGTCGGCTGGTTGGCCGCGCGGTCGGTCATGGTGCGGATCGGGCGGTTGAACGACCTTGCCGACCGGGTGGCCGAAGGCGCGCTGGACGCGCGCCTGCCGGGCGCGCGAACGGATGACGAGTTCGGCCTTCTGGAAACCCATGTCCACAGCATGCTGGACCGGATCGAGACCCTGAACCGGGCGACGCACCGGCTGTCGGACACCATCGCGCATGAGTTGCGCACACCCCTGAACCGGATGCTTCTGAAGCTGTCGAAGATCGAGGACCAGGAAGAGGTGACCGCCGAACTGAAGGCCGAGATGCGCCAGGCGATCCGGATGTTCGATTCGCTTCTGGACATCAGCCGGGCCGAGGCGGACGCTGGCAGCGGCGGTGGCCTTGTGCCGGTAGACCTGTCAGCGGTCGCCCGGGAAGTGTGGGATTTGTACGAGCCATTGGCCGAGGACAAGGGGCTTGACGCGCAGGCCGTGATCGACCCCGACCTTCGTGTCCTTGGCGACCGCAACCTGATTGCGCAGCTTCTGTCCAACCTTCTTGACAACGCGATCAAGTACTGCGCTTCGGGCGACCTGCTGACCTTGTCCCTGACCCGGGACGGCGATCGCCACCTGATGCGCGTGGCAGACACCGGCCCCGGCCTGCCCGCCGACATGCGTGGCGAAGTGTTCGAGCGTTTCGTCCGCGCCGACCGTGACCGCGGGATCAGCGGCCACGGGCTGGGACTTGCCCTCGTGCGGGCGATTGCGGCGCGACATGGCGCGCGGCTTGTGCTGCCCGAGGGGCAAAAGGGATTAACGCTTGAAATCCAGTGGCCAAGGCTTCAGCAATCGGACTGAGCCTTCAGGTCCGGTTTCCATATGCATCGCGCCCTTATCCCTTTCCTGATCCTTCTGGGCTGCGCCCCGTGGAATCAGCCATTGAACCAGCCCTTGCAGGGCGAGAACCTTTCCCTGGTCGAAAGCGAAACCGTCGGCGATGGCGAACTTTACATTGCGCTGGCGTTTTCGGGCGGGGGGTTCCGGGCCACGTCCTTTGCCTATGGCATGCTGGAAGAGCTGCGCGCCTCGGGGATCGAGACCGGCACACCGAACGGGCTGCTGGATGAGGTCCGGCTGGTCACGGGCGTGTCGGGCGGGTCAGTCATGGCGGCGCAATTCGGGCTTTACGGTCCGGACGGGTTGAAGGGTTTCCGCGAGAAGTTCCTGCTTACCGATGGCGAGGCCTACATGACCACCTCGGGTTACAACCCCTTGACGGTCATCAAGGGCGTGGCCGGCGGGGTGAACGGGCGAGACACGTTTGGCCGATATCTGGATGATGTGCTGTTCAAGGGCGCGACATTTGGCGATCTGCGGAACCGCTCGACCATCAAGACCTGGATCAATGCCACCGACATGGCGAACAACACGCCGTTCCTGTTCAGCCCCGAGACCTTTGACGCCCTGTGTTCGGACCTGTCGAAAGTGCGGCTTAGCGAAGCGGTTGCCGCTTCGGCCGCCTTTCCGCTGGTCTTTACCCCCATCGTGCTCAAGGCGCATCAGGGCAAGTGCAACTACCGCGAGCCGGACTGGCTGACCGCCGCGCGATATAACCCGGAAGCGACCTCTGCCATGCGTGCCTACGCCCGGGCGCTGGAAAGCTACACCGACCCCGACAAGGTCAAGTTCGTGAAGCTTCTGGATGGCGGGATCACAGATTACTTCGGCACCACGGGCATAGCGGTGGAACGTGCCCGCGCCGAGGTGCCCTATGCGCCCCTGACAGCGGCGGAAGCAGTCAAGCTGAAGCGGATGCTCTTTCTGGTCGCCAATGCAGGCGTCGAAGAGGACTTTGACTGGACGCAGAAGGTCGCAGGCCCTGGCGGCGTGAATCTTGCGATGTCCATCGCCAACAGTGCGATGGCTGCGGCCTCGCGGTCGGGCTATGATTCGATGCGGGCAGAACTTCGGTTCTGGGAGGCGGACCTGATCGAATGGCGTTGCGCGCTGCCCCTGTCCGAGGTGCGCCGTCTGCGTGGGTCGACCGACGGGTGGGATTGCACCGACGTGAAGCTTTTCGTCGGCGAGGCGAGTTTCGCCAACCTGGGCGACGACAAGCGTGACCGGCTGAATGACGTGCCAACCCGGTTGAAACTCGATCCGGCAGAGGTGGACATGGTGATCGAGGCCGGGCGCCTTGCGACCCGGGCGACGCCCGAATTCAACGGCTTTCTTGCCTCGCTTGAGGGCAATGAGGTCGATGACCGGATCGAAGACGGCATCGCCGCCGGCGGCCGACGGGTCGTGCCGCTGGGAAACTGATCCCGCTCAGTCGCGGCGCAGATCCAGCTGCGAAAGGCGGACCTGGCGCAGCGCCTCGACCATCAGCGCGGTCAGAAGGCCGAAACTGAGAAAGCCGTTGACGGCCGCCATCACGCTGAGGATGCGCCATTCCTGCGGGGCCACAACGTCTCCAAGGCCAAGCGTGGAGAAGGCGACGAGCGAGAAGTAGACGGAAGCCTCGATCGTCGGGAAGGCGCCAAGCGACCAAAGCGCCATGGCCCAGATCCAGACGCAAACGGTAACGACGCCCAGAACCCAGATGCCGACAAAGACCAGCATCAGGATCAGCTTCGGCCGCTGCGGCCGTTTGACCAGCCAACCATGTGCGCGGCGGAAGGCGACTTCCAGGGCAAGGGCGGCCACGGCGGCCACCAGGATGTTGGTCAAAAGGATCACTGTCCCGATGGCAATCTGAATCAGCATCCCGAGCCTTCTGGACTAACTCTGCGCCAGACCTTATCTCACCACGATCATGGTGGCAAAGTCCGATCCCAATTCCAAGCTCATCGCCGAAAACCGGCGGGCACGTTTCGATTACCACATCGAAAGCGATCTTGAGGCCGGGATCATGCTTCTGGGGTCCGAGGTGAAAAGCCTGCGGCAGGGAGGGTCGAACATCGCGGAAAGCTATGCCAGCGTCGAAGGTGGCGAGCTTTGGCTGATCAACGGCTACATCGCCCCCTACCTGCCCGCCAAGACCTGGGGGCATGAGGAACGTCGGCGGCGCAAGCTGCTGGTTTCGCGCAAGGAATTGTCGCGCCTGTGGAATGCCGTTGGTCGTGAAGGCATGACCATCGTGCCGATGAAGATGTATTTCAACGACAAGGGCATCGTGAAGCTGAAGCTGGGTGTCGCCAAGGGCAAGAAGCTGGCCGACAAGCGCGAAACCAGCGCCAAACGCGACTGGGACCGCGACAAGGCCCGGCTGATGAAGCAGAACAGCCGGGGCTGACCTTCCCTGCATTTCAGGCATTTGTTGCTTGGCCCCCCCACATCTGGCACACTCAATGTTACCGGACACAAAGTCCGGGGTCCAAGCCGGGCGCCCCTTGGGCAAAGAACCGGCGCAGAGGGAAAGGTCATGGGTATGGGTATGGAACTGATCATTCAGATCATCGCAGGTCTGATCGGCGGCAATGCCGCAGGTGCCGGCTTGAAGAACCTGAGCCTTGGAACGGCAGGCAACTCGGTCGCCGGGGCGGTTGGCGGCGGGCTTGGTGGCGTGCTCATGGGTATGCTTGGCGGCGCTGCACCGGATGCAGCGGCGGCGGCATCGGGCCTTGACATCGGTGCCATCGTCCAGGCTGTCGTCGGCGGTGGTGCCGGTGGTGCCGTCCTTACGGCCATCCTTGGCATGGTCAAGAAGGCGCTGGTCAAGTAACGGCGTCGGACAAGAGACGGCGTGATGCGCGGCCTTCGATGGTCGCGCATCCCGCCGCGCTTGCGCAGCGCATGAAGGCGCGGGTATATCCCGGTGATCCCCGGGAGACCCTTCATGACGCCATCGCCGCTTGACGACCCCAAGACGCTGGTTTCGACCGACTGGCTGTCGCGCCACCTGCGGGACCCTGACCTCCGGGTGCTGGACGCAAGCTGGTACCTGCCTGGCAGCGGGCGCGACGCGCGGGCCGAATATGAAGCGGCCCATATCCCCGGCGCGCGCTTTTTCGACATCGACGAGATCGCCGACCTGCGGTCAGACCTGCCCCACATGGCCCCGCCACCGGAAAAATTCATCAGCCGGATGCGGGCGATGGGATTGGGGGATGGCCACCAGGTTGTGGTTTATGACGGATCGGGGCTGTTCAGCGCGGCGCGGGTCTGGTGGACCTTTCGGCTGATGGGCAAGCAGGATGTGGCCGTGCTGGACGGCGGCTTTCCGAAATGGCGGGCCGAGGGGCGCGAGATCAGCGACATGCCCCCAATCCCGCGAGACCGGCACATGACCGTCAGCCGCCAGAACCATCTTGTGAAGGATGTGACGCAAGTGGCCCATGCCGCGAAGCTGGCCGAGGCCGAGATCATCGACGCCCGCAGCGCGGCCCGCTTTCGCGGAGAGGCAGCGGAACCCCGGCCAGGTCTTCGGTCGGGGCACGTTCCGGGGTCACGCAACATTCCCCATGCCGAGGTTCTGAACCCCGACGGTACCATGAAACCGGTGTCAGCGTTGAAAGCAGTGTTCGAGGCCGCTGGTGTAGACCTGAAGAAACCCGCCATAACCACCTGCGGGTCAGGCGTCACGGCCGCCATCCTTTCCCTTGCGCTGGAACGGATCGGCCACCGCAACCATGCGCTTTATGATGGCTCCTGGTCCGAATGGGGCATGTATGACGATCTGCCGGTCGAAACCGGGTGACCTGACCCTCGGCTCCTTTACCCCGGCCCTTCCTCACAGGGGGGGGAGGGAGGTGCCCCTGCCGCAAACTGTGCTTTCTGCCTGACCGGAGTTTCCGATGCTTGAGACCCTGACCGCCCAGCCGCAGGACAAGATCCTGCAACTCATCGCCATGTATCGTGACGACCCGCGGACGACCAAGATCGACCTTGGTGTCGGCGTCTACAAGGACGCGACCGGCCTGACCCCGGTGATGCGCGCGGTGAAGGCGGCAGAGCGCAAGCTGTGGGAGGTGGAGACAACCAAGACCTACACAGGTCTGGCAGGTGAGCCGGCCTATAACGCGGCCATGGTCTCGATGATCCTTGGCACCGGTTTTGCCGATCGTGCGGCGTCTGTTGCTACGCCCGGCGGCACGGGGGCGATCCGTCAGGCGCTGGAGTTGATCCGGTTGTCCAATCCCAGGGCGAAGGTCTGGCTTTCGGCGCCGACCTGGCCGAACCATCCGTCGATCATCAAGTACCTTGGCATGCCGATGGCCGAGTATCGGTATTTCGACACCGCCACCTCGGGCATCGACTTTGCGGGCTTGATGGCCGACCTTGCGGGCGTGGCCACTGGCGATGCGGTCCTGTTGCATGGCTGCTGCCACAATCCGACCGGGGCGAACCTTGACGCGGGTCAGTGGGACCAGGTGATTGCCCTTCTGCAGCGCAAGGGGGCGGTGCCGTTTGTCGACCTCGCCTATCAGGGCTTCGGTGACGGGCTGGAGGAAGATGCGGCGGCGACGCGCAAGATCGCGGCGGCCTTCCCGGAGGTGCTGATCGCGGCCAGCTGCTCCAAGAATTTCGGGATCTACCGCGAGCGGACGGGGATTCTGGTGGCGCTGACCTCGCCCGACCGGAAGGCCGTGGTGCAAGGGAACCTGAACTTCCTGAACCGGCAGAACTACAGCTTTCCGCCCGACCACGGCGCGCGGCTGGTGACGATGATCCTGGAGGATGCGGCGCTGACGGCCGAATGGAAGCAGGAGCTGGAAGAGGTGCGGCAGAACATGCTGGACCTGCGCAGGGCGCTGGCGGATGAGCTGCGGCGGGCCACGAACGGGGACCGCTTCGACTTTGTCGCCCATCACCGGGGCATGTTCAGCCGGCTTGGGCTGACCGAGGCCCAGGTCGTCCGGCTGCGGGAAGAGCATGGCATCTACATGGTTGGCGACAGCAGGATCAACATTGCCGGGCTGAACGCGAGGACGGTGCCGATCCTTGCGGCGGCGATTGCCCAGGTGATCTGACACATCGTGCTGGCCGTCGCGCTATCCCTTGCAGCGGCGGCAACCTTTGCGCTGTCGGCCATGCAGATCGACAGCGTCACTGGGCGCGTGGGTGCCTTGCAGCTTGCCCGCTGGCAGATGGGGCTGGCGTTCGGGATGACCGCTGCCGCTTCACTTGCCCTTGGCGGTTGGCAGTCGGTTGGGATGGAGAATTTTCTGTGGCTGGCAGGTTCCTCTGCCGCCGGGATCATGCTGGCAACCTCGACCTTCATCGCGACGATCCAGCTTTTGGGGCCAAGGCTGAATGCCCTGGTGTTTACACTTTCCGCTCCTTTCGCGCTGGTACTGGGCTACGGGTTCCGGGGCGAGACGGTGACCCTTGTGCAGGGCGCGGGCGTTGCGCTGATCCTGGCGGGCATCGTCCTGGCGATCCTGGGGCCGGGGGGCCGTGAGGGGATGCGTGGCCCGCAGGCGCTGGGCCTGGGGCTGGCGCTGGGCGTGATCACGGCGCTGGGGCAGGCGACGGGCAGCCTTCTGGCGCGGCCTGCCATGCTGGCGGGGGTTGAGCCGTTTACGGCGATGGCGATCCGGTCCGGGCTAGGGGCTTTGTTCTTTCTGGCGCTGCTTGCGGTTCCGGGCCTGCGCCCTGCGGCACGGCCTGCAGTCGGGGACATCGGGCGGATCAGCGGGTCCGCGGTTTCGGGCATCTTCCTGGGCATGACGCTGCTGATGGCGGCGCTTGCTGTGGGAGATGTTGGGATCGTGACCACGCTATCCTCGACCACGCCGATCCTCATCCTGCCGATGGTCTGGTTCGTGACCCGCCGCGCCCCGGCCCCTGTCGCCTGGGGCGGCGCTGTGCTGGCGGTGGCGGGAACCGCGCTGATTACTCTGGCAACGCCATAGGCCGGCTAGCCTGCCAGGCCGCCAGAACGCCTGCCGCAGCAATCAGGCCCATGCCAGCAAATCCGAGCGCACCGGGAATCTGCTGGAAGATCACCCAACCAAGAAGGGTGGCAAAGGCGATGTGCAGGTAGTTCACCGGGGCAAGTGTGGCTGCGGGTGCCTCGCGGTAGGCGCTGGTGAACATAAGATGCCCTGCCGTCGCAAAAGCGCCAAGTGCCCCCATCAACCCAAGGTCCAGCGTCCCCGGCACAGCAGGAACTGGGAGGACAAGCACCAGCGCGCAAAAGACAAGCGCACCGACAAGGGCAGTGTGGAACATCAGTGCCATGGTCGTTTCGGTCCGGGCGAGGACACGCGTCAAGAGGTGATAGCCGGTGGCAAGGACCGCGTTGCCCAGGGCGAGCGCTACGCCAACGGGGTCCAGCCCGCTGCCCGGCCGCGCGATGAGAAGAACGCCCGCAAAGCCAAGCCCCGCGCCGATCCAGCCGGGCAAGCTGACCTTTTCGCCCAGCACGGTTCCCGACGCGAGCATTACGAGCACCGGGGCGATGTAGATGATGGCAACTGTCTCGGCCACCGGCATGACCCGCAGGGCCATCAGCATGGTGATCGACGCCGATGCCAGGCAGAGGCCGCGCAGGATCACAAGGCCGGTACGCCGGGTCCGCCACAGCGCTGACCGGTGGCGCGGCCACATGGCGGCGGTGACGATGGCCAGATTGACCAAATAGCGCGCGGCAAGGACCAGTGTGGTGGCGTAAAGCATGGCCAGATGCTTGCCGAGCGTATCGGCAACGGCGAAGATGAACGTCGCCCCCACCACAAGCGCCACGCCGCGCAATGGTCTTCCTTCGGCCTGCATGGTCGTCTCCTTTTGGCCGTCAGACTATCAATAGCCAAGGCAAGCCTGAAATCCAGAAAACGAACGGCCCGCAGGGGGAGGATCCTGCGGGCCGCCATCGTTAGGCCAGAAGGGGGAGGAGGTCCTTCGGGCAGGGTGACCGGGGGCGGCAATGCGGCCCCCGGAAAGCTTACATGTTGTAGGCGCTTTCGCCGTGCGAGGTCTGGTCCAGACCCTGACGCTCATCATCGGCCGAGGGGCGAAGCCCGAACACCATCTTGATGACGTAGAACAGGACCAGCGATACAAGACCCGACCAGACCAGCGTCAGAAGAACCGCCTTGGCCTGTGTCATGATCTGCGCGCCCATGTCGTAGGCGCCGGCGACGGCCGGGAACACGGTGTAGTCCACCCAGCCCTGGCCACCAAAGCTTGGATTGGCCACGATCCCCGTTCCGATGGCGCCGACGATCCCGCCGATGCAGTGAACGCCGAACACGTCCAGGCTGTCATCGTACGAGAACATCTTCTTCACGGTCGAGACGAAGATGTAGCAGATCGGCGAGACGATCAGGCCAAGGATCAGCGCCCCGCCCGGCGAGGCAAAGCCGCAGGCCGGGGTGATGGCAACCAGACCGGCAACAGCACCTGTCACCGCACCCAGAAGCGAAGCGCGGCCATGGCGCAGTTGTTCGACCAGAACCCAGGACACGGTTGCGGCAGCGGTGGCAACAAAGGTGTTCAGGAAGGCCAGCGCGGTGATCCCGTTCGATTCAAGGTTGGAACCCGCGTTGAAGCCGAACCAGCCGACCCACAGCAAGGCGGCGCCGATCATCGTCATGGTCAGGCTGTGCGGAGGCATCGGTTCCTTGTTGAACCCGACGCGTGGGCCAATCACCAGGCAGCCGACAAGGCCCGCGATCCCGGAATTGATGTGCACAACCGTGCCACCAGCAAAGTCAAGCGCACCCATTGCCCAGAGAAAGCCCATGTCCGCCGGGAAATCGACCAGGAAGTCCGGGCCGGCCCAGAACCACACCATATGCGCGATCGGGTAATAGGCCAGAAGCGACCAGCCGATCACGAACAGCATCAGCGGCCAGAACTTGATCCGCTCGGCAAAGGCGCCGATGATCAGGGCCGGGGTGATGGCGGCAAAGGTCATCTGGAAAATGACGAAGGCATATTCCGGAATGTACACGTTGTTCGAGAAGGTCGCGGCATAGGTACCGGTCGAAACCCCCGCAAGCATCGCCTTGGACAGACCGCCGATGAAGGGCGAGCCTGCGGTGAAAGCCAGGCTGTAGCCGACAACGACCCACAGGATCGAGCAGATCGACACGATCATGAAGACCTGCATCAGAAGGCTGAGCATGTTCTTGGTGCGCACAAGGCCGCCGTAGAACAGGGCCAGCGCCGGGATGGCCATCATCAGCACCAGGGCCGACGAGATCAGCATCCAGGTCGTGTCACCCTTGTTCACCATCGTGGCCATCTGCTCGACAGACGGGTTCTGGATCATGTCCTGCGCCAGCGCAGGCAGACCCGCCAGCAGCGACGCGGAAAGCGCCCCAAGGCCGGCAAGTTTCAGTTGCGTTTTCATCTTGGTGGTTACCCCTTCCCCGGTTGCGTCAGAGCGCATCGTCATCAGTTTCGCCGGTGCGCACCCGCACGGCATGTTCCACGTCCACGACGAAAATCTTTCCGTCGCCGATCTTGTCGGTCTTCGCCGTCTTCTGGATGGTCGCGACGACCTGGTCCGACAGTGCATCCGACACGACGATCTCAAGCCGGACCTTCGGCACGAAGTTCACCGCGTATTCCGCCCCGCGATAGATTTCGGTGTGTCCGGACTGGCTGCCGAACCCCTTGATCTCGGTCACCATCATGCCGCGCACCCCGATTGCGGTCAGCGCCTCGCGGACCTCCTCAAGCTTGAACGGCTTTATCGCTGCAATGATAAGCTTCACGTTCTTCCCCTTCTGTCCTCTGCCGGGCACCCTGCAGCCCGCACGTCTTCGCTGCTGATGTGGCGGGTGGATGCAGGTGCAGCACAAGCAGCCGGGCGGAAATGCGGGCGACAGACCGGTGTATTTCGCATAAATTTTGCACAATTGTTACTACTTGCATATTTTTTAGGCGAAACAAGAAGGCGAATCGCCGTCACCCGACCTTCGCAAGCGGCGGAAACAGGTCTATGCTGTGCCTCAATCGGGCCGGACAACCGGTCTTCGTCACGGATGGCGGGCGGCAGGCATGGCAGCAGGAAAAAAGGGGGGGCGTCCCCTCGTCGCGGACCGGAGGTATGCAGCTGGCACGTCCAGATCGGCAGCCTCGACTGGCGGACCGAAAAAGCCCGCGCCGCGCAAGCCCCGCACGACGGCACGACCGCGCCGCACGCGGCGCAAGCATGGTCTGATCGTCGGCTCGCTGCTTGCTTTGTGGCGAGTCCTTTGGGGGGTCGCCTGGCGCGGGGCGGCCATCGGGGGGTTGGTCCTTGCAGGCATCGTCTGGTATTTCTACGCGCAGCTTCCGCCTGTCGCCGACCTGATCGACGGTCGCGCGCGCGGATCGGTCACGATGCAGGATCGCAACGGCAAGGTCTTTGCCTGGCGCGGCGAAACATTTGGCGTGATCGACGCAGGCAGCGTATCGCCCTATCTTCACGACGCTGTGGTCGCGACCGAGGACAAGCGCTTTTACTGGCATTTCGGGATCTCGCCCCGCGGCATCGCCAGTGCCGTCCGGATCAACCTTGCCGAAGGCCGCGGCCCGCTGGAAGGCAACGGCGGATCGACGATCACCCAGCAGGTGGCAAAGCTTCTGTGCCTTGGCGTCAGCTTCGACCCGAGCGCCTGGAAATCCGAGTCCGAGTACGAAAAGGACTGCCGTCAGGGCGGCATCTGGCGCAAGCTCAAGGAAGTGCCCTTCGCCATGGCGATGGAGGCGAAGTATACCAAGGAAGAGATCCTCACGATCTACTTCAACCGCGCCTATCTGGGCGCCGGGGCACGCGGGTTCGAGGCCGCTGCCCAGCGTTACTTCGGCAAGTCCGCCAAGGATGTCACCCCTGCCGAGGCGGCGATGCTGGCGGGTCTTCTCAAGGCCCCGTCCACCTTCGCCCCCACGGCCAGCATGGAGCGCGCGCAGGGCCGCGCCGCCGTGGTCATCGGGCTGGTGGAGGAACAGGGCTATCTGACCGCCGCCGAGGCCGACAATGCCCGCAATAACCCCGCCCGCCTGTCCGAGGCCGCCAAGCAGAAGTCCGGCGGCTATTTCGCCGACTGGGTGATGGAAACGACGCCCGACTATCTGGCCCGCGACACGACCGAAGACGTGATCATCGACACGACGCTGGACCAGGACCTGCAGAAAAAGGCCGAAGAGGCGCTGGCCTACATCTTCGAAAACAAGGTCAAGGCCGGGTCAAAGGCGCAGGCAGCCATCGTGGTGATGAGCGCGGATGGCGCGGTGCGCGCCATGGTCGGCGGGCGCAACTTGCCGAACGCAGGCGACTTCAACCGCGCAACGCAGGCGTTGCGGCAGACCGGATCGACCTTCAAGCCCTTCATCTATGCCGTGGCGATGGACCTTGGCTACAGCCCGCTTGACTATGTCGAGGATACACCGCTGTGCCTGTACACTGCGGGGTCCGGCAACTGGTGCCCACAGAACTATGACAAGGAATTCAAGGGCCGGATCACTTTGACCCAGGCCCTTGCCGAAAGCCGCAACATTCCCGCCGTCCGGGTGTCCGAAGCGGTGGGCCGCGATCTGGTCAAGCAGGTGGCAACCGATTTTGGCCTCGCGCAGAACTTCGCCGACGGCCCGGCGCTGGCGCTGGGGGTATCGGAATCGACACTGATCGACATGACCGGCGCCTTTGCTGGCATCCTGAACGGCGGATCGTCGGTCACGCCTTACGGGCTGCAGTCGCTGCGGCTGAAAGGTGAGACCGATGAGCTTTTCGGCGCCGGTGGCGGGATCGGCGAACGGGTGATCACCGAAAAGGCCGCCCGCGCCTTGACCTACATGATGACCGAGGTGCTGAAGTCCGGCACCGGACGCCGCGCCTTGCTGGACGACCGCGAAGCAGCGGGCAAGACCGGCACCACCCAAAGCGCGCGGGATGCCTGGTTCGTGGGATTTACGGCCGATTATGTCGTGGGTGTCTGGATGGGGTATGACGACAACAGCCCCCTGACCGGCGTTACCGGCGGCGGCCTGCCGGCGGAAATCTGGCACGAGGTCATGGTGCGCATCAACGAAGGCGTACCCGCAAAACCGCTGATCACGGAAATTCCCGACTCGACCTATGTTCCGGTCGATCCAAGCACCACCGAAGGCGCCGTCACGCCAGAGGATGTCCCGTATTTCGACGACCCGAACGCACCAAGCTACGAGGGTGGCGCCAACACCGCGCCAGCGACCAACCCCGACCTTGCCGGGCGCATCATCCAGGACGTTCTGGGCACGTCGGGGAACTGAGCCGGCGGCGCGGCCCGTTCGTGCCCGCCAGACCCTAAAGCGACTTCATGTCCGCAATCAGCTTGTCCAGATCGCCGCCGCGCTGGTCCAGAAGCGCGCCGATTTCGGTGCGTTCCGAAGCGAGCATGTTTACGCCTTCGATGATGATGTTGAAAAACAGGCTCTTGCCCGCCTTGTCGCTGACGTGAAATCGCACTTCGAACGGGGACTCCCCGCTCAGGTAGGCGGTGGTGATGACTTCAAAATAGCTTTTCACCGCACGGGCATCATTCACCTCGATCCGCCCCCCGATGAACTCGCGGAAACGGCGACCGTATTTTCGGCTGATGTAACCCTGAAACGCCTTGGTGAACCCTGACAGTTGCGCAGGCGAGGCCTGTCGCGCCGCAGGGCCAAGCGCCGAGCGCGCGATGGTGTTCACGTCGGCATAGCGCGCGAAGAGTTTCTCGAAATCTCCAAGCATCGCGCTTTCGGACCGTCCGGAGCTGATGATCGTGTTGATTTCCGCCACGGTCTTGTCGACCAGCGACTTTGCCGCTTCTGCCGTCAAGGCAAAGGCCTGGCGGGGCAACGCAGCCAGCGCGAGACCCGAAAGCAGCACCACGCCGAAACCGCGGCGCGTCAGGATCATGTCATTGGGCATAGGGGTCCTCGTAGGGGTCGATGAAGTCGTCGTCCGTCGTGGTATCCACCGGGTCCGATTGGCCCAGGGCAAAGCGGCGGTTTTGCAGGAACAGAAGCCGCGACTGCGCATAGCTGTCAGCACTGTCATATAGGATTGATTCAACCGTGTTCGAGAACCGCCCGCGATCACGCAAGCGTGACAGAAGCTTCAGGACCGAGGCCGCCATCGCCTCGCGTTCGGGCACGATGAATCGAACCGGATTGGCCAGAAGGTCAACCGCCGTTCCGGTCGCGTCCCGAACGGTCGACGGGCCCGAGAACGGAATTTCAAGATAGGCCCCCTCACCCGCGCCCCAGACGTGCAGCGTCTCGCCAAAGTCGGTGGGCTGGCTGGGCAGGCCAATCGCGGTCGCGGCGTCGAAAATGCCGGCCACGCCCATCGTCAGGTTCACCCCAAGCCGAAGCGTGTTCGTGGCGGCATCGTCGATCCGCGCCTGCAGGATGTTGTTCACGATGTCGCCAGGAAGGTCCAAGGTATTGGCCACGTTGGCCACAACCTGCTGCGCCGGTTCGGGCACGATGCCGACATACCCCTTCGCCACCGGACCGACCAGAACCCGGTCCAGCCCGGTGTTGAAGGCATGGACCTTGCGGTTGGCGGGTTCGAACGGATCGTTGATCCCGTCGGGACCGGGCCCGCCGGCGCAACCGGCCAGAAGGCACACTCCCACGACTGCCACGACGAACCGCAGTTGGTCCGCCGTCGTCCCCGCCGTCATCAATGAATTCTTCAGACCCATGAACCTAGTATCCGGCAAGTCAGTGTTGCTTAGCATAGTTTTGAACAGCGGTTGGCAAGGCATAAGTCCTGAACATGTGCATGACAACGCCCAAGCGTGACCCGGAAGCCGCGCATGGCGGGATGATGCCTGAAGGAAGGAAGATGAGAGCGGAAAGACCTCAGCCGACGGACCGCGGCACCGGGCAAGCCGAACTCGCCGCGGCGCTTCGGGGCGCAAGACTGGCGTTGGGGTTTGCGTTCATCTTCTCGGCTTTGGTCAATATCCTGATGCTGACCTCGCCACTTTACATGCTTCAGGTCTATGACCGGGTCCTGGCGTCCCGGTCCGAAGAGACGCTGGTTGCGCTGTCCCTGTTGGCCGCATTTCTGTTTCTGGTCATGGGTGTGCTGGACCATTCCAGGGGGCGGATCATGGCCAGGGTCGGGGCCAGCCTCCAGGCAGGACTTGAAGCCAGGGTGCATGCCGCCGCATTGCGTCGCCTGGCCGTTGCGCCGAACGACCTTGCTGCGCAGAGCGCCGTGCGCGATCTGGACGCGCTGGCGCGGCTTTGGGCATCGCCTGCGCTGGTTGCCATGTTCGACGCACCCTGGACACCCCTGTTCCTTGCGGCGCTTTTCGTGTTCCACCCGCTCCTCGGCTGGGTCGCCCTGGCTGGTGGTGGCGTGCTGATCGGCGTGACGCTTCTGAACCAGCGCCGGACCGAAGCGCCGCTTGCCGCCGCCCACCTGTCCATCATGACGGCCGAGCGTGAAGCCTACGCCCAGCGCAGGTCGGTCGAGACGATTGCCGCGAGGGGAATGGCAGGGCCGGCGCTGTCCCGCTGGCAAGGCCTGCGCGCCAGAGGGCAGCGTGAAGGTCTTGCGGCCGCCGATATCGCGGGGCGATGGTCCACCGTTACCCGGACGTTCCGGCTTGTCCTGCAGTCGGCGATGCTTGGCCTCGCGGCCTGGCTGGTCTTGCGCCATCAGGTCTCTGGCGGCGCGATGGTCGCAGCTTCGGTTCTGATGGGGCGGGCCTTGCAACCTGTGGAACAGGCGATTGGCCACTGGTCCGTCGTCACGGCAGCGCGCCAGGCACGGGCCCGACTTGCCGTCCTCTTGTCCGAAACCCCCGAACCCGCGCCGCGCACCCGGATTCCGCGGCCCCGCGCCGTGCTGGAAGTGACGGGGCTTTCGGTCGTGCCGCCCGGCGGGACGGCCCCTGTGCTGCGCGGCGTCAGCTTCACCCTGCAGCCAGGCCAGGTGATGGGGGTCATCGGACCGTCCGGATCGGGGAAAACCACGCTGGCGCGGGCTTTGGTCGGGGCCTGGGCCGCCGCCGCCGGACAGGTTCGTCTGGACGGCGCTACCCTGGACCAGTACGACCGCGCAGCGCTTGGCCGCTGGATCGGCTATCTGCCACAACAGATAGACCTTTTCGATGGAACAGTGGCCGAAAACATTGCCCGCCTTGATGCTTGCGCCCCGCCTGACCAGCTGATCACCGCAGCGCGAAGTGCGGCCGTGCATGAGATGATCCTGCGTCTGCCCCTTGGTTATGACAGCCCGGTTTCGGCCCAGGGTGCGCAGCTTTCCGGTGGGCAGGTGCAGCGGATCGGCCTTGCGCGGGCGCTTTTCGGGGATCCGGTGCTGTTGATCCTGGATGAACCCAACGCCAGTCTTGACAGTGACGGGATGGCCGCGCTGAACGACGCGGTGCGTGCGGCAAAGGCAGCCGGATCCGTGGTCTTGCTGATGGCGCACCGGCCTGCCGCCTTGCAGGAATGCGACCTTCTTCTTGTCTTGCGGGACGGCGCGGTTGCCGCCCTTGGCCCCCGCGATGCCGTCTTGCGCGATCAGGTTCGCAACGCGGCAGAAATCGGCCGGACCTTCGGGCTTGGGGCCACGGCATGACCTTGCCCTCTCCCGATATCCGCAGCCCGGCCCTGACGGGAAGCCTGGCGGTTGCGGCGCTGATCCTTGGGTTCGGTCTGTGGGCTGGCATGGCAAGACTGCACGGGGCGGTGGTTGCCCATGGCCGACTCGTGGCAGAGCGGCCAGCGATTGTCCTGCAACATCCCGAAGGTGGGTCAGTGCAGGAGGTTCTTGTGGCTGAGGGCGATCCGGTGCTTGCGGGTGCGGTCCTGCTGCGGCTGGATGGCACGGCGCTTTGGTCCGAATTGCGGATCGTGGAAGATCGGCTGAGCGAACTTGGTGCCCGTGTCGCCCGACTGACGGCAGAACGCGATGGCAGCGCGTCACCGGTCTTTCCCGAATGGCTTTTGGTGCAGGCGGGGCTTGATGCGGATGTTGCGGCACAGATCGAAGGCCAGCGCACCCTTTTCCTGGCCCGGCAGGCAACCCTTGCCGAAATGCGCAGCCTGCTGGTGCGGCGGACCGAGCAGCTTCGCGCAAGAGCGCAAGGACTGGATGCCCAACACACGGCGCTTGAGATCCAGCTCAGCCTTTTGAAAGAGGATCTGGCCGACCAGCGGCGGCTGTTTCACAGCGGACTGGTGACCGAAGCGACCTTTCGCGCGACCAGGCGTGAGGCGGCCCGACTGGACGGTCTGGCCGGAGAGCTTGCCGCAGCTTTGGCCGAGGTGGAAGGGCAAGTGACCGAAACCGAAATCCAGGTCGGCTCACTCACGGCACAGCGACGGGAAGACGCCCAATCGGAATTGCGAGAGATCGGACCGACCGTGCTTGAACTTGACGAACGCCGCAGCGCCCTGAAAGCCCGGATCGCCCGACTTGAGATTCGCGCGCCGGTCGCAGGGACCGTCTTTGAACTGCAAACCCCTTCGCCCGGTGCCGTGCTGGGCGCGGCCGAGCCTGCCTTGCAACTGGTGCCCGATGCCGGATCGCTGGTCGTGCTGGCACCGATACCGCCCCAGCACCTGGAACAGGTCCGGCCCGGGCAATCCGCCGTGGTGGCGATTTCGTCCGTTGCCACCGGAATGGCGACCGACCTTGCCGGAGTGGTGACGCATGTCTCGCCCGGGCTTGTGACCGATCGGATCACCGGAGAGGCCGAGGTCATGGTCAGGATCGCCCTGCCTGCGGGAACGGACGCGCTGCCGTCAGGGCAGGCGCTGTTGCCCGGAATGCCGGTCGAGGTCTATCTTCGGACCGAAGATCGCACGCCGCTGGCCTATCTGGTCGCGCCTTTCACCGCCTATTTCGGACGCGCGCTGCGGGAAGGCTGAAGGGCCGGCAGACCTGAGGCGTCAGCGCCGGATGTGGGGTTTCACACGCGGTGCAGTCGCACGGATCTGGCTGCCGGCACCAAGGTCGGTGAAAAGCTCGATCAGGCAGGCGTTCGGGATGCGACCGTCAAGAATGGTGACCGCGCGCGTGCCCGCATCAATCGCCATCAGCGCGGTTTCGGTCTTGGGGATCATCCCGCCGGAAATGACACCGTCGGCGATCATCTGGCGAATCTCTTCGGGTGTGATCTGGGTCATGACCTCGCCAGCGGCGTTCTTGACGCCCGGCACATCGGTCAAAAGCAGCAGGCGATCCGCCTGCAAGGCGCCGGCAATCGCGCCGGCCGCCGTGTCGCCATTGACGTTGAAGGTCTCGTTGTCTTTCATACCGGTGCCGACCGGGGCAATGACCGGGACGATCCCGGCGGCATACAGGTCACGCAGGACCTGCACGTTCATCTCGACCGGGCGGCCGACATAGCCAAGCTCGGGATCATCGGCCTCGCAGACCATGAGATCGTCGTCCTTGCCCGAGATGCCGACAGCGCGCCCACCGGCATCCATGATCGCCTGCACGATGCGTTTGTTGACAAGGCCGGACAGAATCATCTCCACCACCTCGACCGTGGCCTTGTCTGTCACCCGCTTGCCGCGCACGAAGTCGGACTTGATGCCAAGCTTGGTCAACATGTCGTTGATCATCGGTCCGCCACCATGCACCACGACCGGGTTCACCCCCACCTGCCGCATGAGGACGATGTCGCGGGCAAACTCGGCCATGGCGGCATCGTCACCCATGGCGTTGCCGCCGAACTTGACCACGACAACGGCCCCGGTAAAGCGCTGCAGGTAAGGCAGGGCTTCCGACAGCATCCGCGCGGTGTTCTTGGCGTCTTGCATGGTCAGGGTCTGCTGTTTCATCGACGGTCTCCCGATCATCGGCGGCATAAGGCTTTTGCGCGGCCCTGCCAAGTCTTGCCTTCCCGTCGTGTAAGCGTAGCCTAGAGCCTGTCCGTCAAAAGTGGACTCCGGTTTTGTCGAAAGACAGGCGACCAGCAAGGGGCTAGAGCCTGACTGACGCTTCACTCTGCGTCAGGCAGGCTTTAGCGATCAGAAGGAGACTGACAATGACCGATCACCCACCCGCCGAACAGAAGACGCTTGTGCTGACCGGCGCCAGCCGCGGGATCGGTCATGCCACGGTCAAGCGCTTTTCGGCAGAAGGCTGGCGGGTGCTGACCTGCTCGCGCCAGCCGTTCGATCCGCGCTGCCCCTGGCCGGGGGGCGAGGCCAACCACATCGAGATTGATCTTGCCGATCCGAACAAGACCATTGCGGCGATCCAGACCATCAAGGAAAAGGTTGGCGGGCGGATCCACGCGCTGGTCAACAACGCCGGGATCAGCCCCAAAGGGCCGGGCGGGACGCGGCTGAGCACGCTGGACACCGACCTGCGGACCTGGGGCCATGTGTTTCATGTGAACTTCTTCGCCCCGGTGATTCTGGCGCGCGGGTTGAAGGACGAACTGGCCGCAACCAGGGGCGCGATCGTCAACATCACCTCTATCGCAGGGGTGCGGGTGCATCCCTTCGCCGGCGCGGCCTATGCCACGTCAAAGGCGGCGCTTGCCGCCCTGACGCGCGAGATGGCACATGATTTCGGCCCCCTGGGCGTGCGGGTGAACGCGATTGCGCCGGGTGAGGTGGAAACGGCGATCCTGTCGCCGGGAACCGACAAGATCGTGGAAAAGCTGCCGATGCAGCGCCTGGGGCAGCCGCGCGAGGTGGCGGATGCAATCTGGTTCCTGTGTTCGGACCAGTCCAGCTACATCTCGGGCGCCGAAATCGAGGTGAACGGCGCGCAACACGTCTGATGGGCCGCTCATCCAGTCCGCAAGGGCTGGATGAGCGGACGCCTCAGGATCACTTTTCGAACGAGATGATCACATCGCCGATATCGACGCCGAAGCGCTTCATGTAGGCGCGGTTCAGCACCCGGTCGTCGCGCACCAGCCACATCCAGTCGTCAAACGTCACGCGGACCGTCTCGGCGGTGCCATCCGCCGCCGGGACCGGCAGGTCGATTGTATAGCGCCAGTTGAAACGGTCGCCATCCTCGCGCCCGACGGCCTCGCCGATCACGCCGGGCGCGGTGCCACGCCAGGTTTGCGAGGCCGTTTCAGGGCCGGTCTTCACCAGCGTCCAGACGCGCTGTTCGGTCGCGCCATCCTCATAGACGAAATCTTCGACCAGCCGCAGGCGTTCGCCGTCCCAGTCGCCCTTGACCGTCACGTCAAAACGGCGGCGGACAGTGCCGAAGACATCCTGGAACTGGCCTTGCGCGACAGTGGTGCCTTTGAAGAACTCTTCCAGGTTCAGCTCGCGGTCGCTGAGCGCAGGGTCATTGAACGACGGCTTTCCGGTGCAGCCGGCAAGCAACAGCAAAGCAAAAAGGGCAGCGACGCGCATGGGGAACCTCATGGACTTTCAAAGCATACGCGGCTGGCCCCTGGTTGGATGACACTAAGGTCTGAGGAAAAGCTTGCCGTCCCGTTCAAAGCGCGTCGGGATCGAGGCGCGGTCAATCTCGCCCTGCAGGGTCAGAAAGATGTCCTTGAGCATCTGAGGCGACTGGAAATGGAAGGAATGGTCCGCATTCGGGATGCCGGCGAAATCCTCGCGGTGTTCGTCATAGTAGGGGCCCAGATCGACATTGACCGCCTTTGAGGGCGCGTTCGACGGCAGACCCACCCGTCCGACCCGGGGAGAGACGCCGACCCGCTTCGCCCCGGAAATCGACAGGACAGCGTCGTAGGGATTGGCATAGTTCGTCAGCCGGACCGTATGGCGGTAAAGCGAAGCACTGACTGCCGAGGGTCCCATCGAGTCTGCCGATACATCGGCTGCGATCAGCATGACCTGGCTCATCGACCAGCCCGAAGTGACCAACGCCGGGCGGTCATCGGCATCGTCGAACGCTTCGCGCAGGACGAAGGCGCCCATGGAGTGGGCCAGCACATGGGTGCGGATGGCGCAGTCCTGCGCCTGCGCGCGGCAGAAGGGGGCGATTCCGTCGGTGACCAGCCGAAGCGCCGTAAGCTTGGCGTCGGACCGGTCGTCCAGGTAGCTCAGGGCCGAGGTGGCGCAGGGCCAGTCGAAACTGACGACCGCGCCCTGATAGCCCAGCGCCTCAAGCCCGGCGCGGAGCAGCCGATGGCGCTGAAGGATCAGGTCAAGCTCGACGTTGAAGCCGTGGATGTAGATCAGGACATCGCCAACCGGCTTGCCCCGGGCGTCGCGCCCGGTCTCGGCCAGCGCCAGAACCTTGCGGAACCAGTCAGGCCGCGACATCGCCATGTCTGGCCTGTGCTCTCTGGCCGTGGGCGGAACCTCAAGAAACTTCGTCGGTCCGGGCCTGGTGCCGAAAGCATCGTTCAAGGTGTTGCGTGCGGAAAAGATGAAATCCATGGGCGGCCTCATAATGGTGATGTCAAATGCCATCAGGATAGCACGGGGCCGAAGGGCAGTCATCGGCTTTGCCTTGGGCCGGGGATCGGGCATAAGGGTGCCAGACCGACGAGGCCCTTCATGCTTGACGACAGTGACGACGACATCCACCCCCTGTTCAATGGCGCGCCCAGGTGTCTGGAGTTCCGCAAGCTGCGCAAGCGTCTTGTCCAGCAGGCGCGCGAGGCGATCGACACCTACGGCATGGCGCGGGCGGGTGACCGTTGGCTGGTTTGCCTTTCCGGCGGGAAGGACAGCTATACCCTGCTTGCCGTCCTGCATGAATTGAAGTGGCGCGGGCTGCTGCCGGTGGACCTTCTGGCCTGCAATCTTGACCAGGGGCAGCCCGGTTTTCCGGCCACGACCCTGCCGGAGTTCCTGACCCGCATGGGGGTGGAGCATCGGATCGAGTATCAGGATACCTATTCGGTGGTCACGTCCAGGATCAAGCCGGGGGGCACGATGTGTTCGCTGTGCTCGCGGCTCCGGCGCGGGAACCTCTATCGGATCGCGCGGGAGGAGGGGTGCTCCACAGTGGTTCTGGGGCACCATCGCGATGATATCCTTGAGACTTTTTTCATGAACCTGTTTCACGGCGGGCGCCTGGCCAGCATGCCGCCGCGCCTTCTGAACGAGGATGGCGATCTTTTCGTCGCCCGTCCGCTGGCCTTTGTGGCCGAGGCGGACTGCGAGACCTTTGCCCGCGCCATGGCCTATCCGATCATCCCCTGCGATCTTTGCGGCAGTCAGGAGGGCCTTCAGCGGGTGCAAGTGAAGAAGCTTCTGGACGGTTGGGAGTTGCGGTCGCCCGGCCGCCGTCAGATCATGTTCCGGGCGCTGATGAATGTGCGCCCGTCCCATCTGGCAGACCGGTCATTGTTCGACTTTGCGGGGCTTGCTGCCGCTCTGGCTGATACCGACAATTCTCTGCAACTTTTGGCAGAGCGTTAAGGAACTGATCAGGAACATTCCCCTAGCCTGACCCCGCTTATCTGGGCCGGCGGCCCTGAACCTGCGGGGTATGTTGCGATGGCATCTGGGACACTTCGATTGCCTGATCTGTTGCGCCGACCGGAACTGGGGCTGGTCCTGCTTGTGCTGGCCCTGCCCGCCTTCTGGCTGGGAGGAGAGGTTGCCCTTGTCATGCTTGCCGTGGGCGGGCCAGGTGCTGTGTTGCTGGGCCGCTGGTTCCTCACCCCCACCTCCGGGATGGCGGTCGCGGATCAGGTCATCGCCAGTCTGGACACGGCCTTGCGCGACGGGAAACGGAATGGGCGCCAGACGGGCTGTCTTGTGCTGCAGTTCGACAACCTTCCCGATGTCTGTGACCGGCTGGGGCGGTCCCGCCAATCCGAGATTCTTGCCGCCTGCGTGACACGCATCCGCGGCGCCTTGCGGCAGGGCGATACGCTTTTCGCGCTGGAAGATGGCGGTCTGGTTGTCGTGCTTGGTGCGGGTCCACGGCTTGATCTGGAAGGCATAGTCCGCATCGCTGGCCGGCTGCAACTTGTCGGGCAGCAGCCCATGCTGCTGGAAAGGGAGTCCGTGCAGCTGACCTGCTGCATCGGATTTTGCCACTCAAGGCAGGTCGACGGCAGCGACGGGCGTGGTCTTCTTGACGCCGCACAGGTCGCGGTAGAGGAGGCGGCCCTGCACCGTCCGGGGGCGATCAGGGCCTATTCGGCCGATCTGGCGCGGGTTCGCGCTGACCGCAATACGCTCCGCTCTGCCTTTTCCGGGGCGGTCGAAAGTGACCAGATACAGGCACATTTCCAACCACAGCTCAGCACCGATAGCGGTGCGGTGTCCGGGATGGAGGCGCTGGTGCGCTGGCACCACCCCGAACGCGGGCTGCTGATGCCCGGGGCCTTTCTGCCTGCGCTGGAGGGGACGGAATTGATGGATCTTCTGGGCGAGACGATGCTTGCAAAGTCGCTTGCCGCGCTTTGCGCCTGGGACAGGGCCGGCGTGACGGTGCCGTCAGTGTCGGTCAACCTGTCCTCGCGCGAGCTGAGTGATCCGCAATTGCCCGAACGCCTTGGCTGGCAGCTTGATCGCTTTGGCCTTGCTCCGCGCCGCCTGACCATCGAGATTCTGGAATCCGTCGTTGCACGGGAGGGCGATGACATCATCGCACGCAACATCGACCGGATCGCCCAGATGGGGTGCGGCCTGGACCTTGACGATTTCGGAACCGGCAACGCGTCAATCACCTCGATCCGGCGCTTCCGCCTGCGCCGTCTGAAGATCGACCGCAGCTTCGTGCGGACCCTGGATACCGACCGGGAGCAGCAGGATCTGGTCACGGCCATCTTGTCCCTTGCCGAGCGTCTGGGTCTTGAAACCCTGGCCGAAGGGGTCGAGACGCAGGGCGAACACACGATGCTGGCGCAACTGGGCTGCGGTCACGTTCAAGGTTATGTGGTTGCCCGGCCCATGCCCGCCGAAGACATCCTTGGCTGGATGGCCGACCATCAGGGCCGACTTGAAGCGGCGCTGCGCATTGGCGAAAGGACACGCTGACACAAGGGCGGGATCACCCTGTTGCGACCATGGCCGCCTTGCAGGGAAACGACTTTCGACCAGACTGCACCCGGATTGAGTCCAACCTTTACATGGACGCCGCGGATGAACCCACAAAAGCCGGTGAACCCTGGCAGCGTCACACCACCTTCCGGCAGTCGCACCCGTCGACCCGATTGCGCAGACCAGATGCTGTCGCCGCGCCGACCTTGCAACAAGGCCCCGGGATGGGTCTTCGTGCCGTGAATTGATCGCTCGACACTGGGCTGCCGGGCGAAAGCCCTTGACCTTTGCCCGGCCCTGTCGTTGAAGCACCGCTGATCGGCGAAGATCGGCATGGTGGTTGGCCTATGGAAGAACAGAACAACAAGAACCTGATCCTGGCGATGGTACTGTCCGCTGTGGTCATGATCGTCTGGTTCGTGCTATTTCCGCCACCCGAGCCGCCAGCGGATCTGGCAGCGCCCACCGCCGTTGAAGTTGCCGCGGATCCGGCAGTGACACCGGCACCAGAGGCAGCACCGGCCGGGACCGAGACGATTGCCCCGGTGCCCGAGGCTGCCCGCCTTGCGATCGACGCGCCAAAGGTATCCGGCTCGCTTTCGCTTCTGGGCGGGCGGATCGACGATCTTACCCTGAACAAATACCGCGAGACGCTGGAACCTGGCTCACCGACCGTCAGGTTGCTGGAGCCGGTTGGTGATGTCCTGCCCTATTATTCGGTTTTCGGCTGGCTGCCCGGCACCGGGCTTGAGGCTGCAGATGTCCCGGGTGCCATGACCGAATGGCAGCTTGCGTCAGGCAGCACGCTTGCGCCCGACCAGCCGGTGACCCTGCGCTGGCAGAACGCCAAGGGCCTGACCTTCCTGCGCGAAATCGCGGTCGACGAGGACTACATGTTCACCGTCACCGACACGGTCGAGAACACCTCGACCGCCCCGGTGGCGCTGCAGCATTACGGAATCATCGCCCGGCATGGCCTGCCCAAATTGCAGAAGATTTTCGTCGTCCACGAAGGCGCCGTCGCGCGCGCGGATGGCGAATTGACCGAAACCGACTATGCCGACATGACCGAGTTCGAGGTCAGCCCGAACGAAGGTGTCCCCGCAAAAGTGACCGAAGCGATGGTCGACGGCTGGGTCGGCTTTACCGACCACTACTGGATGACCACGCTGATCCCCGAACAGGGCAAGCCCTACAAGCAGGTGCTGAAGTATGTGCCTCAGGCCGGGATTTACCAGGCGGAGGTACGCCCGCCGGCAGTCAGCCTGGCACCCGGGGACAAGACGACATCGTCGATCCGGCTTTTCGCCGGGGCCAAGGAATGGGAAACGATCCGCAGCTACCAGAATGATGAGGGGATTGCGGGTTTCCTGGATTCGATCGACTGGGGCTGGTTCTTCTTCCTCACCAAGCCGATCTTTGCCGTGCTGCACTGGCTGCATGGTCTGATCGGCAACATGGGTGTCGCCATCATTGCGCTGACCTTCGTGCTCAAGCTGATCGTGCTGCCGCTTGCGTACAAATCCTATGTCTCGATGGCGCGGATGAAAGAACTGCAACCCGAGATGGAGGCCCTGAAGGAACGCGCCGGCGACGACAAGCAGAAGATCCCGATCTTCTTCAGCCTTTACAAGGTGATCTTCGTCACGATCGAACTTCGGCACGCGCCGTTCTTCGGCTGGCTGAACGACCTTTCGGCGCCGGACACGTCGTCACTGTTCAACGTCTTCGGCCTTATGCCCTGGGATGCGCCAGCAGCCGGCACGATCCTGCATCTGATCTTCATCGGCGTGCTGCCAATCCTGCTTGGTATCAGCATGTGGTTGCAGCAAAAACTGAATCCGGCCCCCGCCGATCCGGTTCAGCAGCAGATCTTTGCCTGGATGCCCTGGGTGTTCATGTTCATGTTGGGCGGCTTCGCCAGCGGTCTGGTGATCTACTGGATCACCAACAACACGATCACCTTCACCCAGCAGTACCTGATCATGTGGAACCATGGCAAACGCCCGGACATCTTTGGCAATATCAAGGCGGCCAAGGTGGCAAGGGCAGCGGCCAAAGCGCCAGATCCTGCCCCGACACCTCCGAAAAAGGGCAAGAAGTGAACGGGACAGGGACAGGGCGGGTCGCGCACCTGGTGCGCCACCCGATCAAGTCGGCAGGCTTTGAACAGGTGGAAAAGGCCGCGCTGACCCCGGGCGCGGCTTTCCCTTTTGATCGGGTCTGGGCCGTGGCCCATGCCGCTGCCCGTCTGACCGAACCCCTGACCTGGGCGCCAAAGCTGCAGTTTCTGCGCGGTTGGGGGTCGGCCGACCTGATGGCGATTTCCTGCACCTCGGATCCCGAGGCGCGGGCAGTCACGCTGTCGCACCCCCGCCGTCCGACCGAAAGCTTTCGCCCGTATGACGCTGCCGACGCCGCCCGGATGCTGGACTGGCTGCGCCCGCTCTGGCCGGAAAACCGGCCGGAACCGGCCCGGGTGGTGGCGGTGCCCGGTCAGGCCTTGACCGATCAGGACCAGCCGCTGGTGTCGATCAACGCGCTGTCTTCGCTGGCAGACCTGTCGGCGCGGATGGGGCGGGACCTGTCGCTCCACCGGTGGCGTGGGAACATCTGGGTCGACGGCTGGGAACCCTGGGCCGAGCTGGAACTCGTTGGACAGGAAATCACCGTCGGGTCGGCCCGGCTGCGGGTGGAAGAACCCATCGGCCGCTGCCGCGCGACCGGCGCGAACCCCGAGACCGGGACCCAGGATGCCGACACGATGGAAGCGTTGGAGACGGGGTTTGGCCACACCGATTTCGGCGTCTTCGCCCGTGTTATCGCCGGTGGCACGGTTGGCCTTGGCGATGAGGCCCGCGCATGGGGATGACGTTCACTCTTGCGGATGATCCCGCGGACGAGGATCGCGAAACCGGACGGCTGCTTTTTGCCGGGCCGGTGACCTTTGTCAAAGGCGTGGTGGCGATGTCGGGTCTGCCACCGGCAGACCGGGTGGAGGTGTGTTTTGCCGGACGCTCAAACGTCGGGAAATCAAGCCTGATCAACGCGCTGACGGGCCGAAAGACGCTTGCAAGGGCGTCGAACACGCCGGGGCGGACGCAAGAGATCAACTACTTCGCCTTGGGCGACACGCGCTATCTGGTCGACCTGCCCGGCTATGGCTATGCCGAGGCCCCCGTGGCCATCGTCGCCAAATGGCAGGCGCTTCTGCGGCAGTATCTGGCAGGTCGCCAGACCCTGCGCCGCGCCTTTGTTCTGATCGACGCGCGGCACGGGATCAAGGCGGTGGACGCCGAAATCCTTGCGCTTCTGGACCGCTCGGCGGTGACGTTCCAGGCGGTTCTTACCAAGGTCGACAAGATCAACCGGGTTGACCGCGAGGCGGTGATCGAGCAGGTCAAGGGCGCATTGGCCAGTCATCCGGCGGCCTATCCGCAGATCGTGGTCACCAGTTCGGAAAAGGGCGAAGGGGTCGAGACCTTGCGCGCGATCATCGCGACGCTGGAGTAAGGGACAAAAACCTCAAACCAGAACTCTGATCTGGTCCTACCGGGTCGCGTCGAATTCAGCGTCCGCCCCCGGAACCGGGTCATAGCCATGTCCGCCCCAGGGATGACAGCGGCAAAGGCGATGGACGGTCAGATACCCACCCCTGAGCGCCCCATGCCGGTCAAGCGCCTCCAGCGCATAGGCCGAACAGGTCGGCTGATACCGGCAGCCATGCCCAACCCAGGGCGACAGGACCAGACGATAGGCCCGGACCGGCAGCGCAAGGACATGGGCCAGGGGGGTCATGACTTGACCCTGTGGACCGACTGCAAGGCCTGCTCCAGATCAGTGCAAAGGTCGCTGTAGGGACGAGTGACCGTCGCCTCGGGCCGCGCGACTAGAACATAGTCCCAGCCGGGGCGGGCACGCGCAGACAGCACCTCTCTTGCCAGGGCGCGAAGCCGGCGCTTGGCACGGTTCCGCAGGACGGCGTTCCCGATCTTCTTTGATGCGGTGAAACCGACCCTGACGGTTTGCCCGCCATCCGCCCTGTCCCGCGCTTGCAGCAGAAACCCGTTCGTTCCCTGCCGACGCGCCGAAGCGGCCTTCAGAAAATCTGCCCTCTTGGCCATGACGCAAAGCAAAGCCGCCGAAGAACCGGCGGGAGCGTCGGCAGTTACGCCTTTCCCCTGGTTCTCCGGCGGCAGGATCTTGCCACCCCCAGCCCCCGCGGGGGCAGGCATCAGGCAGTCAGCTTGTGACGGCCCTTGGCGCGGCGAGCTGCCAGCACCAGACGTCCGTTCTTGGTTGCCATGCGCGCACGGAAACCATGGCGGCGCTTGCGAACCAGGTTCGACGGTTGAAATGTGCGCTTCATCGCGGTTCTCCATTCGACATGCCCGAACCCCGGATGGATTCGAGGGCCCTTAACTTGAAGCCCGTCCTTTACGGGCGGTTTCGGCGCAAGTCAACGCGCGGCGCGCGCTTTTCCTGCAACATTTCGGAGGTCTTGTCGTGGAAGTGTTTCAGGGGCGCGCAAAAGCCGGTTTGCGCGATCAAGGCAGCGTGAAGCCCCCTGTCCAACCGGTGCCGCATGGGTCATCGTCCCCGTTCATGAATGGAAAGCCCCAGACGATGCAAGCGCAGGATCCCGCACCCACTGGCAATGGCTGGCTGAAGCAGGTGCCTGTCCTCGTCATTCTTGCCGTCGCCCTTGCCGGCGCGGTCTTCTTTCGCGACCAGCTCAGCTTCGAGACCCTGGCGCGCCACCGCGAGACGCTGATCGCCTTTCGCGATGCGCATTACCTTGTGACGGTCGCGGGCTTCATTGCGGCCTACATCGCGATCGTGGCGCTAAGTCTGCCGGGGGGCACGGTGGCCACTCTGACCGGCGGGTTTCTGTTCGGGCTTTTCCCGGGGGTGATCTTCAACGTGATCGGGGCGTCCGGCGGGGCGATCCTGATCTTTCTGGCCGTCCGTCACGGCTTTGGTGACCGGCTGGCGCAGCGGGTCGCGTCCGGGGGCGGCAAGGCGGCACGGCTCATGGCAGCCTTGCGCGAAAACGAATGGTCGGTCCTGTTTCTCATGCGGCTGGTTCCGCTTGTGCCCTTTGTCCTGTCAAACCTCATCCCCGCCCTTGTCGGCACCAGCCTGTGGCGGTTCGCGGTTTCGACCTGCCTTGGCATCATCCCCGGTGCGCTGGTCTTTACCTCGGTCGGGTCGGGCCTGGGCGAGGTTTTCGCCCGGGGCGAGACCCCGGACCTGGGCATCATCTTCACCCCGCCCATTCTGTTGCCACTGCTGGGGCTGGCCACGCTGGCCGCCTTGCCGATGGTGCTGAAGGCCTTGCGCAAGCGAGATTTCGAATGACCCGCATCGACACGGATATCTGCGTCATCGGCGCAGGCTCGGGCGGGCTTTCGGTCGCGGCCGGGGCCGTGCAGATGGGTGCGCGGGTTGTCCTGATCGAAGCCGGCGAGATGGGCGGCGACTGCCTGAACGCGGGCTGTGTGCCGTCCAAGGCGCTGATCGCGGCCGCGAAAGCGGCCGAGGCGCAGCGTCGCGGCTTTCATGGTGTGGCCGGAATGGAACCGGTGGTAGATTTCGGCGCCGTCAAGGACCATGTCGCCGCGGTGATCGCAGGGATCGCCCCGGTCGACAGTCAGGAACGGTTCGAGGGGCTCGGCTGCACGGTCATTCGCGCCTTCGCCCGCTTCACCGCCCCGCGTGAAGTGACGGCTGGTGATACGGTAATCCGCGCCCGCCGCTTCGTGATTGCCACCGGGTCGCGCCCTTTTGTGCCGCCCGTTCAGGGGGCCGACAGCGTTCCCTTTCTGACCAACGAGACGATCTTTGCCCTGCGCGACCGCCCGACCCATCTGATCGTCATCGGGGGTGGGCCGATCGGGGTGGAAATGGCACAGGCCCATCGGCGGCTGGGCTGTGAAGTGACGGTGATCGAGGGCGCCAGGATTCTGGGCCGTGAGGATCCCGAGCTTGCCAAGGTCGTCATCAGCGCGCTTGAGGCCGAAGGGGTCACCCTGATCGAGGGCCAGCCCGTTGTCCGGCTTGCCGGATCGGCCGGCGCGGTCGAAGTCACCCTGGGCGACGGCCAGCAGATCAAGGGCAGCCACGTCCTGATGGCCGTGGGGCGCAAGGTTGCGCTGGACGGGATGGGACTGGAGGCGGCGGGGATCGCCCATACACCAAAGGGTGTGACGGTCGATGCACGTCTGCGCAGCACCAACCGCCGCGTCTTTGCCGTGGGTGATGCGGCCGGTGGTCTGCAGTTCACCCATGTCGCAGGCTGGCACGCCGGGATCGTCATCCGGCAGGCCGTGCTTGGTCTGCCCGCCAGGGCCGACCCGCGCGCGATCCCGCGGGCAACCTATACCGACCCGGAACTGGCCCAGGTGGGCCTGACCGAAGCAGAGGCGCGCGCGGCCCATGGTGCTGCGCTGACCGTGGTCCGCGCCAATTTCGCCCATAACGACCGCGCCCAGACAGAAGGCAAGGCCAAGGGTCTGATCAAGGTCATGGTGGTCAAGGGCCGTCCGGTCGGGGCCGGCATCGTCGGCCCGCGGGCGGGTGAGCTGGTGGCACTTTGGGCGCTGGCGATCAGCGCGCGGCTGAAGATGTCGGCCATCGCGGGCATGGTCGCCCCCTACCCCACGCTGGGCGAGGTGTCGAAACGTGCGGCTGGAGCCTATTTTTCCCCGAAACTCTTTGATAACCCTGCACTGATGCGTCTGGTGCGGTTCGTGCAGCGCTGGATTCCCTGAGGCCGAACAGGCACGTTTCGGGACAAGGAAGTTTCGGGTGGCGGAAAGACGGAAGAGCTTTCTTAACACGCTGTCAGGCCGGTTCCTGATTCTGACCGTCATCTTCGTGATGCTGGCCGAAGTGATGATCTTCGTGCCGTCGATCGCGCGCTATCGGGCCGATTTCCTTCTGACCCGGCTGAAACAGGCGCAGATTGCCGCCCTGACCCAGCTTGCCACCGAAGAAATGATCATGCCCGAGCTTGAGGCCGAGCTTCTGGCCAATGCCGAGGTCTACAACGTCGTTCTGCGCCGGGACGAGGTGCGCCAGCTTGTCCTGTCCTCTCCGGTGCCCGGGGAAATCCACGACACGTTCGATCTTCGCATGGCCGGCCCGTGGGAACTGATCCGCGATGCCTTTGCCGAGCTGGCGGACCCCCAGAACCGGATCATCCGCGTGATCGGCTATCCGGTGCAGGATGCAGGCACGCTGATCGAAGTGACGAGGCAGACCACGCCCTTGCGCGATGCGATGGTCGACTACGGGTTGCGCATCTTGGTGCTGTCGGCGCTGATCTCGGTTGTCACGGCCATCCTTCTGTTCCTGGCCGTGCGGCGCCTTCTGGTGCTGCCGATCCGCCGGGTGGTCTTGCACATGCAGACCTATGCCGAGGCGCCCGAGGATGCCCGCCGTGTGATCGAGCCGACCGCTGATGTCGAGGAATTGCGCGTGGCCGAAGAGGCATTGCAGTCGATGCAGACCCAACTGACGGGCGCCTTGCGGCAAAAGGAACGGCTGGCCCAGTTGGGCGGGGCCGTGGCCAAGATCAGCCACGATCTGCGCAACATCCTGACAACGGCGCAGCTCTTTGCCGACCGCATCGAAGGCAGCGCCGACCCTGTCGTCGCGCGCTCGGCTCCCAAGCTCGTTGGCTCGATAGCGCGCGCCGTTTCCTTGTGCGAATCGACCCTTGCCTTCGGCAAGGCCGAAGAGCCCCCACCGCAACTGCGCCGCCTGAACCTGGCGCAACTTGCCTTTGACGTCGTGGAAGCCGAGGGGTTGGGGGCCGATACCCTGATCACCCTGCTGATCGACATTCCGCCTGGGCTGACGATCCGAGCCGACAGCGAACAGCTTTACCGGGTGTTGTCGAACCTTGTCCGCAATGCCCGCCAGGCGATCGAGGCCGCCGGCCAGCCCGGCACCATCGAGATATCGGCCGGCGAGGATGACAACGAATGGTGGATCCGTGTCGGCGATACCGGCCCCGGCCTGCCGCCCCGCGCGCGTGAGCATCTGTTCTCGGCCTTTCAGGGCGGGGCACGCAAGGGCGGGACCGGCCTTGGCCTTGCCATCGCCTCCGAGCTTGTGCGTGGCCATGGCGGGCGGCTGGACCTTGCCCGCAGCGATGCCGAAGGGACCGAGTTCATGATCCACCTGCCCAAGGGAACGGCGGGGGCAGACTCATGATTTCGCCCTTGCATTGCCACATCGGGGGGGCTACATCGCCCGTCATTGCGGACCCGTAGCTCAGCTGGATAGAGCATCAGACTACGAATCTGAGGGTCGGGCGTTCGAATCGCTCCGGGTCCGCCACTTACCCTTATGATAACGCGTATTGGCACCCGTCATCGACGCAGCGTCGGGTCGCATGGCCCGTCAAGGCGCGTTGCCAGCGAGTGCGATTGCTCTGGCGACCGCACCCCTGCCTTGCGGCAAGGGAGGTCGTCATTGGCCCCCCGGATTGGGGCAAGCCCTGACGTTGGCTTGTGTTGACTTGGCGAGGATGGTGGCCTTGTCGTCGGCTCGGGTGGCTCCACACCGCGCAGCCCCTTGACACCAATTGGCGGAGTGGCTTTGGCAATCACATTTCGCGCCCTTGGTTTTGCAGACGCCGTATATGCGCAGGGCAATCACGTCCTTGCCTAAAGGCGGGGCGTGCCTTTCAAGCAGACCAGCCGCCCGACAGACCTGACCACGGCAGGCGGGTGACGGCCATGGTCCGGCACGGGTGCGCAGCGTTTGCAACCTTGCTGCTCCCACGGCTCTGCCTGTTGCCGGGTCGGGACGTGCTTGCCTTCGCTTCGGGTCGCGTTTCGACGACTGTTTGCCTGAAACGTCGGTCCCGCCCTAGTCTGGCACCAAAGGTCAGGCGCGTTTGCAAAAGGTGTCGCGGAGGGTGATGATGATCGCCGTCACCTCTTCCCGCGCAAGGTGGTAGATCACGCTTTTGCCGTCGCGTCTGGTCTGGACGATGCCCTCGGCCCGCAGCCGCATAAGCTGCTGCGAGACGCTGACCGGGCTTGACCCAAGCGCTTCGGCAAGTTGCGTGACGTTGAAGTCGCCGTCGACAAGAAGGCAGAGGATCTGCAACCGCCCCTCATGCGACAGCGATTTCAACAGCGCCACCGCCCGAGCGGCCTGCTCTGCCGTGCCGCCAAAGCCTTGCAGGATATCAGTCATCCTTGTCCCACCCTGTTCGCCCACCGTATTCGCCAGCTCTATTCGCCAACACTATTCGAAGGCGCAGCCCTTCTTGACGCCGATCGCCCGGAAGACCATCGCCGCCGGACAGACACCGGTAAAGGACGACTGGATCAGGTTCAGGCCGATGAAGACGGTGAACCAGACGAACAAGGGGGATACATAGGCCGTCAGCAGAACGCTGAGAAGGACCATTATCCCGGCAAAACGCAGAACTGCAGCATCAAGTGACATGACTTATCCTTTCGTGGTTTCCTTGAGTTTGTCGATGCCCAGAACTTTCAGGGCGAGGCTTTCATAGAACGGCTCGGAGGTTCCCTTCCGCAATTTGCGGATGAAGTATTTCTCGAAGCCGGCCTTCGCGACGTGAACCCACTTGCCACTGGAGGACCAGTTGACGTTGCGGGGCGGGATCTGGGGTTGGGCGACAAAGGCGATGCCCCCGTCGCCGAAATCGGCCAGGCAGACGGCGTTCCAGGTGCCGACCTGGTCGGGCGCTTTCCCGCGTACCAGGTTGCCGATGTTGTGGGCGGTGGCGGTGACCATGCTTTCGATCATGAAGCCGGTCTTCGGCACGCCGCAGGGCACCGGCGTCGGCCCCATCGGCGGGATCGCGACACAGACGCCGACCGCAAAGACATTCGGATATTTCGGGTTCTGCTGGTGCTTGTCGACGATGGTGAAGCCGCGCGGATTGCTTAGCCCCTCGATCCCGGCGACCGGCTTGATGCCCCGGAAGGCGGGCAGCATCATCGAGAAGGCGAAGGGCAGGTCGCGTTCTCCCTTCACCGACCCGTCGTCGGCGATTTCCTCGACGAACATGTGGCCGGCTTCGACACGTCTGATCCGGGTGGAGGTCATCCACTTGATGTGCTTCCCGCGCATCTGGGATTCCAGAAGCCCCTTGGTGTCGCCCACCCCGTCAAGGCCAAGGTGACCGATGTAGGGTTCAGGCGTGACGAAGGTCATCGGCACCCGGTCGCGCACCTTGGCGCGGCGGAGGGCGGTTTCGAGGATGAAGAGGAACTCGTAGGCCGGGCCAAAGCAGCTTGCCCCCTGCGCCGCCCCGATGATGACCGGGCCGGGATTGGCGACCAGCTTGTCGAAGACCGCCTTCGTCGCCTCGGCATGGTCGATGTGGCAAATGGACTGGGTGTGGCCGTCGGGGCCAAGGCCTTCGATTTCGTCAAAGGCAAGCTCGGGGCCGGTCGCGATCACAAGGTAGTCGTAGGTGACGGACTTGCCGTCCACGAGGGCAATCCGGTTTTCCTCGGGCACCAGCTTTTCTGCGGCGACGGGGATGAAGTCGATCCCCTTCTTCGCCATCGTGGGGGCGAGGTCCACCGTGATGTCCTCGCGGTCGCGCCAGCCGACGGCGATCCAGGGGTTCGAGGGCACGAAGTGATACTTCGGGTCCTTGGTGACGACGGTCACCTTGTCCTCGGGCCGCAGCTGGTCCTTCAGTTCATAGGCCATGATGGCCCCGCCCAAACCGGCGCCAAGTACGACGATATGTGCCATTTCAGTCTCCTCCTCCAAGGGTGCGTGGGGTGCCGGTCATGTGCGGAAGACGCGGTAGATGGCCGGGATGACAAGGACAGTGAGCA
>JAPLPF010000204.1 GCA_026400325.1 Rhodobacterales bacterium
AGGCCCATCCCCTGATCCGGAGTCTTCCGCCATGACCGATGCCTCAACAGACCTGCCAGAAAACCATCAAGAGGGCACATCCGATCTCGACCGCCGCAGCTTTCTTGCGGCATCGGGTGTCGCGGCGGCCTCTGGGCTGATCGGGCTCGGTCCGTTCGCAGCGGGCAAGGCCCTTGCCCAGACCTCTGGCACCGAGATCGTGGACTGGACGGCAGACACCCTGTCGGGCCACATCAAGGCCAAGGATGTGTCCTGCCGTGAAGTGATGGAGGCCTACCTTGCCCAGATCGACCGGGTGAACCCCCAGGTCAACGCCATCGTCGCGCTGCAGGATCGTGAGGGTCTGCTGGCCCAGGCAGACGAACGCGACGCACAGCTTGCCCGTGGCGAATACCTGGGCTGGATGCACGGGATGCCGCAGGCGATCAAGGATACGGCGCTGGCCAAGGGGATCAGCTACACCTCGGGCTCACCCATCCTCAAGGATTACATCGCCCCGGTCGATTCCATCATCGTCGAGCGGGCGAAGGCGTCGGGCTGCATCATCATGGGCAAGACCAACGTGCCGGAATGGGCGCTGGGGTCGAACACCTTCAACCCGATCTACGGGGCGACCGTGAACCCCTACAACCTCGCCAAGACGGTCGGCGGCAGCAGCGGCGGGGCAGCGGCGTCGCTTGCCTCGCACATGCTGCCGGTGGCCGATGGCAGCGATTTTGCCGGGTCGATCCGCAACCCCTCGGCCTTCTGCAACATCTACGGCCTGCGCCCCACCGCAGGCATGGTGCCCTTCTGGCCCTCGGACGAGCTTTTCGTCCAGCAGTTCGCGATCGAAGGGCCGATGGCTCGCACGGTCAGGGACGTGGCGATGCTGCTGTCGATCCAGGCCGGTAGCGACCCCCGCGCGCCGCTTTCCGTCAACGTCGATGCCTCGATGTTCGCCGGGCCTCTGGAAGCCGACATGAAGGGCAAGAAGATCGCCTGGATGGGCGACTGGAACGGCTATTTCGCGATGGACCCGGGCGTGATGGACGTCTGCAAGGCCAACCTCAAGACCTTTACCGACCTTGGCTGCGAGGTGGTCGAGGACGTGCCCGACTTCGACCCGGCCGAGCTTTGGGACACCTGGCTTACCCTGCGCGCCTGGATCATCGGCAACTACCTTGGCCATTACTACGCCGACCCGGCCCTGCGCCCGCTGATGAAGGAACCGGCCCAGTGGGAGGTGCAGCGGTCCTTCGGCCTCGCCTCGGACAAGGTGTTCGAGGCTTCGATGTCGCGCACCCGCTGGCACGGCGCGGTGAACGACTTCTTCGGCAAGTACGACTTCGCCCTTGCCCCGACCGCGCAGGTCTTCCCGTTCGACGTGACCACGCCCTATCCCACCACGGTCGGCGGCCGCGAAATGGAGACCTATCACCAGTGGATGGGGGTCGTGCTGCCATGGAGCCTCGCCGGAACGCCGGTGATGAACCTGCCCGCTGGCTTCAGCACTGACGGTCTGCCGATGGGCATGCAGCTGATCGCCAAGCGGCAGTCGGAGATGGCGGTTCTGCAAATGGCGCGGGCCTATGAACAGGCAACCGGCTGGGTCGAGAAGTATCCGGCGCCGGTCCGCTAAACCCTGTCTGACGCAGGTAGAAGCATCAGGCAGGCTTCAGCCCCCTACCGGTCGCCGGTCTTTCGACAAAACCGCAGGCCAGTTTTGTCGGACAGGCTTCAAGAGGCAATGTCGTGGCGGCAAGGGCTGTGGTCCGGAACGGCAACCAGGCCTCTGCTGCCCGAGGGTGCTGAACATCTGGTCCTTCCCCCGGGCGCCGCGGCAGCCTAAGGTTGCCCGCATGACCCAAGGCGAAGCTGCCCCCGACCGTACCGTCTGGTCCCTGACCGGCAAGGATGCCTTGACCTTCCTGCAAGGGCTGGTCACGAACGATCTCCGCCCGCTTGACGCAGGGCCCGGAATCGTGTGGACCGCGCTTCTTACCCCACAGGGCAAGTATCTGGCCGATTTCTTCGTGCTCCGCCGGGCCGGGGGCGAGCTTCTGATCGACATCACCACGGTCCTGGCCCCAGCGACCCTGCGCCGGTTGACGATGTACCGCCTGCGCGCCGATGTGCAGATTGCCGCCACGGCCCTGCATGTCCAGCGCGGGCTTGGCCAGACCCCGCCCGACGCCCCGTCTGATGCCCTCGCCGACCCCCGACACCCGGCGCTCGGCTGGCGGGCCTGGCGCGCGGAACCGGGCACCCCACCCGTCATCGACTGGGACAGGATCCGCGTGGCGCATGTCATCCCTGAAAGCGGAACCGAGCTTTTGCCGGATGAAAGCTACATCCTGGAAGCCGGGTTCGAACGGCTGCATGGCGTCGATTTCCGCAAGGGCTGCTATGTCGGCCAGGAAGTTACCGCCCGGATGAAACACAAGACCGAATTGCGCAAAGGCCTCGCCCGCGTGTCGGTCAAAGGCAAGGCGTCGGCCGGCACCGAGATTCTGGCTGACGGCAAGCCTGCCGGGCAGCTTTTCACGCGGTCAGGCGATCAGGCCATCGCCTATCTGCGCTTTGACCGCGCGGACGCAACGCTGACTGCGGGTGCTGCGTCGCTCCAGCTTGACCCAACCTCGCCGGGGCCAACCTGACCACTCAGCCCTTCGGGTCCCGCCAGCGATTGATCAATTCGTGCTCGATGGCCTTGAAGCCGAAGTACAGAACCAGCGCAAGCACAGCCTTTACGCCGATTTCAAGCGCCTGCAAAAGCCCGCCCTCGGCAATCGCCATCGGGCCGAACTTGGTCAGGAAGGCAAGGTTGGCCATCGCAAGATTGAACAACCCGAACGAGATCCATGCCAGAAGGGCGGCTGAAATCCCCATTGCCGCAAAAAGAACTAGCCAGTGATAGCTGGAAAGGTAAAGCCATCGGGCCAAGTGGTGTTCCTTTCCGGGGACCAGGGGGCTCAAGCCCGTTCAGAATATTCCATCAACTCGGTATGGACCACGATCACCTCATCAATGTTGATGAAGGGCGGCACCATGATCCGCACGCCATTGTCCAGCACCGCCGGCTTGTAGGATTTGCTGGCAGTCTGGCCGTTCTGCACCGGCTCGGTTTCAACCACGCGACAGGTGACTTTCTGCGGAATCGTCACGTTCAGGGGTTCTTCGCCGAAATACTGGACTGACACGGTCATCCCGTCCTGCAGGAACGGTCTGCGATCCCCCAAAAGCTCGGCATCAAGCTCGATCTGCTCATAGGTCTCACTGTCCATGAACACCAGCCGACCGTCGGTTTCATACAGGAACTGCTGGTCCTTCATCTCAAGCTCGACCTGCTCGACCTTGTCTTCCGACCGGAAGCGTTCGTTCAGCTTGCGGCCATCACGCAGGTTCGTCAACTCCACCTGCGCAAAAGCGCCGCCCTTGCCGGGCTTGACATGGTTCACCTTGACCGAGGCCCAGAGACCGCCATCATGTTCCACAATGGTTCCGGGGCGGATTTCGTTTCCGTTGATCTTCGGCATGGGACGGACAAGGCCTTCGCGGATTGGTTGAAAAAGACTGAACGGCCCCTATATCTGCGATAAGTGGCCCCGGCAATACGACTATATGCAGTAGCGCTTCTGACAAGCCATGCAGCCAGTGCATAGCCGTTATTCGAAACATGAAGCCCCGAATCGTGATCAAATCGTTACAACCGTCGAACGCAGAAAAAGACAAGAGCAAGAACAAGGACCGACCGATGTTTGATTCCATCGACAGCACTGCCTTCAACTTCGAACAAGGCCAGCGTTCGCGCAAGCTGTTCGCCGCCGTGGTTCTGGCCGCGCTGGATGACGCCATTGCCGATGACAAGAAATATGGCAACGGACCAGACCAGATCGCCCGCTGGGCGCGGTCGCGTGACGGGCGTGAAGTACTGTCCTGCGCTGGGATCGACCCGAACGAGCGGGTCGTGAAGGGTCTGATGGAGTTTGTCGGCAAGGGCGTGCGCACCTCGGTGGCCCTCAGCCGCGAAGAGTCGGAACGCCGCCACCTGCTTGAGGCTGACCAGGCAGAAGCTGCCTGATCCCGCGGACTGTCAAATTGCACCAAGGAAAAGACGCGCCCCGCTGTGGCGCGTCTTTTGCTTTTCCGGCGCCCGGCCCTGTGGTCAGTCCAGGGAACGGGCCGTCAGGGCACGGTTGATTTCGGCCCGCACGAGCTTGCGGACATTGTGGGTGATCCGCTCGCCCAATGCGCCCTTCAGCTCTTCCCGGATCAGCTGGCGGATGATGTCGTGCAGGGCAGCTTCGTCCAGAACGGTCAGCGGGTTTCCGTCCGTATCAGTCAGCGTCTGCGGCATTGTCGACACCGGAGGGACCGGGTCAGATATCCGCTCCGGCCCGGGCTTGCCGGGTGACATGGCCGGAAAGGGCACCACCGGGCTTGGCCCGGCGCTGTTCCAGTCGGGCTGGAACTCGGCCGCGACCTCGGCACCCGCTTCTGCCCCCTCGTCCGCCATATCTTCGGGCGATGTCACAAGTTCAGCCTCTTCGACGGCAAGCGCAAGTTCTGCCAGGGCCGTGTCAGGGTCCGACCAAAGATCGTCCTCCCAGTCCTCCTCGACATCGACGGCCATGGCCGCTTCCTGCGGATCTGCGACAATAGGTTCGGCTTTTCCAGAGTCAGGACCGGCATCCTCTTCAACGGCGCGTTCGGTCAGGATAAGCGGCGCGGCGTCGGTCGCTTCGGCGACAACGCGCAAGGACGGGGTCAGCACAAGCCGTTCCGTGACCGCACCCGGCGCACCCGGCCTCTGCCGGACGTCAACCGACACAAGCCTGCGGACCGATGAGACGACATCCTCGATCTCGTTGGAACTGAGCGGCCCTGACATCTGTGTCCCGTCGTTCATTGCCACGATCCAGATCAACGTAACCCGCCAACCGCATGTGCGGCAACGTCTTTCTTGTCGGCTGTCCCGAAAGGGAGTGTCAGTTGCCGATCTTTTTCAGAATGCGGTCAAGCTTTGCGCCCTGGACCGAGTGGGCTGGCGCATTCTTCACCGCATTGAAATAGGCTTCGGGATCATAGGTCGGAATGCCAAGCTGCAGATGATTCACAGTCAGCAGCCCCATCGAGGCCAGCACAAGATACACGCCGACATAGCGCTGCGCCACGGCCTCAAGCCGGGCATTCTTGGCGTCCAGAAGTTCCTGCTCGGCGTCCAGCACGTCAAGGGTGGTACGGGCACCAACTTCGGCCTCCTGACGCACGCCATCGAAAGCGGTCTGCGCTGCGTTGATCTGCTGATCCGTGGCTTCGATCGACGCGAAGGACACGTTCAGGTTGGCCCAGGCGACGCCCACGTTCTGCATCACCAGCACAGCTGTCTGCTGCAGAGCGGCGCGTGCGGCGTCCTTGCCGGCAATGGCCTGGCGCTGCAGGGCCGAGATCCGGCCCCCTGCGTAAAGCGTCTGGTTCATTGTCAGCCCGATGCTTTGGGTATCAAGACCCAGATCGTCGCGGCGGAGTGTAACCCCTGCCCCGACCGTCGGCAGGCGCGCGGCCTCGGCGAGCGCGACCTGCAGGTCAGAGACCGTCACCAGTTGCTGCGCTTGCCGGATCGACGGGTTGGTATTGCGGGCGACTTCCTGTGCCTCCTCCAGCGTGCGTGGCAACGCAGGCAAGGTTGGCAGTTCGCGAAGCGTGCCAGGGTAGCCGCCGGTCGCCGCCTTGTATGCCTCGCGCGCGACAAGAAGCGTGCCCTCGGCAACTGCAAGCTGCGCGTTCGACCCGGCAAGACGCGACTCGGCAATCGCCACATCAGTGCGGGTGTTCTCTCCCACCTCGAAGCGGGCTTCGGCGGCACGCAGCTCTTCCGTGATCAGGCGCAAGTTGTTCTGGCGCAGCAGGACAACCTCTTGCGCCACACGCACATCGGCAAAGGCCTGAACGGCAGCCAGAAGCACTTGCTGCTCAACGGCAATCAGTGCCTGCCGGGTTGCCAGGACACTGCGCCCGAAATCAAGCAGGGTCAGCTCGGCGCTAAGCGTCAAGGACGCGCTCAACCCCTCGACGGTGGTCCGCCCGAAAGCGGTCGCAAGGTCGGCCTTGCTCCAACCGGCCTGGGCCGTATAGGCTACCACCGGGCGCAAGGACGATACGGCCACTGCCACATCTTCGTCGGCGGCCCGCAACACGGCGCGGTTCTGTTCCAGAAGGTTGGAGTTTCGATACGCGGCAATAAGGGCATCCGTCAGACTTTGCGCCCCCGCCATGGGTGCCGCAGCCGACCCTGCCAGAACCCCAGCCAGAACCACCGTGACCGCTTGAAGCCAAGCCCGCATGCCAAACAACCCCTCATTTGCCCGCCACCTGCCGCGGGCGATCCGTTTCTTGGTCCGGACGGGCAAGACTGCGCCCGGGACGGACAGAGTCCCTTCGGACCTAAAGCGAAAACACCCGCGCCTTGCCGAACCCGGCAAGAACCGGGGCAGCGGCATTGAACACCGGGCGCCAGGTTACGTGGCCGTCGTTCTTGAAGCCGATCATGGCGACCCCAAGCGCACCGTCCATGAATACGGCGCCGACCCGCCCACCCTCACGCAATTGGGCTGCCAGCGCCTGTGGAAACTGCTCGACACCGCCCTGCACGGTGATCACATCGTAAGGGGCGTGCTTTGCAGCCCCGGAGGCAAGCGGAGCATGAACGACAAGTGCGTTGTCCACGCCCTCTTGCGAAAGGATGCGCCCGGCCTCGGCGGCAAGCGACTCGTCTTCCTCCACCGCCACGACCGTATCGGCCAGCCGGGCGATCACCGCTGCCGAATACCCAAGGCCACAACCCAGATCGAGAACCATTTCGTCTGGCTGAATGTCCAGCGCATCCAGAAGCTTGGCCAGCGAACGGGCCTCCAGCACCACACGACCCTGGCCGATGTCGAGGTTCTCGCCGACATAGGCGACGTCGCGCTGGCCGTCGGGAACGTAGGTCTCGCGCGGGACCGTGAGCATCGCGTCGATGATCGGAAACTTGGTCACATCAGACGGGCGGACCTGCGTATCCACCATCATGACCCGGCGGTTTTCGAACTCGCTCATTCTGGACCCGTCAGTATACTTCTGCTCTGCTCATGGTTTGCCATAGAAACCGGGGGATCGCAATCGGGGATCGCAATCAGGCTGGCACCTGCACAACGCAAGTGGCGCTGTGTCAACGCCTCTCCGTAGTCCCGCGCAAGACCTTCGGGGCCGACTTTCCTGTCAGATGTCCGGCCCGTCCGCCTTGGAGCTTTCGGGCGTCCAGCCGACCGCCTTTTCCCCAAGAAGCCGGAACTTGGTCGAAGCCCGGGTCAGCCGACCGCGCCACTCGGGCGTGGGTTCCTGGCCTTCGGTGACCTTGAAGAATACCTGCAGAAGACAGGCTACCGCAAAGGGCTCGATCAGCGCGGCCTTGACTGCCCAGGCAAAGACCACGGCAAAGACGAACATCCCGGCGCTGCCGTCGCCGGGCAAAAGCCAGACCACTGCGGCGGCTGGTCCCAGCATCACCAGAAATACCAGTACCGACAGCACCCAGGTGATCAGCGTCAGCCAGGCCGCCGCCACCAGCATCGGCCGCGTGTTCTGCGCATAAAGGACCAGCCCGTCATGCGCCGCTTCCCAGGCATTTTCCGATCGCGTGCGGATCGCGTGGCCAAGGATCACCTCGTCCACCAGCCCCACCGCCAGCCGAAGATAGGCCCGCAACACCCCCGCCAGCCGGTCAAGCCCGGGGATCGGGATGAAGGCCATCAACCCTTCAAGCAGCCCGGTGATCACCGTGACCACCCCCTTGATCAGCCGGTCCAGAGCGAACAGCGCCGATGCCTGGCCGAACCGGTCTGTCACAACCGTTCGGGCATAGGCGATCTGACCCTGCCCCCCCGGAATGGGTCCGTCTGGACGTGGCGTGTCGTCCAGAAGCTCGACCATGACCGCGATATGGCCGGCCTTCACCAGATAAAGGATGTAGTCGCGGAAGAAGAAGATCACGCCCGCCGTCAGGCCAAAGCCAAGGGTTCCCCCCCAGAACGTGCTGGTGGCCTGAAATTCGTCATCTCCGAACACGCCGATACCATAGCCGACCCCCGCGCCGGTTCCGGTCATCAGGACCAGTGCAACGGCAATGCCGAAATAGACGACCACACGGAACAGGATGAAGGGCGCTGTGCGCAACATCAGGCTCAAAGCCTTGGAAACACTGAAATCCCACATGCAAAACCCCTGGACACCCACCGTCACGGTGACCGGCAGGCGCAATAAATGCAAGCGTCAGATCAGCCGCGGACGCGCGATTGACACGACAGTCTGTTCCAGTTTCTGGGCCAATCCTCGCAACATGGCCGCAATGTCCGCGGCGCGCAGACCAGCTGCGGCATACATCTCGGCCGGGCTGGCCTGATCAATGAAGGTGTCTGGCAGCGTCAGCGTGCGGACCAGACGCCCGCGGTCAAGGCCGCCTGACCCGGCAAGATAGTGCAGCACTTGCGCGCCGAACCCGCCGGTGGCCCCCTGCTCCAGCGTGACAAGGGCGCCGTGCGCGTCAATCAGCCGGTCGATGAGCGCGGTGTCCAGCGGCTTGGCAAAGCGGGCATCGGCAACGGTGACCAGTATCCCCTCTTCGGCCAGAAGATCGGCCGCTGCCAGCGCCTCGGACAGATGCGCGCCGAAGGACAGGATCGCCAGCGTGCCGCCCTCGCGGACCATGCGCCCGCGCCCGATTTCAAGCACTTCACCCGTTGCGGGCAGGTCAAGCCCGACCCCCTCGCCCCTGGGATATCGAAATGCGATCGGCCCTGTGTCATGCGCGGCGGCGGTTGCCATCATGTGCACAAGCTCGGCCTCGTCCCCGGCCGCCATCACCACCATGTTGGGCAAGTTGGCCAGAAAGCCGATATCGAAGGCCCCGGCATGTGTCGCACCGTCCTGGCCGACCAGCCCGGCCCGGTCGATGGCAAAGCGCACGGGCAGGTTCTGCAAGGCCACGTCATGCACGATCTGATCATAGCCGCGCTGCAGGAAGCTGGAGTAGATCGCACAGAAGGGGCGCATGCCGCTGGCTGCAAGGCCTGCGGCAAAAGTCACGCCATGTTGTTCGGCAATGCCCACATCGAAAACCCGCGCCGGAAAGCGCCGTGCCATGATGTCCAGTCCCGTGCCACCGGGCATCGCCGCCGTGATCGCCACGATCCGGGGGTCACGCGCGGCCATCTCGGTCAGCTTGTCGCCAAAGACCTGGGTATAGCTTGGCGCATTCGACTTGCCCTTGGCCTGTACCCCGGTCGCCACGTCGAACTTGGCCACGCCATGATATTTGTCGTCCGCCCCTTCCGCCGGGGCATAGCCCTTGCCCTTGACCGTCACGCAATGGATCAGGACCGGCCCCGAGGCCCGCGCCTTGGCCGCTCGCAAGGTCGCAAGAAGCTGAGGAATGTCATGGCCATCCACTGGCCCGATGTATTCAAAGCCGAACTCCTCGAACAGGGTGCCGCCACCGGGCAATCCGGTGACAAGGCTGCGCGCGCGCCGCGCACCGTCACGAACCGGGCCGGGCAGTGACGCCTCCAGCCCCTCGGCCGCAGCCTTCAGCACGGCAAGCGGGCCCTTTTCGGCGATTGCATTCAGATAGGTAGACATTGCGCCAACGGGTGGAGCAATCGACATGTCGTTGTCGTTCAGGATGACAAACAGCCGCTCCTTCAGGTGCCCGGCGTGGTTCATCGCCTCATAGGCCATGCCGGCGGTGATCGCCCCGTCTCCGATGACCGCGATGGTATCGCCGACCGGCATCCCCATCCGGCGCCCCATGGCAAACCCAAGCGCGGCACTGATCGAGGTCGAGCTGTGCGCCGCGCCAAAGGGATCATACTCGGACTCGGATCGCTTGGTGAAACCGCTGAGGCCCCCCTTCTGTCGCAAGGTTCCCATCGCCTCGCGCCGACCGGTGATGATCTTGTGCGGATAGCACTGGTGGCCGACGTCCCAGATCAGCTTGTCAAAGGGCGTGTTGAAAACCGCGTGGATCGCCACCGTCAACTCGACCACCCCCAGCGATGACCCCAGGTGCCCGCCCGTGCGGCTGACAGTCTCGATGGTCTCGGTGCGCAACTCTTGCGCGACAAGCGCAAGGTCGGCATCGCTCAGCGCCTTGAGGTCAACCGGGCTTGCCACCCGGTCCAGCGTCGGTGTGCGGCTTGGCGTTTCCATTGCTGTCTCCTGATGAAAAAAGTGCCGTGCGGACAGGGCCCACACGGCACCAGGTCCCTGTCGCCAACAGGAAGGGAACCGGGCTCATGGTCGCGCCCCGGAACCGGGCCGGCGATGGCCCGGAAGGCTGTGCGGGGGGCGCCAGCAACGGCCCGCCCCCCCCGATCTTTCAGGCCCCCGGATCCTTCAGGCCCCCGGATCCTTCAGCCCCCGGATCCTTCAGGCCAGAGCGATGGCCTGCGGTCCGGGCACCGCCAGGCTGCTCCAGGTGTTCGGGTCAGGCGCCTGACGGCTTTCTTCCGGAAGCAGGGTGCCGATCAACCAGATCACCGTCAGCACCAGCCCGAAGCCCACCACCAGTATCGCGGCGTAGCCTGCACCGCGCAGCATCTGCCCGCCGATCCAGGTGGTCAACTGCGCCCGGCGCGAGATCGAGAAGTCATGCTCGTTCGTGGTCATTGTGATCTCCTCAGTTCAGCGGTGCGTAGCCGTGCAGCTGCGCCCAGACATACCAGTTGTCGACGACTGTTCCAGTCAAGAGGATCCCGATACCGCCAGTAAGCGTGACCAGGATGGCGAACCACCAGGCCCAGCGGTGGATTCCCTCCATCGTGGCGTTGAAGCCCATGGTCCAGCGCCAGAACAGGGCGGCACGTTCCGAGGCGGTGCCCCGATCGGCGATCTGCTCCAGTTCCCGGTCGCCGCCAAAGCGGCTGACGGCCAGGATCGTCGCCCCGTGCATGGCGAACAGAAGCGCCGAGCCGTAGAGGAAGACAATCGAAAGCGCGTGGAACGGGTTGTAGAACAGGTTCCCGTAAGTAAGGCTGAAGTTGTTGGTCCAGTCGAGGTGGGTGAAGATGCCGTAAGGTACGGCCTCGCTCCACGATCCCATCAGGATGGGCCGGATCAGGCCCAGGACCAGAAACAGCCAGATCGCGCTGGCAAAGGCATAGCAGACGTGTTTGCCCATCCCCAAAGCCTGCGCCCGAAGGTAGGTCCGAACCCACCAGGACAGCACACTGACCAAAAGAAAGAACGAGGCGATCAGGTAGTAGCCGCCTTCCGCCATCGGCGGGATGCGCAGGCCATAGTCCGACGACGGCGGGTCCAGCGACAGCCAGAACAGGTCGCGCAGGAATACCGCCGGGTTGAACCCCGCCTGATACCAGAACCACGCACCCACCATGGTGAACCACACGGTTCCGGCAAACAGCGAGATCACCCCCATCGTGCCCAGATAGATCGGCCCAAGCTGGGCATTCCCGATCCAGCCGGCCAGCGTCGAGAAGGTCGCTCCCCGCCCCCGGTTGCCGAGGTCCACGCCTTCGACCATCCCCATTTCCGGGGCGCCGCGCACCTGAACCTGGTTGAAGATGTTCTGATACTCAGCCATTTACGCCTCCCGGAATGTTTGCCCACCAGGGCAGCTGCAGCCACCAGTCCCACCAGGTAACCCACTGTTCGAACCAGATGGTGCCCGAGATCACGATGCAGACCGCGCTCCAGAAACCCGCGTTCAAGGCCAGAAGCAGGCCCAGCCGGTGGATGCCCAGCGTGCCGACCGAATAGCCGATGAAATCGCGAAAGAACGTGTCCTCGTGTTCCGGGGTGCGCATTTCCTTGCCCTTTTCAGGGTTGGCCGCTGACAGGATCAGCGCACCATGCAGCGCAAGCGCCAGCGCGTTGGTGAAAAAGAAGCTCACCGCGATCATGTGCGCCGGGTTGTAGTGGAAGTTTCCATAGTTGTAGCCGGTGTTCGACACCCAATCGAGATGGGTGAAGATGCCGTAAGGAAAGTGCGGCAGATTTCGACCTCGCGCAGGGCCCAGCTGACAAAGGCGCAGGCCGCGCACATCGTGATCAACTGCCAAAGCCCACCCTCTCGCAAGGGTGCGAAGGCCAGGCCGTATTCCACGGGCGGCGGGTCGATCGAGATCAGCCAGGGGTTCCAGACCCCTTCAAGCGCGGTCCCGTAGAAGATCAGGATCGTGCCAAGGGCTGCAAAGAAGAAGGTCGTGACGCCGAAAAAGCCGACGTAGAACGGACCAACCCAGAAGTCGAAGAGGTTGCCTCCGACCAGCGTGCCGCCAGGCACGCGATATTTTCGTTCGAAGCTGAGCAATGCCATGCTTCACTCTCCGCTTGGTCCGGGGTCGAGCGATCTGGGCGCGTGACGCGTCTGGCCCTGGAATGTGACGTTCTTTCAGATGTTGCGGGCGGCGGCGGTCAGACCGCCGCCCGCAACGAAGGCCTTTGGCCTACTCGGTCGCAACCACGCCTTGTGCAGCCATCGCACGGGCACCAGCTTCTTCAAGCCAGTTGAAGCCGGGCGTGCTGAGAAGCACGAGGTGGATCATCGCGGCCAGAAGGAACAGGAACACGCCCTGGGCCACGAAAACCCTGCGGGGGTCGAAGATCAGCCAGATCTTGTAGAACTTGGACATCTCTTGTTCCTCCTCAGAACCACGGGCGCCAGATGAACACCGCCAGATGAGCGACGACGGCAACGGTTACGAACAACCAAAGACCGCTCATGTAGACAGAGTGCAGCTCTTGCGCTTGCCCGTCGGTGAGACCTGTAAAACTCAGGTCGGATTTATCAGCCATTCGATCCTCCGGATGGGCAGACTGACGCCGCATACCCTGCGGCTGGGTTCACGGGTCGGCGGTATGCCTCCCCGAGTTTCTCCGCACCCCCCACCCGTCAGACGGAAGGGATACGGTGAATTCTGGTCCGGTGGGGCGGGCGCGCGCCCACCGGAAAGATCGAGCTGCCCCAGTTTCCGGGTGCGGCAGAGCTGCCCTCGACGCCAGCGGCGTGTCGGGCAATGACGTCCGGCCCTTACGGCCGGAAGATCGCCGGGGTGATGGCCCCGGCTTCGCGCCAGGCGCGGGCCAGCGGCCCATGCACCGGCATGTGACGGTCGCGGATCATGGCGACCCCCCAGGCCACGGCGGCAAAGGGGATGGCGATCAGGAAGATCAGCGAGAAGTAGACATAGAATTCGGCCCGCGGCGTGCGGTGGCCAAGGCCTGAGCCATGGCTTGCGCCGTGGGAATTCGAAAACCACCCGTTCCGCCCCCTGATCAAGCGCCGATTTCTCGGCCGCATCGCGCAGGGTCCGGGCCGCTGAAATCCTTGTCAGGATCGGATGCTCGCTCACGATCCGGTCCAGTTCGGCCTGCGCGTCGACATCCCAGGGGAAATCGCGGCGCAGCGTCGTGGGCGTGGCGGCAGCGCTGTCCATCTCGGTGCCCAGCGGCAGGATGTGGAAAAGCGCATCGAAAAGGCCGTTGCAGACCTCTTGCAAAAGGTAGACCGCGCCGGCGTAGCCCATGAAGGGCGTGCCCGTGGCACGGCGGATTGCGGCACCGGGAAAGCTTGCCGGGATGAAGCTTGGCGCGGGTCCATGCCCGCCCTTCAGTTCCGCGAGATACATTTTTTCGTTGATCGACCCCATGACGATCAGCGGCCGGTGCTGGCGCAGGCCCGCACGCACGGCCTCATTGTTCGTCTTGGTCCCGGCCACCCGCGCCACAGCCAGCGCGCAAGGCAGGCCAAGGTCGGTTTCCAGATAGTTGCGGATGCCGCGCGTGTAGGTCTCGTTCGCGACAATGGCGAAGCTGGCCGTCGCGAAGAAATCCTGCGTGACGGACCGCCAAAGGTCCCAGAGGGGCTTCAGCGTGGAATGCTTTTCCTTGGCGATGAACGGCTCGGGGTCCAGACCCAGCATTTCGCCCAGCTGGCGCAGGAATTTCGTGGTGCTTTCGAGCCCGATGGGCGCTTGCAGGTAGGGCTTGCCCAGACATTCGGCGAGGCCCCGGCCAAACTCGCGGTACATCACCACGTTGACGTCAGCGTTCACCAGGTTCCGCATCTCGGCCAGATGCGCGCCCAGCGGCATCACCATATTGACATCGGCACCGATGCCTTCGACCAGACGGCGGATCTCGTGCAGATCGCTTGCCATGTTGAAGGTGCCGTACATCGGCCCCAGAATGTTGACGCGCGGCTTGTCATGGGCTTCGCGCGCCTTTTCGGGTGGCATCCGGCCCTTGGTCATCCCGAACTCGGTGAAGATCCAGGTCATCGCCCGGTCGGCGCATTGCCACTGGTCCTCATCGATGGTGCGCGGCAGAAAGCGCTGGATGTTGGTGCCCGCCGGGGTGACCCCGCCACCGATCATCTCGGCAATGCTTCCGGTGACCACCACCGCCGGCAGCGCCGGATCAAGCGTTTTCCAGGCCCGCGCCATCGAGCTTTCCGTGCCCGATGACATCTCGCCCTCACCCAGGCCGGTCACGACGATCGGCAACTCATGTGGCGGCAGCGCGTCGGTGTAGTGCAGGACGGATGTCACCGGCAGGTTCTCGCAACCGACCGGGCCGTCGATCACCACCTGGAGGCCCTTGACGGCACAGAAGGCATAGATCGCCCCCCAGTAGCCGCCTGCCCGGTCATGATCCTGGATCAGCATCAGATCATCTCCTCGGCCTTGGCAGCCTTGGCGGCCTTGTCGAGTTTCTTCTGATGGATCGCGCGGAAGTCGGGCCGCAGGTTCGGCGATCCTTCCCAGATGCCGGCCGTATCGCCCGTGCCCACACCTTCAAAGAAGTCCTTCATCCCTTCCATGCGGGTCTTGCCGCCAATGGCGGCATTGATGACCTGCGCCAGCGACCCGGCCCCGGCAGGCCCCATCATGGGTCGGGCAGAAATCAGGTTCGTGAAGTAAAGCGATGGAATCGCTTGCGCTTTCGCCTTCTGCACTACCGGAGTGGTCCCGATGGCAAGATCAGGCTTGAAGCCCTCCATCGCGGCCAGATCATCCTCGAGGCTGGCGCGGAACTTGATCGCCACGCCCTTGGCTTCCAGCCAGTCACGATCCGCCGCCGACCATTCGTTGCGTGCGCATGCGGTGCCGACGTAGGGCACATCCGCGCCGCTTTCGATCAAAAGCCGCGCCACCAGAAGTTCGCTGCCTTCATATCCGCTTAAGGTGATCCTGCCCTTGATCGGCGTCGCGGCAAGCGCACCCTTGATCGAAGGTCCAAAGGCGTTCTGCGCAGCAGCCACCTTTTCGGCAGAAATTCCATAGGCTTCACCGATGGCCTTCAACCACCCCATCGTGCCGTCATAACCGACCGGAGCCGACCCCACGACCGCCCGGCCAGCCGCCTGAAACTCACGGATTGCCGCCGTATAGAACGGATGGATCGCCGCCACGACGCCGCAATCCAGCGCGGCGTAAAGCTCACGCCACTCACGGCACGGAACCACAGGGCCAGCCGCCAGTCCCATCGGGGCCAGCATCGCGCCGATCATCATTGGGTCAGCGGGGAACATCTCGCCCAGCAGGGCCACGGCAGGACGATCCGACCGACCCCGCTCGGGCGCCTGGACCGGCCCGGCCTCAACCTCGGCGCGGGCGTATTTCAGCATCGCCCCTGCCAGCACGTCCTTGGCCTCGGCATGGGTCGGCACGCCAAAGCCCGGCACATCGATACCGACGATCCGCACGCCGTTGATTTCGCTTGGCAGCAACTTCAACGGAACACCGGAAGCTGTTGGAACGCAAAGGTTTGTCACCACAATGGCATCATAGCGGTCAGGGTCGGCAAGTTCATGCACCGCATCGCGGATGTCTTCGAACAGCTTGCCTGTGACCAGCGATTCCGAGTTGAAGGGCACATAGCCCACCGACCGCCGCGCGCCGTAGAAGTGGCTGACAAAGGTCAGGCCATAGACGCAGCACGCAGACCCTGAAAGCACGGTCGCCACCCGCCGCATCCGCAGTCCCACGCGAAGCGAGCCGAAGGCCGGGCACATGGATTGTGGTTTGTCGTGCGGGCCTTGCGGGTAGTCCTTCGCGTAGCCGTCAAGCAGGTCCGAATTTCCCGCCGCCCGCGCCGCCGCGTCCATCTGCGCGGCACCAGCATGGCAACCCATGCCGTCCGTCATGACCTGGGCATCAGCCCCGGCGCCGGGGCCTTCTCCCCCCGCCTGGGGGTCCGCAGCTACCAGAGTGTGCCGAAGGCCTTCGGTCACTTGGCGACCTTCCGGGCTTCCAGCGCTTTCAAGGCTGCTTCCAGAGCAGCAAGGGCTTCGAGATCACACATTGTCATACACCACTTCCAGCGAAGGTTTGACGGCGGCGTTCTTGCCGCGCATGTCAGCGTCGGTCGCCGGGGTCAGCACGAAATCCGCCCCAGTGGTTTCCGCGCTGAAAAGGCCCAGAAGGCCATCCTGCGACAGCGGCTTCGGTTTCACCGGCGGCGCTTCGGCCACGGCAATCCCAAGCTGTTCGAACATTGGGCCCCACTGGCTTTCATACGAGCCAACGATCTGATAATTCGCCGATTTCTTGCGCAGGTCATCATCCTGCGGGATCGCTGCCAGCACCGGGATGCCCACGGCGTCCGCGAAAGCCGCCGCTTCACCCGTGCCGTCGTCCTTGTTTATGACCAGCCCCGCGATGCCGACATTGCCTGCGGAAGTATTCCACCGCCGAACACACGTTGTTGGCGACGTACAAGGACTGCAGGTCGTTCGAGGCGACGAGGATCACCTTCTGTGCCATGTCGCGGGCAATCGGCAGGCCAAACCCGCCGCAGACCACATCGCCCAGAAAGTCGAGCAGGACATAGTCGAAGTCCCAGTCGTGGAACCCCAATTTCTCAAGCAGTTCAAAGCCATGGATGATCCCGCGCCCACCGCAGCCCCGGCCAACCTCCGGTCCGCCAAGTTCCATCGCAAAGACGCCACCGCGCTTGAAGCAGACATCGCCGATCTTGACCTCTTCCCCGGCAAGCTTCTTGCGGGTCGAGGTTTCGATGATTGTCGGGCAAGCCTTGCCGCCGAACAGAAGGCTGGTGGTGTCGGATTTCGGATCGCACCCGATGAGAAGGACCCGTTTGCCCATCTCGGCCATCATGTGGCTGAGGTTGGCCAGCGTGAACGACTTGCCGATCCCGCCCTTGCCATAGATCGCGATGATCTGGGTCTTTTTTGACGGCGGATCATGGGGGATCTCCAGCGTCGGCTCTTCATGGGCCTCCTCGCGCAGGCGGGCATCGAAGGACTTCAGGTTCGGTACGTCGTTCATGCGTGGCCCTTCCAGTCGAGAATCATTTTCAGGCAGCCCGCGTCGGTGAAAGCGGTCTCATAGGCCTGTGCTGCATCGGCAGCGGGGCGGTGATGGGTGATCAGACCCGACAATGACAGCGCGCCACTTTCGATCAGCGACCGGGTGGCAGTCAGGTCTTCGGGCGCCCATTCGCTGGCAATCCGAAAGCGCGCCTCTTTCATGAAGGCGGGCGGAAAGGCAAAGGCGACGGGGTCGGTGTAAAAGCCGGCCAGCACGATCTCGCCACCCTTTTTCAGGCGCATGACCAGCTGGTCCAGAAGACCAGGTGCACCGCTTGCGTCATAGATCGCGCGATAGTCGCGGCGCGGGTCATCCTGAGGGTCGATGACGGGGTAACCCGGTGCCCCTTCCCGACGAATCGGGTTGGTCTCCCAGACCGTTGGCGCAGGCGCACCGGCCGCAAGGGTCAGCCGGGCCAGAAGGCGGCCAAGGGTGCCATGCCCCACGATCAGGTCAGGAAGGGCGGTGTTGAACCCGGCCAGCGCATGCCGCGCCGTTGCCGCCAGCGCCAGAAGCGCGCCTTCCGCCCCCATGCCCGAATCGATCCGCGCCACGCGGGAGGCTTTGGTCACCAGATGCCGCGAGGCGCCACCGAAGAGGCCCCTTACATTGCCGGTAAAGCAGTTTGCGCCGGGCACAAAGACCGTCTCACCAACACGAAAGCCGGTGTCGGCTCCAGCCTCGACCACCGTGCCCGCGGCCTCATAGCCCGGAACCAGTGGATAGCCCATGCCCGGAAAGGGCGGCATCGTGCCGGACCAGAACAGCTTTTCCGTCCCGGTGGAGATGCCGGAATGCAAAACCTCGACGACCAGATCATCCGGGCCGGGGGCCACAAGACCCAGGGTTTCCAGCCCCAGCTTTCTTGCCCCTTGCAGGATAACTGCCGTCGTTTGCACGTCTGTCTCTCCCCGGCGGCAGTCTGCGGCCATAGTGTAAGTTTAACCTTACATTTCAGACTGTCAATTTAATTAGACAGTTTCGGGAGGGAATCTGCAGGCGCCGTGGCGGTCAGGGTCGACGTCACGAACGGCCGCAAGCTGCGCACCGGCGAGATGGCGTCAAACCCTGCCTGCCTCAGCAATCCGGCGATCTCGGAGGCCGACCGTGTTCTGCCGGTCTGCATCGCCAGGGTGTAAACGGTGAAGTAGACATCGGTCGCCGGATCAGGCCGCGCGCCGCCTGACATCGGCTCGGAAATGATCAGCCGACCGCGGGGGGGCAGCGCCTGCCGGACATTGGCCAGCAAGGCCGCCACGGTGGCATCGGAATGGTCATAAAGGACGCGGATCAGGCTGATCGCATCCGCGCCTTGCGGCAGGGCCTCGTCGCGAAAGCTGCCGGGCAGGATCGCGACATCCGCCCCCAGCCGCGCCCGCGCCCCGGCGACGACCGCAGGCAGGTCGAACAGCGTGCGGCGCAGGCCCGGATGCGCCTGGCCGACCGCTGCCAGAAACGCTCCGGTCCCGCCGCCCACGTCCATCAGATGCGTGATCCCGCGAAAATCCACCAGCCGCAGCGTGTCTTCCGCCACCAGCCCCTGGCTGTCGGCCATCAGATCGGAATAGCGCGCGGCAAGGTCGGGGTCAGCCGCCCCGCCCGCACCAAAGACATAGGGCCAGAAGCCTGCCAGTTCAGGCGAGGTTTCGCCCCGGAAAAAGGCAACCGGATCAGCCAGATCGCGGTAAAGGACCGGATGATGCCGCACCATCGCCTCCAGCCCCGGCACGGTCAGAAAGGCCGCACCGCGCGTGGTCAGGTGCCAGTCGTCACCCTTGCGCCGAACCAGTTTCAGCGCCGCTCCGGCCTGCAGCAGCACGGCCATCCGGTCGGAGGGTACGCCGCACAGGGGGGCCAGCCGGGCCGTCGGCAGCGGCCCCTCGGCCAGACGGTGCAGCACGCGCAATTCCACCAGCGCCAGCAGCGCCTGGCTTTGCACAAAGCCCGAAACGATGGAGAACAGCGCCGATCCTTCGGCTTTCGCGATCCCGCTCAGGCCCGGAACCCGGGCGCAAAGGCGGTGGAACCAGGGTTGCAACGCAAGCTTTGCCGCCCAGCCCGGGCCTTTGCGCGGGCGGGGCAGCCCGGCATCAAGGCCGGTCTCGGTCATTTTGCCGCCGCGACCCGCGAGGTTGCTTGCGCCCCAAGATCAACCGGCGTCATCTTTTCGGCATAGGCGCGCACCAGACCGGCCAACCTCGCCTCGCCCGGGCAGGACGGGATCGAGGCGATGGCCCCGCCAAGGATGTCCTTCAGATGCCGGACCGCGCCCTGCACGCCCATCAAGGCAACCGCATTCGGACGGCCGTGCGCCGCGTCCTGTCCTGCGGGCTTGCCGGTTTCCTCGGCTGTCAGCAGCGCGTCCTTCAGATCGTCGGCCACCTGAAACGCCTCACCGATGCGGGCGCCAAGTTCTTCCCAGGGTTCAGGCTCTTGCCCGGCCGAGATCGCGCCAAGCTGGGTTGCCGCCACGAAAAGCGCCCCCGTCTTGGCCCGGTGATAGGCTGCAAGGTTGACCGTGGGTTCCGATTCCCAGCCCTGCCCCGCACAGATGCCGCCCGGCATGCCGGTGCGCTGCGCCAGCGCCAGCACCAGCCGCAAGGCCCGGTCAGGCGCGACAGTACCAGCCCGCGCCAGCACCTCGAAGGCAAGGACGATCAGGCTGTCGCCGGCAAGAATTGCCAAAGGCTCGCCATAGGCGCGGTGAACCGACGGCTTGCCACGCCTGAGGTCGGCGTTGTCGAAGGCGGGCAGGTCGTCATGGACAAGGCTGGCGCAATGGATCAGCTCCAGCGCCACCGCCGCCGCATCCGACAGCGCGGGCCGGTCGTCGCCGCAGGCCAGCGCGACCGACAGAAGAATGGTGGGCCGGATCCTTGCACCGCCTGACATCGTGGCATGGCCCAGGGCCGCCGCCAACCGTTGCGGCACCGCCTCGGCCCCGGCAGGTGAACGTTGGCCCAGAAGGACAGCCCCGGCAAGCGCGGATTCTAGTCTTGTGGAAAGGTCCATCACACACCTGCAAGCCAGCCGGGTGGCCCCGGTGGCACCCTGACGCAAGACTGGCACCGGGGGGGGCAGTTGTAAACTAAAACTTACAGTCCGATGCTTGTTTTGGTTTACATCATTTTGCGACAGGCTAGATTGACCGCATGAACAACCCAGCTGAGACTGTCATCGTGATCGGGGCCGGAATGGGCGGACTTGCCGCCGCGATCCGGCTTGCGGCGGCAGGTCAGCCCGTCACCCTGGTCGAGGCGGCGGCAGGTCCGGGCGGCAAGATGCGCACGGTGCCGTCCGCTGCGGGGCCGGTCGACGCCGGACCGACCGTCCTGACCCGGCGCGCGGTCTTTGACGATCTTTTCGCCTTGGCAGGCGAGCGGATGGACGATCATCTGTCCCTTCTGCCGCAAGCGGTTCTGGCCCGGCACTGGTGGCCCGACGGCAGCCGTCTGGACCTGACCGGCGCAACTGAAACCGACGCGCAGGCGATCGCCGCCCTTGCCGGTCAGGATGAGGCGCTGGCCTTCCGCCGCTTTGACCGGCTGGCCAGCGCCCTGCACGTCGCCTTCGATGCTCCGGTCATGCAGGCGGCCAGACCGGACCTGCCCGCGATCATCCTGGCAGCGCTGCGCGATCCGTCGCTTTGGCCCGCTCTTGTGCCGGGCCGGTCGCTGTCGGGGATGCTGAACCGCCAGTTCCGCGACCCACGCCTGCGCCAGCTTTTCGCGCGCTATGCCACTTACGTCGGCGGAAGGCCTGACCACTCGCCCGCCGTCCTGTCGCTGATCTGGCGGGCCGAGGCGGCGGGGGTCTGGGCGGTGTCGGGCGGGATGCACCGGCTGGCCCTGGCCCTGGCCGATCTGGCAAGGCGGCTTGGCGCCGATCTGCGCTGGTCAAACCCCGCGCGGCGGATTGTCCGGCAAGGCGGGCGGGTGACGGGGGTCCAGCTTGCCGATGGCCAGACCCTGCCCTGCGCGGCCTGCGTCTTTGCCGGCGACCCTGCCGCGCTGGCGGCGGGTCACCTGGGCGAGGGGCTGGAGACCGCCCTGCCCCGCAGCGCCACTGGCCCGCGCAGCCTTTCGGCCTGGGTCTGGTCCTTTGCTGCCAAAACCGAAGGCCCGCTTGCGCATGACCTTCTGCATCACAACGTCTTTTTCCCGGACGACACCCGCGGCGAATTCGGCCCCCTGTCGCGGGGCGAGATGCCACAGACCCCGACACTTTACATCTGCGCCGAGGACCGTCATGCCCCGATCCGCCCGCACGGGGACGAGCGGTTCGAGATCATCGTCAACGCCCCCGCAGACCACCCCGACCAGCCAGAGGATTTCGCCCGATGCCAGGCCCGCACCTTCCAGACCCTTCGCAAACAGGGGCTGTGGTTCACGCCCGAGCCGGGCAGATCGACGCTGACAACGCCCGCGATGCTGGACCGGCTTTTCCCGGGGTCCGGGGGGGCGATCTACGGCCGCAGTCCGGAGGGGACCTTCGCGGCCTTCGCGCGACCGGGGGCGCGGACGAAGGTGGCGGGGCTGTACCTCGCGGGCGGGGGGGCGCATCCGGGGGCTGGAGTGCCGATGGCGGCGCTCTCCGGCCAGCACGCGGCGGACGCGGTGATGGTGGACCTGACCAAAAGGGGCCTGACCAAAAGGGGCCTGACTTCAGCGTCCATGTCGGCCCGGACTGCTATGCCTGGTGGTATCTTGACGGGGTCAGTGACGACGGGGCACGCGCCGTCTCGGTGATCGGGTTCATCGGGTCGGTCTTTTCACCCTGGTATCGCTGGTCCGGCCGGCGCGAGCCGCAGAACCACGTCTGCCTGAATGTCGCGACCTACGGGCCGGGCGGGCGCTTCACGATGACCGACCGGGGCCGCCCCGCGCTGCGCCAGACGCCCGACCGGCTGCAGATCGGGCCATCGTCGATGCACTGGACGGGGCAGGACCTGGTGGTGGAGGTCAATGAAATCTCGGCCCTGCCGCTGGTATCCCGGGTCCGGGGCACGATCACCCTGACGCCCGAGGCCCTGACCGGGGTCGAGGCGCGGCTGACGCCGGACGGGTCACACAGCTGGCGACCCTTTGCCCCCATCGCGCGGGTGAAGGTTGACCTCAGCCAGGGCCACAAGTGGGAAGGCCACGGCTACTGGGACGCGAATTTCGGCACGGCGGCACTTGAGGCCGACTTCCGGTTCTGGACCTGGGGACGTTTCCCGCTGAAGGATCGGACGGTCTGCTTTTACGACGCGACGCGCCGTGACGGGTCCACCCTCGCGCTGGGGGTCGAAGTCTTGCGCGACGGAACCGTGCAAGAGATTGCTCCGCCACCGGTCGCGCCCTTTCGCCGCAGCCTTTGGGCTTTGCGACGGGAAACCCGGGCGGATGCCGGGTTCCAGCCACGCCAGAAGATGAGCCTGCTGGACGCGCCGTTCTATTCCCGGTCCCTGGTGGAAACCCGGATCGGGGGTGAGACCACGACCGGGGTGCATGAGGCGCTTGACCTCGTGCGCTATCGCCAGCCCTTGCTGAAACCGATGATCGCGGTCCGGGTGCCGCGTCGCAAGGGCTGGGTGTTCGACTGAGGCCAGCGGCTTGCGTCAGACCCCTGCTTGCGCGCCGACCGACGCCTCGGGGTTCAGGCGCACAAGGGCCAGGTTCAGTGCCCCGGCCACGGTGACCCAGACGACATAGGGCACGAACATCAGCCCGGCCCAGAAATCCACCGTGAAGAAGGCGATGCAGGTCGCCGTCACCGACAGCCACAGCCCCGCCATCGGCACCAGCGCCGCGCGCATCCGCCTCAGCCCGAAGAAGATCGGGGTCCAGAGCGTGTTGAACGCAATCTGCACGGACCAAAGTGCCAGGCCGACGCTGGCCCCTTCGAACAGCGACGCGCGGGCGGCGGCGGCTGACATCAAGATGTACAGCGACATCCACGCCACCGGGAACACCCAGTTCGGCGGGTTCCAGGACGGCTTTTTCAGCGCGACATACCAGGGGCCGGTGGGAAACATCGCCCCCGTGGCCGCGGCGGCACCACAGGCGGCAAGGTAGATTGCGAACAGCCCGAAATCCATGCACAGCACCTCTTTGCAATCCGGGATATGCCGGTTTCATCCGGTAGACAACTGCCGATCAACCGCGAAAGGCGGGACAGGGGTCAGGCCGAAAGCCCGCGGTCACGCGCTTCAAGCTGGGCCAGCACGGACATGAGCGCGTCGCTGCGGCCCCTTGCGGACGACTGGCGCGCCGCAGCGCGGACAAGGAAGGCGACCTCCGGCTCGGGTGGGGCGTGCAGGGTTGCCGGGCGCGGCATGACCATGGTGCCTGCCGCCTGAACCGTGGCAAGCCCGATCCAGCCCAGCTTCTGCGCCTTGGTGGTGCGGGCTCGGGCGGTCAGGCTGTCGTGCCCGTTGCGCGCCACCGACGCGCCAATCCCGCCATAGATCGACCGGGCAGCAAGGATACCCGGGCGGCAGGCCACGGGCAACGCCGGAACGCCGGCCCCGGCCCGCAGGTAAAGCTGGTCCGCCTTGGCAAGAAGCCGCGCGATGGTCTTGCGGATTGCGGGACTTGCCTCCGGTTTGTCGAGAAACCCGTCAGGGTCGATCCCGGCATCTGTCAGCCAGTCCACCGGCAGGTATAGCCGACCGGCGCGGGCGTCTTCGCCCACGTCGCGGGCGATGTTGGTAAGCTGCATCGCAAGTCCCAGATCGCAGGCCCGGGCCAGCGCATCGGCGTCACGCACCCGCATCAGCACACACATCATTGCGCCCACGGCCGCAGCAACCCGGGCCGAATAATCCAGCACCCCGGACAGATCGCCGTAGCGCCGGCCGGTTGCATCCCAGGCCATCCCCTCCAGCAGCGCATCAGGCAGCGCGCGGGGCATCTCGAACGCGTCCACCACGGCGGCAAAGGCGCGGTCGGCTGGCGCGTTGCGCGGGCGGCCTTCGAAGACCAGATCCAGCCGGTCGCGCAACGCCAGCACCGCCGGGGCCTTATCGTCGCATTCATCCACCGCATCATCGGCGTTGTGGGCAAAAGGCGTGACGCGGCATGGAAGGAAAGGCTGCCGGTGCGGATCGCTGCGCGGCAGGCCTCAAGGTCCGCAGCCGCGATGAACGTCGAGGGGGGTCGGGCGGTCATTCGGCGGCCATCCTGACTGGGGGGGCGGTAGCGCGGACGGCGGGCTCGGGGATCAAGTGGCCCAGGATCTCGGCCGTGCCGATCACGCCGGGAACACCCGCGCCCGGATGGGTGCCCGCGCCGCAAAGATAAAGGCCGGGCAGTTCCTCGGACACGTTGTGGGGGCGGAACCAGGCCGACTGGAAGATACGCGGCTCCAGCGAGAAACCGGCACCGTAAGGCGAATTGTAACGGGTCTGGAACGTCTCGGGCGTGAAGACACGCTCGGCTGTGATGCGGTCGCGAAAGCCGGGCAGCATCGGCTCCAGCATCTTGGCGACGCGGGCCTTGTAGGTTTCGGTGAAGGTAGGCCAGTCGGCGGCATCATGGCCAAGATGCGGCACCGGGCTGAGCGCGTAGAACGTGTCATCGCCGTCCGGCGCTGCAGACGGGTCGGTCACCGTGGGGCGGTGGACATAAAGGCTCATGTCCTCGGTGATCTTCCCCGTACGAAAGAGATCGCGGATGTGTTCGCGGTAGTGCGGGCCGACAAGGATGGTGTGGTGCCCGGCATCCGGCCACATCGCGCGCGTGCCCTTGGTGCCGAAATACCAGACGAAAAGCCCCATCGACCAACGCGACCGGGCCATGCGCTTGTCGGTCCAGCGCCGTTTCTTGTGGTTGCGCAGCAACGTGCCATAGGTAAAGCCGGGGTCGGCGTTGGAAATGGTGATTTCGGAGGCAAGGGTCTCGCCCGTTTTCAGCCGGACACCGGCCGCGCGGCCATCCCTGGTCACAATCTCGTCCGCGTCGGTCTGCAAGCGGACCGTGCCGCCCTGTCCTTCGATCACCCGGACCATGGCATCGGCGATCGCCTGCACCCCACCCATCGCGTAATGCACCCCGAAGGACGATTCCAGATGGCTGACCAGCGCGTAAATCGAGGTCACGCGAAACGGGTCGCCCCCGATGAACAAGGGGTGAAACGACAGCGCAAAACGCAGGGCCGGGTCGGTGACACGCCGCGCGGCATGGGCGTGGACCGACCGGTCCGCCCGCAGCCAGGCGAACTTTGGCAGGACCTTGATCAGGTCCCACAGCCGGTGCATCGGGCGGCGGCCAAGATCCTCGAACCCGAAGTCATAGCGCGTGCGGGCATCGGCCAGGAAACGGTCAAACCCGGCCGAATCAGCAGGCGACAGGCGCGCAGCCTCGGCCCGGATGGCCTCGACCCCGGGGCGCATGGTGAAGTGGCGGCCGTCCTGAAAGCGGATTTCATAGAACGGGTCCAGCGGGCGCAGATCGACATCCTGGTGAAAGTCGCGACCACAGGCCGACCACAGGTCACGCAGGATCTGCGGCACGGTCACGATGGTCGGGCCAAGGTCGAACCGGTGGCCCTGGTCAGTGATGGACGACCCCCGCCCGCCGGGTCGGTCCAGCCGGTCGATCACGGTAACACGCCAACCCTTGGCGCCAAGCCGCATGGCGCTGGCAAGACCGCCCAGCCCCGCGCCGATGACAAGAGCCTGGCCTTGTGCCTGACGTGGGACCTGGGGGATGATCTGGTTCATGCTGGGGATGATACGGTGTCTACCCAGATTTACAACTACCCTGTTCATGCGGCAAAACAGCCCCTTCCCGTGCGAATGTTTTGCGATAGACTGTCAGTGTTTTCTTACACTGGAGGCACGCATGCCCACCGCCAGCCTCAGCCTCTTCCGCTTTCAGGGCGTCTTGCCCCGGCTTTGGGCCGTCGGCCAGATGGGGGCCGCCCGTCTGGCCCTGCGGCGCGAACCGCATCTCATGTTCTGGAAACTGTGCGGGTCGGGCACGGGCGAAGGCTTTACGCCAAAGCCGAACATGGGGGTCTGGGCAATCCTTGCGGTCTGGCCGGACGAGGCGGCAGCGCGGGCCGGAACGGCCAGCAGCCCGGTCTGGCGACGCTGGCGCAGGAAGGCCCGCGAAAGCAGCACGGTGTTCCTGTCGCCCCTGTCTTCGCGCGGGTCCTGGGGCGGCGTCAATCCCTTTGTCCCCGAACCGCACCCCGCCGATCCCGAAGGCCCGCTGGCCGTCCTGACCCGCGCCAGCGTCAAGCCGGGCCGGGCGGTGCGGTTCTGGAAGCGGGTGCCCGACATCTCGGCCGTTATCGGCGCTGACCCCGATGTCCTTTTCAAGATCGGCATCGGCGAAGTACCGCTTTTGCACCAGATCACATTCTCGATCTGGCCCGACGCCGCCTGCATGACCCGCTTTGCCCGGGGTGACGGTCCGCATGGCCGGGCGATCAAGGCCGTGCGCGAAGAAGGCTGGTTCACTGACGAGCTTTACGCCCGGTTCCGCGTCCTTGGGGTCGAGGGGCGGTGGAACGGTGTGCCGCTTCTGGCCAGCCCGACCCGGACCGCGCCAGCCCCGCTTGCACATGCCGCAGATACGGTGCTGACGGGCCGAGCCTCTTGCCCGGTCGCCCTCGCCACGCAAGGGGGGAAATCCCCTGCGACCCTCAGCCGAAGGGGGCCAGGCACCCAATCCAGCGGGATTGTGCCCGCCAACCCCATGATACATGGCGCAGGCGCATTGCATACGACCCACACCCGCCCCTTGCAGGAGGCGCCTCTCCTTCCCCCTGCCGGAAAGGGCTTTGGCCACACATGACACCCGGCTTTCCCGATCTTGCCCTGCCCTGCCGCATGAGGACCCGATGACCCAGCGCCAACCCTTTCCGTTCTCGGCCATCGTCGGCCAGGAGGACATGAAGACCGCCATGATCCTGACGGCCGTCGATCCAGGCATCGGCGGCGTTCTGGTTTTTGGCGACCGGGGCACCGGCAAATCCACGGCCGTCCGCGCGTTGGCAGCGCTTCTTCCGCCGATCGAGGTGGTCGAGGGTTGCCCCGTGAACTCTCCCCGGCGCGCGCTTTCGCCGGACTGGGCGCAGGGCGTGACCGACCGGATCGTGACCCGGCCTACCCCCGTTGTCGATCTGCCGCTTGGCGTGACCGAAGACCGGGTGGTGGGCGCCCTTGACATCGAACGCGCGCTGACCCGGGGCGAAAAGGCGTTTGAGCCGGGCCTGCTGGCCCGGGCGAACCGCGGGTATCTTTACATCGACGAGGTCAACCTCTTGGAGGATCACATCGTCGACCTGCTGCTTGACGTCGCGCAGTCGGGCGAGAATGTGGTGGAGCGTGAGGGCCTGTCGATCCGACACGCCGCACGCTTTGTGCTTGTGGGGTCCGGCAACCCCGAGGAAGGCGAGCTTCGCCCGCAGCTTCTGGACCGGTTTGGCCTTTCGGTCGAGGTGGCAAGCCCCAGGGACATCGAAACCCGGGTTGAGGTCATCAAGCGGCGCGATGCCTATGAAAACAGCCATGACCGTTTCATGAAGACCTGGCGGCCGATGGATGCGGGGTTGCGCAACCAGATCCTTGCCGCGCGTGCGGCGCTGCCAAAGCTGAAAACCCCCGGTGCCGTGCTGCATGACTGCGCGGCCTTGTGCATCGCGCTTGGATCAGACGGGCTGCGGGGCGAGTTGACACTTTTGCGCGCAGCCCGAGCTCTTGCCGCCTTCGAGGGTGACACGGCCGTGCACCGCAGCCACCTGCGCAGGGTGGCACCGCTGGCGCTGTCGCACCGGCTTCGCCGCGACCCGCTGGACGAGGCGGGATCGGCGGCCCGGGTCAGCCGGTCTCTGGCCGAGGTGCTGCCCTGACCAGAATGTCACCTCCCAGCGCCACCGACACCCGGTCTGCGGACCCTGTGGCAGCGCCCCCCCCGGCCGTGGGCGAGGTGGCGTCGGCCTTGCCATGGGCGCGGGTGTGGCTGGCGCTGATGGCGCTGGCGGTCGATCCGGCGGGGCTGAAGGGGCTGTGGCTGCGGTCGCGCGCAGGCCCGGTGCGCGACCGGGTGACCGACGTGCTGTCCGAGGCTTTGCCCCTGCCCCACCGCCGCCTGCATCCGGCCCTGGGGGATGAGGCGCTTTATGGTGGCCTTCACCTGACCGCCACCCTTGCCGCAGGGCGCCCCGTCCGGTCCGAAGGGCTTTTGGCGCGGCCGTCGGCCCTGGTCCTGACCATGGCGGAACGTTGTCCCGCCGGGCTTGCCGCACGACCGCTGGGCGGTCCCGGTCATTGCCTCATTGCGCTGGACGAAGGGGCCGAGCCCGAAGAGGCGCTGCCCCCGGCGCTGGCGGACCGACTGGCATTGTTCCTGACGCTGGACGGTCTCGCCGATGCCGATGCCCCGCCCCTTGTGCTGGACATGGCCCGGATCACCAAAGCGCGCGCGCAGCTTGCCACCGTGCGGGTGCCGAAGGCTGCGTTCAGGCAACTGACCTCTGTGGCGCTTGCGCTGGACATCCCGGGGCTCCGCGCGCCGCTTCTGGCGTTGCAGCTTGCGCGGGTGGTCGCCGCATTGCGTGGCCACGCTGGCATCCGGCGCGACGACCTGACAACAGCGGCAGAACTGGTCTTTGCACATCGGGCACGGGCAATGCCGCAGGCCGAGGCCGAAGCACCCCCACCCCCCTCGCCCGAGCCCGACCCGGGAAGCGAACCCGACGCGCAGACCGAAAGTCTGGACCTGCCCGACGAGTTGATGCTTGAAGCCGTGAAGGCGGCCTTGCCCGCCGATCTTCTGGACCGTCTGGCCGCCGCGCGGGCTGCGCGCGCAATGGCAGGGGGCACCGGGTCGGGCGAGGCGAAGGTCGGCCACCGGCGCGGCCGGCCCCTGCCCTCACGCCCCGGGCGGCCCGACAGCGGGCACCGGCTTGACCTGATCGCCACCCTGCGCGCGGCGGCCCCATGGCAAGCCGTGCGCCGACGCGAGGTTTCGGCCACGTTGTTTCCGCCCCCCACCGCCATCCCCTCTCCACAAGGAGGAGGGATGGAGCCTGAGACCACGCTGCGCCCTTGGGGAAATCACCCTGACGCAGCCATGCCACCAGCGCCCCCCTCCCCCCTCGTGGGCGAGGGATGGGGTGGGGGGGGCATCCCCACGTCACCGGACCCCGTATTGCCGGATCGCCGCCTGCACATTCGCCCAGCCGACTTGCGCATCCGTCGCCATCAGGAACGGACGGAACGGGTGGTGATCTTCGCCGTCGATGCCTCGGGGTCCGCCGCCCTGGCCCGGTTGGCTGAAGCAAAGGGGGCGGTCGAACTTCTTCTTGCCCGGGCCTATGCACGGCGCGACCATGTGGCGCTGATCGCCTTTCGCGGGGCTGGGGCCGACCTGGTGCTGCCGCCGACCCGGTCGCTGGTGCAGACCAAGCGACGGCTCGCAGGGCTGCCGGGCGGCGGAGGCACGCCCCTGGCTGCAGCCCTCAGGCTGGCCCATGACACGGCCCTTCGGGCGCGAGCGCGCGGGCTGACGCCGGTGTTGGCCCTCCTGACCGACGGGCGGGCGAATGTCGCCCTGGACGGCGGCCCGGGCCGTGATCGGGCCGAAGCGGACACCGCCCGGATGGCGCGTCTTTGGCGGGCAACCGGGGCCGCTTCGGTGGTGATCGACACCGCCAGCCGCCCCGAGGCCGGGCTGAAACGGCTGTCGGCGGCGATGGGCGGGGTCTATCTGCCCCTGCCCCGCGCCGATGCCGCGCGGATGTCGACGGCGCTTGAGGCGGCGCTGGGTCCGGTGCAGTCTGCCTGAATGACCGATGATCCTCCAAAGGACTGGCCCCTTCGCACCCATGCCCGCCGCATCCGCGCCCGGCATGACTGGTGGGTGGTCGAACACGGGACCGGTCCGCAGGTGCTGCTTTTGCACGGCGCCGGGGCTTCGGGCCATTCGTTCCGGTCGCTGGTGCCCGCCCTGGACGGCTTTCGCTGCCTGGTGCCCGACCTGCCGGGCCAGGGCTTTACCAGGCCCGGATCGCGGGGCCGCTTCGGCATCCAGCCCATGGCCGAGGATCTGGCAGCCCTTTGCGCGGCGGCCGGGTGGGCGCCCCGCTATGTGATCGGCCATTCGGCGGGGGTGCCGCTGGGTCTGCAACTGTCAACGCTGATGCCCCTTGACGCCGTCATCGGGATCAACGCGGCGCTTGGCCAGTTTGACGGCGCTGCCGGGTTCCTGTTTCCCCTTCTGGCGCGGGCTTTGGCGGCGACGCCGTTCGTGCCTTCTGTCGTCAGCCGGCTTTGGGGCAATGAAGCCAAGGTCCGGCAGTTGATCGAGGGCACCGGCTCACACCTTGATGCCGACGGTATCGCGCAATACGCAACCCTGGTCCGGCGCGCAGGCCATGTCGACGGAACGCTTGGGATGATGGCCGCCTGGCGGGTGGACCAACTGATGGCGGGGGCGTCCGGTCTGACGGTTCCGACGCTGCTGATTGCAAACGCAGGCGACAAGGTGGTGCCGCCGCGCGTGTCGGCCGAGGCGGCCCGGATGCTGCCCCGGGCAGAGGTCCGCGAGATGCCGACCCTGGGCCATCTGTCGCATGAAGAAGACGCCAGAGCGGTGCTTGCGGTCATGAAGGACTGGCTGCGCGGCCACGGCCAAATTTCTTGAGGAAGAAATTTGCGGGTTTTCGCTTCAGCGCACGCTCATCAGCCGATCACCGAAGATGCGGTCAAGGTGGTCGGTCAGGTAGATGTGCAGCCAGGGGGTAAAGCGGTCGGGTTGGCGCAGCACTTCGGCCTTCAGATCGTAAAGATCGACCCAGCGCACGGCTTCCACCTCGGCGGGGTTGGGCGTGATCCCAAGACCGGAACCAGCCTCGGCGACGAAGATATCGACAAGCTCGTGCTCGATCAGGCCGCGCCCGACATCGGCGCGGTATTCGACGCGGCCGGAATAGCTGGGGTAAATCCCGGTGATCCCAAGTTCCTCGCGCAGACGGCGGATCGCACAGGTTGCGGCCTCTTCGTCCCAGCGGGGATGCGTGCAGCAGGTGTTGGCCCAAAGGCCGGGCGTGTGGTACTTGCCCGCCGCGCGCTTCTGGATCAGGACCCGCGGGCCGTCCATCACGAAGACCGACACCGCCTTGTGGCGCAGACCTCGCTGGTGCGCCGCAAGCTTGCCCACCGGGGTCAGATGTCCGTCCACCCAGGCGGGAATCATTTCTTCCAGGCTGCCGTCCATCATCCGACCCATCCGGGCCGAACCCAGCCCAGGAGATGCATCACGTTCTTCACGCCGATCTTCAGATGGGCCAGGGGCCGCGCGGCGACAAGCTTCTTGTTCATGTAGGCCTCGAACGTCAGTTTTTGTACATCGGTGTCATGGCACAAGCTGACAAAGCGTTCCCGGCGGTCGTCCGACTTGTAGTAGGCGTCCTGCATAGACCGCAGCACCTTGAACACGGTCTTGTTGTCCTTCATGAACAGTTTTCGCGCCAGTTTCAGGTCCTTTGCCTGGCCCGAGGCAAGGCAGGCCTGCGCCGCCGTGGCCGCAACCCGCCCACCCAGCATGGCGTAGTAGATCCCTTCACCGGACGAGGGGGCAACCACCCCCGCAGCATCACCCGCCAGCACCACGTCGCGGCCATTGTCCCACTTGTCCAGGGGTTTCAAGGGGATCGGCGCGCCTTCGCGGCGGATCGTCTCGCAGCCTGTCAACCCTGCCGAGGCGCACAACGCTGCCGTGGCTTCCTTCAGGTTCACCCCGTCAATGCCGGTGCCCATCCCCACGCTGGCCTGATCGCCATGCGGGAAGACCCAGCCGTAGAAATCGGGGGAAATCCGGCCGTCATAGATCACGTCGCAGCGGCCGGGGTCATAGTCCTTGTTCGCAACAGGCGCCTTGATGATCTCGTGGTAGGCGATGACGTAAGGGATGGTGTCGCCGCCCGGACCCTCATCCCGGGCCACAACCGACCGCGCGCCATCGGCACCGATGATCAGCTTCGTCAGACTGCGCCGTTCCTCGCCGCTGGCCTTGTCGCGCCAGACGACATGGGTGCCGACTGCGTCCCTCTCGATCCTGAGGTAGGTGCCGGTCAGTCGGTCCGCCCCGGCCGAAACCGCGCGGACCCGCAGGAATTCGTCGAAATGTTCGCGGTCCACCATGCCGACATAGCCCTTCTCGATATGGATATCGACCGACCGGCCCGTGGGCGAAATCATGCGCGCCACATTGACCTTGGCGACGATCATGTCTTCCGGAATGGCGAAATCCTGGATCGCCCGGGGCGGGACAGCACCGCCGCAGGGCTTGATCCGGCCATCGCGGTCCAGCATCGCCACACGCTTGCCCGCACGGGCAAGATCCTCGGCTGCTGTTGCCCCGGAAGGACCGCCGCCGACAACGAAGACGTCATAGGTCATCTTACTCTCCAGGAACGAGTTGAGGGGATGGCGCGCGCAGTCGCCCGCCGTCAATGATCCGCCAGGCCATCAGGCCGGCGGCAAGAAAAAGGGCGGCTTCGATCACGAAGACCGCGCCGAAGGCATCCGCCGTGTCACCCGACAGGCGCAGCACATCGACCAGCGCCGCCCCGGCAAAGCCCCCGGCCCCTTGCGCGATGGCCTGACTTGCGCCCCAGACCCCCATCCGCGTGCCCTCACGCCCGGGCCGACCCTGGCCTGCAAGCTGCATCATCGCCCCGATCGACGCGATGGCGAACATGCCCGAAAAGACGCCCAGCACGGCCACGGCAGGCGTCAGGAACCCGATGCCAAGTTGCCCCAGGGCCGCGATCACCGCGAGCATGACAGCAGACCCGACGCAGCCCGCCGTGACCCAGGCCCGCAGCGACCCGATCTTCAGGCCCGACACCGCGATGCCCACCGCCAGCATGCCGACGAACATGCCGCCGTGCTGCGCGCCCGACAGGCCGGTGGACTGGCCCGGCGAAAAGGCGAAGACAAGGCCGGCATAGGGCTCAAGGATCAGTTCCTGCAGGAAGAAGGCGGTCATCGACAGGAAGATGAACAGGGTAAAGACGCGGGTCCGCGGCTCGGCCCAGATCTCGGCCAGTCCTTGCATCAGCGGGGTTTCATCGGGCAAGCGGGCAGGAATGACCCGGCGCTCGATCCCTTGGACGGCGACCGCGGTCAGCACGACCGCGCCAAGCGTGACCACCGCGACAATCGCCATCAGGCGCTGCGGTGAGTAGGGATCCAGCAGCGCGCCGATCACGCCAGAGGTGACGGCGATGCCGAAGATCATCATCAGCCAGGTGATCGTGGCTGCAGCCGCCCGACGCTCTGGTGCGCAGCCGCTGGCCAGAAGCGCCAGCAGGGACGTGCCCGACGCCCCGGCCCCAATCCCGATCAGCGCATAGGCCAGAACCGACACCGCCAGCCCCCAGCCCTGCCCGGCGCTGCCCATGGCAACCATCAGCGAGGCAAGAAAAGCCCCGCCCGACAGGATCGCCATGCCGCCGACAATGAATCGCGTGCGGTTGCCTTGTGCGTCGGACCAGAAGCCCCAGCTGGGCCGGGTGATCTGGACAAAGGAATGCAGCGCCACCAGTGCCCCCGACAGCATCGCCGGCAGCGCCAGTTCCACCACCATCAGCCGGTTGAGCGTTGACGTCGTCAGCACCACCACCGCGCCAAGGCACAACTGCACCAGACCAAGCCGCACGATCTGAAGCCAGCCAAGCGTCATGCCAGCCCCCGCAGCGCAAAGGCGGTAACCATCATGCCGGCAACGTAAAGGACCACCCCGGTGCCGTTGTACCACGGCGCCTTGCCCTTGGGGTCCCTGAACAGAACCCGCATCGCGGCGATCTGGGCGGCAAGAAGTGCCGCAACCGCCAGGGCGTGCCAAGGCTTGTCCAGCACCAGCAGGAAGCAGACCACCAGCGCTTGCGCCATGCCCATCACCGTGCAGGCGATCCTGGCGGCAACTTCGGGCCCAAGGACAACCGGCAAGGACCGGACGCCGTGCAGGCGATCGCCTTCCAGGGCCTTGAAATCGTTCAATGTCATGATGCCATGCGCCCCAAAGGCATAAAGGGCGGCCATGGTCACGGTCTCGAACCTCGGCGCAGTCCCCAGCAGCACCGCGGCACCGGTGAACCAGGGCAGACCTTCGTAGGAAAGCCCCACCAGACCCGGACCCCACCAGCCCGAGCGTTTCAGCCGGATCGGCTCGGCCGAATAGGCCCAGGCAGCAATGACGCCAACCACCGTCGCGCCGAACCCCCAGGGGCCGAGAAGCCAGCCGACGGCGAGGCTGAGGACGGTCATCGCAAGCGCGATCCACAGCCCCCAGCGGCCGGGGATGCGGCCGGATGGGATGGGGCGGTCGGGTTCGTTCACGGCGTCGACGTGGCGGTCGCACCAGTCATTGGCGGCCCATCCCGCAGACGATGGGACCGGCAAGGATCATGCCAAGAAGGACAGTCTGCCAATTCGCGCCAAGCGGGATGCCGGACGACACCGCACCGCACAGAAAGGCCCAGATCGGCGGGAACCAGGTGATCGGCTTGATCAGCCGCAGCATGGCGCGCGGTTCGGGATATTGCCGTGTTTGGAAGGTATCGCTGACACTCATGTGTCAATTAAACATTACAACTTGGAGTCGGGCAAGCGCCGATTTGCCGCAGTTCGGGCGTTTCGGGGCCGCTCTTCCCCCTTGACGGGCGTCATCGCTGCGCCAAGCGAAGTGCGCCCGCAAGGAAGCGATGAGCGGCTTTAGCGGGGATGTACAATGAAGCGGGTCGCGCAACCCTCGTCGAACGCATCGACCCGCACCTCGGGCCATACGAGAACCTTGAACAGGCGGATGAAAACTGCGCAATGCCAAAGGCTGGGGCGGCCCGGAAAGCCAAGCGGGTTGTGCCAGATCTCGAACGTCAGCGGCGCGCGGGAGAGGATGCGGAATTCGCCTGACCCGGCGAAGGTCCAGGCGTGGCGGGCGATGGCGGTGGACAGAAGGCGCGCGCCAAGAGACGCGGGAAGCGCGCGGATCAGCGCCTTGGCGGGACCGGGGATCCGGTGGGCAAGGATGTAATTCGCGGTGCCCTGCCCCGCTTGGGCCAGAATCGCCGCCGCCCGGTCGCCGCAGCCTTGCCAGACCGCCAGATGCGCAGCACGGCAGGCGGCTTCGGGCCACATGCCGGCCTCCGCCGGGGGCAGGTCGATGCCCCACAGCAGCCGGTCGCGCCCTGCCCGACCAAGCGCGCCGTCCAGGATGGGGAGGAGTTGCAGGATCGCGTTCGGCCCGATCCGCGCATCCGACTCGGCCTGAAAGCCGCCATCCATTGCCTATTCCGCCGGTTCCGGCATCTGCTGGCGCCCACCGCCACAGGCCCTGACCTGAAGATCCGCCGGCCCCGGGTCCGGCACGCCCGCACGATCCTTTGCCCGGTCCATCATCTGGGTGCGCACCGCCTCTTGCCGCTCCTTGTGCTTGCGGCTGCGTTCGGCCGTGGCGTCCCAGTCCTGCATCTGCGCCTCGGCGATGGTGCGGGTCTCGTCAAAGTGGAAATCCACTGATGCCTTGGTCTGGGGCCCCCAGTATCCAGCCTTGCCAAGGTCATAAAAGGTGCGCTGGACACCAGCCTTGAGGAAGGCCTTGAGGCAGCCGAGAAGATACTTGCGCCGGAATCCGGTCCCGCGCCAGGGATAGTGGAACAGCGCCTTTCGCATGTAGAAGCGGCGGTAGTTCTTCATCACGCCGTCCAGAAGCTCCCCCCTGGTCAGGGCGGCGGGCTTCATGATCGGGGTGACGAAGTTGTATTTGGAAAAATCGAAGACCTCGACCTGGTCCTTGATCTCCTGAAAAAGCGGCGTGAAGGGCCAGGGCGTGTACATCGCCCAGTTGGCAAGGTCGGGCTGCCAGTCCCAGGCCATCTGGAAGGTTTCCTCGAGTGTCTCGGCGGTTTCGTTGTCAAGGCCCACGATGAACTGCGCCTCGGTGAAGATGTCGGCCTCACGCAAAAGGCGGATCGCCTCCTTGTTCTGGGCGACGGTGGTTTCCTTGTTGAACAGGTCGAGCTTCATCTGTGCTGCGGCCTCGGTGCCAAGCGAGATGTGGACCAGCCCCGCCTCGCGGTAGAATTTCAGCAGGTCGCGGTCGCGCCAGATGTCGGTGACGCGGGTGTTGATGCCCCATTTCACACGGCTGTTCAGGCCGCGGTCGATCAGTTCCTGGCAGAATTCGACGAATTTCTTCTTGTTGATCGTGGGTTCCTCGTCGGCAAGGATGAAGAAGCCGATGCCGTGGTTGTCGACCAGATCCTCGATCTCGTCGGCCACCTTTTTCGGGTCGCGCACGCGGTAGTCGCGCCAGAACTTCCACTGGCTGCAGAAACTGCAGGTAAAGGGGCAACCCCGCGCCATGTTGGGGATTGCGACCTTCACGCCAAGGGGGATGTAGATGTACTTGTCCCATTCCAGGATCGACCAGTCCGGTTTGATCCCGTCCAGGTTCTTGACCGTGCTGGCGGCCTGGGTCGCCACGATCTCGTCGCCGTCGCGGAAGGCAAGGCCCCTGATGCGGCGCTTGTCGTCCGGCCAACGGCCATCACGCACCGCTTCGGCCAGCGCCACCATGATCTCTTCGCCTTCGCCCCTGACGATCACGTCCACCCAGGGCGCCTCGGTCAGGACCTGGCGGTACATGAAGGTGGCATGGATGCCGCCCAGAAGGCGCACGGCACCGGGCACGACCTCGGAGGCGATCTTCAGCACCGCCTCGGCCTCATAGATCGCCGGCGTGATCGCGGTCACGCCGACAAGGTCGGGCTGCAACTCGGCCAGACGCGCGCGCAAGCTGTCGTGGTCGATGTGGTGGGTCATCGCGTCGATGAAGTGGATGTCGTCGAAGCCGGCGGTCCCGAGCGACCCCGCAAGATAGGCAACCCAGGCAGGGGGCCAGTTGCCGGCAATCTCGGCCCCGCCGGAATGGTAATTCGGATGGACAAAGACAATGCGCATGGAACGAACCTCCCTTGTGTCAACCAATGTTGACACTGTGGCGGGGCGGCTTCCTTGACCTGAATCAATCGGTGATGTCGCCAAAGGGCGTTACGGTGCGACCTAGTCGCCGTCGCGGTTCACCAGCCCGTACTTGCGCAGCTTGACATAAAGCGACTGGCGCGACAGCCCCAGCATGTCGGCCGCGGCAACCCGGTTGTTGCGCGTCAGTTCAAGCGCGGTTTCGATGCACATCTTTTCAATGACATCCGTGGTTTCCGCCACGATGTCCTTCAGCGTCGATGACCCGACCAGTTCCATCACCGACCGCGCGCCATCATCCGGCATGCCCGTGCCAGACCGCCGCAGCGCGTCGGCGCGGCTGGCGTCCCGCACGACAAGAACCAGCACCGGATTGGGCCCATCGTTCAGCCAGCTTGCCGAAAGCTCGACCGCCACCTGGCCGGAGAAGTCGGTTGTCAGCCGCGTTGCGTAAAGCCGCAGCTGTCCAGTCCGCTTGACGTTGTCCAGAAGCACCCGAAGATCAACCTGCCCTCGCACCAGATAGTCGGCGATCGACCGACCACGCACGGCGGCGATGTTGCTTGCATCGGTCAGGTTGAGGAACGCCTCGTTCGCCGCGCGGATGACACCTTCGCTGTCGGCAAAGACAATGCCATCGGCGCCGGCATGGTACAGCCGTTGCAGGTCGTCGGACAGGTCATCAGCCGGTCTGGACTGCTTGTCGGCCGGGTCGATCAGGCACAGCAGAATCCGTTCTCCGGCCGCGCGGAACAGACGCGGCGCGACAAGCACCCGACGCTGCGAGCGGCGGGCGGTCACTTCGACCGGGGCGGCCGCCTCGGACGCCGCGACATTGGCAAGCGTCTCGATGAACTCTCCCCGGCGCCTGCCGTCAAACTCCTGCGCGACGGCGCTGCCCACGAGTTCGGCGCGCGTTCCGCCCAGAAGCTTTGCCGAAGCCGGGTTGAGATCGGTGATCCGGCCAGAGGAAACCGAGACCAGCATGACAGGATCGCGCGTCATCTCCATCAGCACGCGGTAACGGGTGTCGAGTTCGCGCTGCGTCTCGTAATCGCGCTCCATCGCAAGCTGCGCCGAGACGAGTTGCTGCTGCACCTCGGCCAGGGGGCGCAAGTCGCGGCCAAGCATCAGGAACGATCCGTCCGCACCCACCCGATGCAGCGCATAGCGCACCGGGAATTCCCAGACCTGCTGGCTGACATGGTTCAGTTCCAGCGCGACCGAGACCTGGCCGGAACGCAGTTCCTGCAGACGAAGATCAAGCTTGCGATTGCTTTCTTCGGTCAGGATGTCGGCAAGCGCCATACCTTCCCAATCCGTGAGCTGGCCAAAGGACCGGTGTCCGGGGTTCACCAGAACCGACACCACGCGCCTTGCCGGCGTGACCAGAAGCGTCAGGTCGGCAGCACTGGCCAACAGCTCTGTCATCAGTTCCGGGGCAATGACGGGCAACTTGCCAGCCGCCCTCAGGTGGCGTCCATCCGTTGTCACGTCGCGTTCAACCGTTTCCCTGCGGCCGCTGCCGCAACACTTCTGTCCATCAGACTGTCTCGCCGGATGGCGCCACCGCCGTCATGCAAGCACCCGCAATCGCGACCATCGGATCACTGGTCACGATGTCGGCGCCGGTCCGGCCCTTCACATCAACCGGGCGGTCCAGCACCGCGCCGCCAACCGCCACGCCCAGCCCGACGCCCCGGCCCCGCCGGGACCCGTCCTTCAGCGCTGCGACAAGCTTCTGGCAGATCGCCAGCTTTTCCTCGCATCCGACCGAAATCATGGCCAGATCAAACCTGTTGCTCTGGACAAGCGCGTTCAGCCCGGCAGGCGTTGCGCCAATTTCAAGCCGGACAGAAATGCCGTGCCGACGCAACTGACCGGCCAGAGTTATCGCGCCAAAGCTGTGCTGTTCGCCTTCGGGCAGCACCAGAAGTACGGTGGCACTGTCCGCCCGCGCCAGGGCGTTGCTGGTCCAGTCCCGACCCACCTGACGCAAGATCGCCTGCATCCGCGCGACGCCGATCGACACGTCGGTGAACGGGGCACGATCTTCTGCCCAGGCACAACCCAGATAGCGGGCAACGGCCGGAAAGTAGCTGTCCACCAGCTCGGATTCGGAAATGCGGGCCCGGCGCATGTCGGCCCGCATCGCACGGAAGGCAACCGGATCGTCTGAAACGACGGCTCTTGCCAGGGCCGCCACAATCTCGTCATCCAGTTTTCGCGATCCCGCCGACGAAAGATCCGCGTCACGCAAGGCCAGCTGAGCCACAACAGTCCGCGCCAGAACAGACAAGCCACCCCCAGGGTGGTGATCCAGCCCGTCCTGCCGAGTGTCGCGCATTCCGCCTCCTAAGCCGCCACCAGGGGAAAGCTTCCTGACCTGACGGATTCGCACGCGGGCCAGACAGCGCCCACGCCTTCCCTTTCAGTGTCCGCCAAGGCCCGTCTATTGTCAAAGCAAATTGACACTATGGGCCTTCGATAGGCGGCGTTGCGGCAGTTACGGCAGAATATGCTGAAAAACAAGCACCTTCAGATGCCCCATGGCTTAAAAAGTGCCACCTGCAGGCAGATATTCTCTGCGGAACAGCTGTAAGTTTTAGTTGACACTTCTGCCCACACAGCTAACTTTACCTTCAGGGGCAGCCGCAGGAGTGAGGCTTAGTGAAGACGCAAGTGACCCACAGTTCGGCCCCCAGGTCACAGCTTTACTCGGCTGAAGAGCGCGCACGTCGTGACGCCTCGCCCTGGACCATGGTGCAGGGCATCCTGGCTCCGGCGCAGTTCCTGGCTTTTGCGGTGTCGCTGGCGCTGGTGCTGCGGTTTCTGTGGACGGGTGAAGGCTATGGGGCCGCGACCATCTCGATCCTGGTGAAGACCGGCTTTCTGTACCTGATCATGGTAACCGGTGCCATCTGGGAGAAAGAGGTCTTCGGCCAGTACCTCTTTGCCCCGGCGTTCTTCTGGGAGGACGTCTTCAGCTTTGCCGTCATCGCGTTGCATTCCTTGTATCTTTACGGGCTTCTGACGGGCGCGTTCACTCCGCACGGCTTGATGGTGATCGCGCTTGCGGCCTATGCGACCTATCTGGTCAACGCTGGACAGTTCATCCTGAAACTGCGCCGCGCGCGTCTTGATCAGGGCCGCGACTCGGGGGTGGCGGCATGAGCCTTGATACCCCATCCAAGGGATGCAGCGACACGCCCGTCCTCAAGGAACGCGGCCAGCGCGAGGTGTTCTGCGGACTGACCGGGATCGTCTGGCTGCACCGCAAGATGCAGGATGCCTTCTTTCTTGTGGTGGGCAGCCGTACCTGCGCCCACCTTCTGCAGGCCGCCGCCGGGGTGATGATCTTCGCCGAACCCCGTTTCGGGACTGCGATTCTCGAAGAGAAGGATCTTGCCGGTCTGGCCGATGCCAATATCGAACTTGACCGCGAAGTCGCCCGCCTGCTGGCGCGCCGCCCGGACATCCGGCAATTGTTCCTGGTCGGGTCCTGCCCGTCCGAGGTCATCAAGATCGACCTGAAGCGCGCCGCAGAACGGCTGGACGGCATCCATGCGCCGCATGTACGCGTGCTGAACTACTCCGGCTCGGGGATCGAGACGACCTTCACCGAAGGCGAGGATGCCTGCCTTGAGGCTATGGTGCCCGGCCTTGCCGCCACCCGGGACGAAGGGCTCCTGGTTGTCGGCGCGCTGCCGGATGTGGTGGAAGACCAGATGCTGGCGCTGTTGTCGGCGATCGGCGTACCGAACGTCCGCTGCCTGCCCGCCCGCCGGTCGTCCGATCTGCCGGCCATCGGTCCGAACACCCGCGTCGCTCTGGTGCAGCCCTTCTTGGGGGCTACCCATGCCGCCCTGATCAAGCGGGGCGTCCAGCATGTCTCGGCCCCGTTCCCTTTTGGCGCCGAGGGCACGACGCTTTGGCTGCACGCCGTTGCAGCAAGCTTCGGCATCGCGCGTGAGAAGGTCGAGGCTGCTATCGCCGCCCCCCGCGCCCGAGCCGAACGCGCGCTTGCCGTGGTCTCGGAAACCCTGCGCGGAAAGCGGATCTTCTTCTTCCCCGACAGCCAGCTTGAAATCCCCCTCGCCCGCTTCCTGGCCCGCGAATGCGGGATGATCCCGGTCGAGGTTGGC